>JBAXNI010000068.1:0-15419 GCA_037133835.1 Comamonadaceae bacterium | reverse complement strand
TCGCTGCCGATGGTGATTGCCGAAGAACTGGAAGTCAACTGGAAAGACGTGCGCATTGTGCAAGGCGATCTGGATCCGGCCTACGGCGGCCAGAGCGCCGGTGGATCCACTTCAACTCCAAACAACTACAACAACTTCCTGCGCCTGGGCGCCACGGCACGCACCATGCTGGTCCAGGCAGCAGCGCAGAGCTGGAACGTTCCGGTTGGCGAGTGCCTGGCCGCCAATTCTGTGGTGCAGCACAAGGCCAGTGGCAGAACGCTGCGCTACGCAGAGCTGGCGAGCCGCGCCGCCAAGCTGCCGCTGCCGGGTCCCGAATCGGTCAAGCTCAAGGATCCACGCGACTACAAACTGTTGGGAACGCGCATCGGTGGTGTCGATAACCTGGCACTGGTCACGGGCAAGCCCCTGTTCGGCATCGACGTGCGCCTGCCAGGCATGTTGTACGCCGTGTTCGAGAAGTGCCCAGCCTTCGGTGGCAAGGTTCTCAGCGCCAACCTGGAAGCGATCAAGGCATTGCCGGGCGTGCGCGATGCTTTCATCCTTGGTGGTACGAATCAGCTCACGGGTCTGATGCCCGGCGTCGCAATCGTTGCGGAGTCGACCTGGGCGGCGTTCAGCGCGCGCCGCCAACTCAAAGTGGTCTGGAATGAAGGCGATGTTGTTGAGCAAAACTGGGACAACTTTGCGGCTCAGGCGCAGAAACTCTCCAGGCAGACAGGCACGGTGCAGTTACGCAAGGATGGCGACCCGGCCGCAGCATTCACGCAGGCCAGCAAGACGGTAGAGGCTGCCTACAGTTACCCCTTCATCTCGCACGCCAGCATCGAGCCGCAGAACTGTACCGCCTGGTTCCACGATGGTCGACTGGAGTTGTGGTCGCCAACACAGAACCCGGCGGCCGGACAAAACCTCGTCGCCAATACCCTGGGTCTGCCAAAGGAGAAGATCACACTGCACATCACGCGCAGCGGCGGTGGCTTCGGCAGACGCCTGAGCGCCGATTTCATCGTCGAGGCCGCCTCCATCGCGCAGCGCGTGGCAGCGCCAGTCAAGCTCACCTGGAGTCGAGAGGATGACCTGCGGCACGACCATTACCGCGCTGGTGGCTTTCACTTTCTGCGCGGGGCGCTCGACAGCAAAGGCAAGTTGACGGCCTGGCACAACCACTTTGTCACCTTCGCCAACCGCATCACACGTGATGGTGCTTCGGTGCTGCAGCCCGGCAGCGGTGCCAGCCTCTCAGGTGACGAATTCCCGGGACGATGGGTCGCCAACTGTCTGCTGGAACAAACACCGATGGAGTGCGGGATCCCGATGGGGCCGTGGCGCGCGCCCGGCAGCAATGTCTTCGCCTGGGTTTTTCACAGTTTCATCGATGAACTGGCCCATGCCGGCGGCCGCGATCCACTCGAATTCAGGCTGGAATTGCTCGGGCAGCAGGATCTGGTTGCCGGCAGCGGCGAACGCGCCCTGACCTATAACGTGAGCCGCATGCGCCGCGTGCTGACCGAAGTTGCTCAGAAGTCCGACTGGGGTCGCAGAAAGCTTCCTCGTGGCCAGGGCCAGGGCATTGCCTTTCACTTCAGCCATCGTGGCTACATCGCCGAGGTAGCCGAAGTCACGGTGAGCAAGGTCGGCGTGTTGAAGGTGGACCGGGTGGTCGTGGTGTCGGATATCGGGTCGCAGATTGTCAACCTCAGTGGCGCCGAGAACCAGGTACAGGGTTCCGTGATCGATGCCCTCGGAACCCTGATGTTTGCGGAACTGGATATTCAGCGTGGCCGTATCGTGCAACGCAATTTCAACGATTACACGCTGATCGGCATAGGTGATGTGCCGCCCCGCATCGACGTGCATTTTGTCAAGTCCAATGAACCGGTCACGGGTCTGGGTGAACCCGCCTTTCCGCCCTTGGCGCCAGCCGTTTGCAACGCGATCTTTGCCGCAACTGGCAAGCGCGTTCGTCAGATGCCGCTGAGCCGTTCTGACTTGAGCTGGAGTTGAATCACTGCGCCGGCTTGCCGGCGCGCCAGCGTTCAACCGCCTTGAGCGTGTTCTCAACATGCTGATCCGGACTCAGGCTCGAATACACATAGAGCACCTTACCCTCCGGACTGATCACGTACGAGATTCGATCCGCCATGTCAGGCTTGACCCAAAGGGCAGCATCGTAGAGCTTCATGATGCGCGCACCGCTATCAGCGGCCACGGCGAACTTGTCACGGCAAGCCTCCACCGAAAACTTCTTCAGCGTTTCAATGTCGTCGTTCGAGACACCGACGACGGTCGCACCGAGCGCGCTGAACTGCGGCGTTGCCTCGGCAAAGTTGTGGGCTTCTTTCGTGCACCCGCTGGTAAATGCTTTTGGATAAAAATACAGAACAACCGGCCCCTTGCTTAACGTATCTTTCAGGGAAAATTTGAAGGCTTGCCCGGCCCGCGCCGCGTCGGTCGTGAAGTCGGGCGTGCTGGCGCCCAGTGCAAGCGCTGCCAGGACGGAACCACTGCTCAGGGTCAATGTCAACGCCCCCATAAGCAAGCGTGCACAGGTCATTGAATTCATAAAATTGCTCCAGAATCGGGCAACCATAACCCGATCTGCAATAACCAGCCTGCGCTGATGGTTACTCAGGCAGCAGTGGGAACCAGGAAATCGCGGCTGATGTGCATTCCCAGATCGTTGACGCGGTCAAGAAACTGCGTCAGGTAGGCGTGCAAACCCGTCGCCAGAATCTCGTCAATGCGGCCGTATTTCAGCTCGGCGCAAAGTTTGCCGGCGCGCCTGTGCGTCTCGCCCGACTGATCGCTGGCAACCAGCGCGAGGTTCTTCACGACTTCATTCAGGCTGGCGTGCAGGGAGCGCGGCATGTCGGGACGCAGGATCAGCAACTCGGCGACACGCTCGGGGCGGATCACATCACGGTAGACCTTGCGGTAAACCTCAAAGCCCGAGACACTGCGCAGGATTGCGCTCCAGTGGTAGAAGTCATACTCCTGGTCTTTCTCGCTCGCGGCGCCATAAAAGTCACTTTGCACAGCATGAAATTTGACGTCCACCAGACGAGC
This sequence comes from Comamonadaceae bacterium, assembly GCA_037133835.1. Classification (GTDB taxonomy): domain Bacteria; phylum Pseudomonadota; class Gammaproteobacteria; order Burkholderiales; family Burkholderiaceae_C; genus Rhodoferax. The sequence continues at coordinate 12,350 of JBAXNI010000068.1, read as the reverse complement.
GGTGTTATCGGCACGCTCCAGAAAAGTACCAAGACGCATGAAGTACAGGGCCTCGTCCATCAGCATGGTGCCCAGCGTGACACCGCGTGACAGATGCGAGCGAAACTTCACCCACTCGAAAAACTGCGCAGGATCACGTTCGAACTCGCCGGCCTTGATCATGCGTCTGACTTCGAGCCAGGTCTGGTTCTGCGTCTCCCAGACTTCCGTCGTGAGCGTGCCACGTACCGCGCGGGCGTTCTCGCGCGCAGCGTTCAAACAGGACAGGATGGACGACGGATTGCTCTCGTCCTTGACCATGAAGTCCATGACGCTGCGGACATTGATCTCACCATGCCTGGCCTTGTAGACCGGCGCCAGTTCGCTGATGCTCAGCAAGCCTTGCCAGCCGACCAGCGCCACGGCGTCGGACTGCGGCAGCAGCGAGGTCTGGTAGTTCACATCGAGCATGCGCGCTGTATTTTCGGCACGCTCGGTGTAGCGCGACATCCAGAAGAGGTGATCGGCAGTACGTGACAGCATTGAATCTCTCCTTAAGCCGACTGTTTTTGCGTTGACCCGGCTGTCGCCGCCGGAGCCACGCCGTTCTCCAGAACCCACGTGTCTTTGGTTCCGCCGCCTTGCGATGAATTAACCACCAGCGATCCGTCTTTCAGCGCCACCCGTGTCAAGCCGCCAGGTACCATCTGCACCGTCTTGCCACTGAGCACGTAGGGTCGCAAATCAATGTGGCGTGGAGCGATGCCGCTTTCGACAAAGGTCGGGCAACTCGAGAGGCTGAGCGTAGGCTGCGCAATATAGCCGCCTGGATTGGCGAGCACGGCTTTGCCGAAGTCTTCAATTTCTGCCTTGGTCGCCGCCGGCCCTACGAGCATGCCGTAACCACCAGCGCCGTGCACCTCCTTGACCACCAGATCTTTCATGTTGGCCAACGTGTAGGCCAGGTCCTCCGGGTTGCGGCACTGATAGGTCGGCACGTTGTTGAGAATGGGCTTCTCACCGAGGTAAAACTCGATCATTTTTGGAACATAAGCGTAAATCGATTTATCGTCGGCCACACCGGTACCGACCGCGTTGCAGATACTCACGTTGCCGGCCCGATAGACATCGAGTAGCCCGGCGCAGCCCAGCGTGGAAGTCGGTCGAAACACCTTGGGATCCAGAAAATCATCATCAACGCGGCGGTAGATCACATCAATGCGCTTGGGACCGCGCGTGGTTCGCATGTAGCAGAAATTGTCTTTCACAAACAGGTCCTGCCCTTCGACCAGTTCGACACCCATCTGCTGCGCCAGAAAGGCATGTTCGAAATAGGCGCTGTTGTGCATGCCAGGCGTCAGCACAACCACAGTCGGCTCGGCCGTGGTGGCCGGGCTGCTGGCACGCAGTGTTTCAAGCAGCAGATCCGGGTAGTGGGCAATCGGCGCCACGCGGTGCGCATTGAACAGCGCCGGAAACAGCCGCATCATCATCTTGCGGTCTTCCAGCATGTAACTCACACCGCTGGGCACGCGCAGGTTGTCCTCCAGCACAAAGTACTCGCCCTCCCCCTTCGCATTGGGCGCACGCACGATGTCAATGCCGGAGATATGCGAGTAAATGTTGTTGGGCACGGAGACGCCCATCATCTCCGGGCGAAACTGGGCATTGCCCAACACCTGCTCGGGCGGCACCACGCCGGCCTTGATGATCTCCTGATCGTGGTAGACGTCATGCACAAAGCGGTTCAGTGCGCCAACCCTTTGAATCAGGCCACGCTCAAGAAAGGACCACTCTGCCGCCGGAATGATGCGCGGAATCAGGTCAAACGGAATCAGGCGTTCGGCGCCGGCGCCTTCCTCGTCCTTTTCGCCGTACACGGCAAAGGTAATGCCAACGCGACGAAAAATCATCTCGGCTTCTTCGCGCCGCTTGGCCATCATGTCACCGGGCTGGCGCGCCAGCCATTCGTCATAGATTTTGTAATGGTCCCGGATCTGTGCGCCATGAGTAAAAAACTCGTAGGGCAATCGGGTGTACATCTCGTCGAATTTCAGCATAAAGGATATTTCTCCTGCCTCTAGCTTAGCAAGCTTTGCGCCAGTGTCCAAAAATGGCTTACGGGACTGCGTGATGCCAGTAGCGCTGGGTCTGGCGGCGCTGGCAGTCGACGTTCTGCGCCTGGTCCGACTTCCATCTGACCGCACCACAATGGGGCGAGTCGATTACCTGAATCCCACGCTCCTCAAAACGCACCAAAACGGATTGCGCCGGGTGCCCAAAGCGATTGCGATAGCCCGCCTGCACCAAAGCAAACTGCGGCCGCACAGCGTCCAGAAAAGCGCCGCTGCTGGAAAACCGGCTGCCGTGATGCGGCACGAGCAGCACATCGGATCGCAACTGGCTGGTCCCGGCGGACTGCGAGCGCTCGATCAGACGCTGCTCCTGCAACTGCTCGATGTCACCCGTCAGCAAGGCCGTCCGAACACCATTGCTGATGCGCAGGGTACAACTCATGGCGTTCGACTTCAGGTCCTGCCCGTAGTCCTCGGCCAGCGGACTCAGTACATCAATATCGACGCCGTCCCATTGCCAATGCTGACCGGCGGTGCAGCGCCGTGACTGACGCAGTGCCTGCAGTTCATGGTCGTCCTCAATGGAACTGAGCAATTCAGCCTGCTGCTGCATCTTCAGCACAGCTGGCGCTCCACCAATATGATCGCTGTCGCGGTGACTGAGCACCAGCAGGTCCAGACTGAGGTGCAGCGAGCGCAACAGAGGCACCAGGACACGGTTTCCAGCGTCGCTCTCCCGGCCAAAGCGCGGACCGGCGTCGTACAGCAGCGCATGGCTGGCCGTGCGCACAAGGACCGCGCTGCCCTGACCGATATCTGCCGCCAGCAGTTCGAATTGCCCGGGCTGCGGCGCGGGCACCTGCCAGAGCAATACCGGAAGCATCAGCGGCAAGCCCGTAAGACGCAGGCTCCATGGCAGTTGCATGGCCAACAGCAATCCGCCGAGTACGCCCACCACGCCGGCCCATAGTGGCGCCTGCGCCACCGTCAGCGTTGCAAACGGCAAGGCCGCCAGTGTCTGCAGGTACCAGTTCAATGCAGAAATCGCCAGCGCTGCCAGATCCCATAGTGGCTCCAGCAGGACACCCAGCATGGCCAGCGGCGTAACGAGCAGCGTAACCCAGGGAATGGCCAGCGCATTGGCAGCCAGACCAACCACCGAAATCTGGCCAAACAAGAGAAGCGTCAACGGAGTGAGGGCCAGCGTGATGACCCATTGTTCGTGGAATATTGCCCCCACGCTTGCCGCTACGCGTGCTGCGCTTCCCCCCAAGGGGGCTGTGCCGCCTTGGGGCAGCCCGGCGGCGGCACGGACCCCCTCGCTTGCCGCTACGCGTGCTTCACTTACCCCCGAGGGGGCTGTGCCGCCTTGGGGCGGCTGGACTCCCGGGTCGGTGGCGAACAGGACGCCCACCGCTACAAAACTAAGCCAGAAGCCGGCCTGCAGCAGGGCCCAGGGGTCCGTGGCCACCACCACGGCACAGGCCAGTAACAGGACCAAAGGCCAGGGCCAGCGCTTGCCCGACAGGCGCAGCAGTGCAACGCAGGCCAGCATGAGCACGGTACGCTGTGATGGGACGCCCCAGCCGCTAAAAAAAGCGTAGGCGAAGGCCAGCACGACGCCGCCAATCAGGGCAGCGCTCGACGCGGGCAGGCGCAGACACAGCGTGGCGGAACGCCGCCACAACCAAGCGACGGCGAGAGCGGCCAACCAGGCAAACATGGTGATGTGCAGACCGGAAATCGACATCAAGTGGGCAACACCGGTTGCCCGAAAGACATCCCAGTCAGCGCGCTCGATGGCGTTCTGGTCACCGACCACCAAAGCAGCTATCAGACCCGCATACTGACGTTGACCAACGCGCTCGAAGATCCGGTCGCGTACCTGCTGACGCCAGCGCTCCACCGGGTGCCAGGCAGTGAGTGCCAGGCGCTGTGGCACCGGGTCTCGCGGTCCAGCACGCACATAACCACTGGCCTGTAAATCCTGTTCCCAGAGCCAGAGTTCGTAGTCAAAGCCATAGGGGTTGCTGGCACCGTGCGGGGCCTTCAGGCGCACTGTCATCTGCCAGCGCTCGCCGGCAGTGATCGCCGCCGGCTGACGCTGCAACAGACCCGGCGTTGCAACACCCCCTTCGGCCAGGTAGTAACCGGAATACCAACCAAGATAAATCTGTGAAGGCAGTCGCACCGGTTGGCCGTCGAGTTGCGCCGACTCCACATCCAGCCGAAAACGCAGACCCGCCTCGTTGTAATGCGGCATGGAAGCGACAATGCCTGTCAGCGCAATGTCGCGCCCTTCGAGCGAACTGTCCAGCGCTCCACCGAGAAATGCTGAGGCGCGAAGTCCGGTCAGCGCGAATGCCAAGGCAGAAAACGCGAGCAAGGTCAACGTCAGCCGAAAAAAGATCGCAAGCGATCGGATGGTTGAAGAACCGAGCAGGACCAGCGCCATCAGCGACAACGCCCCATACGTCCACAGCGGTGACAACGCTGCCTGCTGCAACTGTGCCGCACTGCCGAGCAGCCAGCCCAGCAGCGCCGGAAGCATGAAGCGTGCAGCTACCGGCAGGTGGGTCGTGCTTGAGCGCATGCCCGCATGGTAAGCCGACTACAGTGCCTGCACGAGTTTCACGTCGGGCTGGCGCAGCCAGTCGTCAAACTCATCAACCATCTGGACGCTCGCGGCGGCTGCGGCAGACCAGTCCCTGACCCGGGAAGCCAGATCCGCACCGTAGCGCACGAAGTCGGTGCGATCCGGCAGTTTGCCGTTGGGCAGCGTCCCGACCCACTCGGGGTTGGGCGCCAGCAGCAGCATGTTGTCAAGAAAGGCGCTGGAGCCGTGACGCCACGTCAGGTGCTTGTCCAGCCAGCCCGGCACCACAGCCCTCTGGAAATGCGGATACAGCACCAGGCCCTGCGACTCGGCGCGAGCGGCATAGTTCAGATGCAGGTGGTAGTCGGTCAGGCCACCGTCCCAATAGGCACCACCAGGGCCACCAGGTATGTCATGAACAGCCTGCAAAACAAACGGAATCGAGCAACTGGCCTGCAAAGCCAAATTGAAATTGGCCTGGCTCAAATCAAACTGCTGCGTTGGATAATCGCTGCTGTCAAAAGGCAAGGCTGCTCCCGGCGTCGAGAAAACGATGCGCTCGAGCCAGCCGCCCAGGGCCCGGCGTTGCACCAGATTGCTCAGCCACGCGCCCAGAAAGCCCAGCGCAGTGCGATAGGGTTGCTCGCGCTCCAGCAGATGCCGTCCGTGAGCCGTCACAACGTGCAGGCGAAAGCGTGGATGCGTCAGTATTTCTTCAATTCGACCGTCGTAGAAGGCCCGTAGATTCTCACCAAACAGATGGCTGACGGTGGCAGCGGATGGTCGCTTTTCACCTGGCTGTAATTCATAGTGTTGGCGGATGTAGTCCTGTTCGAGCCTGAGAAACGCAGTCACAGGATCATTGAGACAGGCTGTGGCCATGCGCCAGGCGCCGATCGAAGCACCCACCAGGTGCACCTCGTGATTTGATTGGGCCAGCCAGTTCCCGAAAATGAAACGATCAAGCGCGCCAAGGATCAGCCCCTTGGGGCCGCCAGCGGCCCCAGCCAGCACCGCGATGTCAGCGGCCCGCAGTCCCTGTTTCTCAATGTGCTGTCGCGCTGCCGGGCCGGCATAGAGGCAAAGGGCACGCATCTCTAGAGCGCGGAATCGCCCGCGGTTGACGAAAACCAGTTGAAGGAGTCCTGTTGCAGCACCATGTCGATGTCAATTCCCAGCACCTCCCCGACCGCGCCGGGAAAAGTTACAGCCATCGCCCGATCCGAAAGTTCAGCGGCCAGCGCGCGCCCGCGCCAGGTAGCCAGATGGATAATCCCGGCCAGCGGCTCATAGACATCGTCTTCAAAGGGCGCGTACTGGTGCTCCAGGGCATCGGTCATCGACTCGGGAAAACACCATTTGCGCGCGAGGCCTGCGCCCACTTGTGCATAACAAAATCCAAATGCAGCGCGCTCGGCATCCGCGCGCGCCAGATCCAGGTGGTGTATCTCGGTGTCAAGGAGCGCAACCTCCTTCGGCATGCCGATGTGAATCGCCAATTCTCCGATTGCATGAATCAGGCCACAGGTAAAGGCGGCCTGCTGGTTCTGTCGTACCTCTCCGGCAAGAGAGCGGGCCAGCTTTGCCACATTGAGACTGTAGGTCCAGAATCGCTGCAGATGAATGCCTGGTACCGCCTTGAACGAGGCCGCCGAGGCGGCAGCTTCAGCCATCGCTCGCACATCGGACAGGCCGAGAATCGCCAGTGATTCGGAAACGCTGTGGATCTGTCCTGACAGATTGAAGCGCTCTGAATTGGAGACTTGCAGCAAGCGCGTCGTCAGCGCCAGATCCGTGCTGATCAATTGACTGATTCTCTTCAGGTCGGGCTCAGCGCACTCCAACTCGCTGAGCAAGAGCGCAATGACCTGGGGAATGCTGGGCAGCACAAACTGCGCCGCCAGCAAGGCCTGGAGTTCCATGAAAAAACTTCTCCGTTAGCAAGTCCGCCCGATGTGTGGGCGTGCCATTATGTCCCAGCACCAGCTCAGGCTGCTACGGTGGGCTATCCCTTGAGCGCACGGCGCAGTTCGACGCCGAGTTCGGGCTTGTGGGCAAACGGATCGGTCGGGTTGCGTGCCAGCATGATGTCTTCCATACGCGTCTGGACACTGGCAATCGCTTTCGGGTGGCTGTAAATATAGAACTGGTTGGCAGCAACCGCGTCAAACACCTTCTGGGCCACCTCGGCAGCCGTTACCTTGCCCGAACCCACTGCCTTGTCGCTCATGGCCTGGCCGATCAATTGGCTGCGCGTCGGCTTGGCTGCTGCCATGTCGACCGGACGATTGCGCTGACTTTGCGTAATTCCCGTCGGGACAAAGAAGGGGCACAGTACGCTGGCCCCGACCTGCTGCGTCACCAGCGAGAGGTCCTGATACAGCGTCTCGCTCATGCTGACCACGGCGTGCTTGCTGGCGCCATAGATGCCCATGTTGGGGGCGTTGAGCAAGCCGGCCATGCTGGCGGTGTTGACGATATGGCCCTGGTAAGACGGATCTTTGGCCGCGGCCTCCAGCATCATGGGCGTGAAGATCCGGATCCCATGCGCCACCCCCATCAGGTTCACGCCAATCACCCACTCCCAATCCTGCGTCGTGTTTTCCCAGATCAGGCCACCGGCACCGACGCCGGCATTGTTGAAAACAAAATGCGGTGCACCAAAGCGCTCATGCACAGCGCGGCCCAGGGCTTCCATCTCGGCGGCCTTGGAAACGTCCACCCTGCGCGCCAGCACGTCCGCTCCGCTCGCCTGCACCTCCGCCGCGGCCTTGTCGAGTGCATCCTGTTGCACGTCCACCAGCACCAGGTTCATCCCGATCCGTGCCCCGATACGCGCGCATTCAAGACCGAAGCCGGATCCGGCACCGGTAAGAACAGCGGTCTTGTTTTGGAAATCAGTGATCATTTGAAAACTCCAGGTTTAGGGTTCAGGGTTGCCAGACCATTTCCAGGTGGTCGATGCCGTCTTCGATGTACGGCTTGCCGACGTCGACAAAGCCATGGCCACAATAAAACTGCTTCAACCGCGCCTGCGCGCCAATCCGGATCGGCTGCACGCCCCATTGCGCATTGACCGCCGACATGGCTTGCTCCATCAAACTATGACCTAACCCGCCACCGCGCGACCGAAGCCGCGTCACGACACGCCCGATGCTGGCCTCGCCATACTTGACGCCCGGCGGGAAACAACGGGCATAGGCAAGCAGTTCGCCGGCCTGGCTGCCCATCAGATGCATGGCTTGGCCATCTGCACCATCCATGTCCTGAAATGCGCAGTTCTGCTCCACGGCAAACACTTCGGTTCGCAATTGCAGCAAGGCGTACAACTCGTGCACCGTCAATGCGTCAAAGGTTGACAACTTCCACTGAATCAGCGCAACTGGAGTCATGCCGGCAAACAGGCCTTGAGCACGTAACCAATGCGCGGGAAGTGAACCCTGACCGTACCGGCGCGTGGGTCGACATGGCGCAACGTGTAGCGCGTGCGGGTCGCCGCCACGAGTTCGCCCTCGGTCGTCTCCTGACCAAAGGTCTCGGCGGCCACGGTGACACGGCTGCCCAGGGGAATGCCGTGCTCGTCCTGAAAATAGGCATCACTGCTGTCGTTCGAATTCGACGATGCTGCGCACACAGCAATTGCTTCGGTCGCAGAAAATTTCTCCATCTGGCCCTGGCCCAGCGCTGCCATGCGGTCCATCCAGGCCAGCACCGTCGGCGTCGCATCCAGCACGCCAGCCATTACCGGTACGCGCACGCGCGAGAACCACAATGGGTGGTAAGCGGCAAAGTCAGCAACGCAAGGCGCGCTGCCGAGCAGGAAGTTCTGGTTTTCAAGCAGGTTCGCGATGCGACGCAGGTAGGACTTGTACGCCGCCGTGGCGTCAGCCGGACGCAGGCGCGTCATGCCGGCGCTCATCGCTGTGCGGTCGGCCCCAAAGGCCTTGGCGACTTCGGGCGGAGCCCCTGCGAACATGGCGGCCGCACCTTTGGCCTGCAGGTTGTAGGTCATGGCCGCCCAGAACAGCGTGCTGTCCGCCCATTGCGCCAGGATCCGCGCCAATCCGCGCTGCTGCGGCGGATACAGCGCGGGTGTGGGCTGCAGATGTTCCAGCACGTCGCAGATCAATGCGCTGTCACAGTACACGTCGGAGCCGATCTGCAGAAAAGGTGTCTTGCGGTAACCACCGGTCAACGCCACCACATCGGGCTTGGGCATGATGGCCGGGATGATGACCGACTTCCAGGCGAGTTTCTTGTATCCCAGCACCAGCCGTATCTTTTCCGAAAACGGCGAGGTCGGGTAATGGTGAAGAATGATGTCGTTCATACCTTGACCGGCAGCGGTTTAGATCAATTTGACCAGTTGTTTACCGAAGTTCTTGCCTTTGAGCAGCCCCAGGAAGGCTTCGGGTGCCGCTTCAAGTCCCTGCGCAATCGACTCGCGCGCCCGCAGCGTTCCGTTGGCTACCAGCGTGCCAAGTTCCTTCAGCGCTTCTGGCCAGACTTCCATGTGTTCACTCACAATAAAGCCCTGCACCTTGAGTCGGTTCATCAGGATCAGCGCCGGGTAAGTCATGGGCAGCGGCGCGCCGTTGTAGCCGGCAATCATGCCGCACACGGCAATCCGGCCAAAGGCATTCATGCGTGACAGCACGGCGTCAAGGATCATGCCGCCGACGTTTTCAAAGTAGCCATCGATACCCGCCGGGCACGCCTCTTTCAAGGCCTTCGAAAGGGAAGTCGCATCCTGATGCAGTTTGTAGTCTATGCAGACGTCAAAGCCCAGTTCCTCGACTGCGTACTTGCACTTATCCGGGCCACCCGCAATGCCGACGGTGCGGCAGCCGCGTGCCTTGCTGAGCGCGGCAAAGGCGCTGCCGACGGCGCCAGTGGCAGCGCTCACCACCATCGTCTGTCCGGCTTTCGGTTCGATGATCCTGACCAGTCCGTACCAGGCCGTGACGCCCGGCATGCCGACAGCTCCAAGGTACGCGCTCAGCGGCACATGGCGCGTATCGACTTTGCGCAGCGCCCCGATCTGATCGGCATCGACAACGCTGTACTGCTGCCAGCCGCCCATACCTACTACCTTGTCACCGACGGCAAACTTGCTGTTGCGTGACTCGATCACTTCGCCGACGGTACCGCCGCCCATGGTTTGACCCAAAGCCTGTGGCTGGGCGTAACTCTTGGCATCGTTCATGCGACCGCGCATATAGGGATCCAGACTCAGGAAATGATGCTGCACCAGCACCTCGCCCTCCTTGAGTGGCGCTGTTTCGCCGACGACCAGTCTGAAGTTGCTGACCTGTGCTTCGCCCTGCGGCCGGTTGTCGAGGTGAATCTGCTTGTTCTGTGGCATGGAAAAGTCCTGAAAAAATATCAATCGGTGGAAATGACGTTGAGCGCGTTGCTGCCTTTCGGCCCGGTCGGCAAACGCTTGACGTACTTGAAGGTGCCGGTGCTGTGGGCACAGGCTCGCCCATCTTCGTCGAAAACGGTCGCCTCTGCAAAAGCCATGGTGGCAGTGCGGTGCATCAAGCGGCCTTTGCCGCTAAGTGTGCCGCGCGCCGGCTGCATGAACGTGGTCTTCATCTCGATGGTCACCACACCCATATCGTTTTGCACGCTGCGCGCAGCAACCGCCATCGTGACGTCAAGCAGGGTCATCAGGGCACCACCGTGTGTTACGGAAAACGAATTGAGATGCTCCGGCTTGGGTGCATAGGCAATTTCGGACAGACCACCCTCAAACAGCCGAAGTTCAAATCCGAGGAGATTGACAAAGGGAATGGCAACGCCAAAACCCAGGCCAAAATTGGGCTCAACCACCGGTCACAACGCTGACGCCGCCGTCGACGGCCAGCCATTGCCCCGTGATGTGCTTTCCGGCGTCCGAGGCGTACAGCACACACAGACCCTTGAGATCTTCGTCGTCGCCCAAACGTTTCAGCGGCGCACCGGCAGCCAGGCGCTCCTCCCCCAGTGCCTTGAGCGTGCCCATGGTCATCTTGCTGGGAAAGAAACCCGGACAGATCGAATTGACCGTGATGTTGTACCTGCCCCACTCGGCGGCCAGGGCGCGTGTGAAGTTGATGACGGCGCCCTTGGAAGTGTTGTAGGCCAGGGTCGACAGACCGGGTGGATTGCCGTTCAGGCCTGCGATGGACGCCACGTTGATGATGCGGCCGCGACGGCGCGCAATCATGCTCTTCTTCGCGATCTGCTGGCTCAGGATGAAATAACCCCGGACATTGAGATTCATCACCTTGTCCCAAGCGTCCAGCGGATGGTCTTCAGCCGGAGCACCCCAGGAAGCGCCGGCGTTGTTGACCAGGATGTCGACATCACCCACACGCTGCAGTGTTTCATCAGCCAGGCGTACGATCTCCGACTCCTTGGCGCAATCCGCGGCAATCCAGCGCGCGTCGATTCCGGCGGCCTGCAATTCGGCTGCGGCCTGTTCCAGATCTTCCGCCTTGCGCGAACTGAGCATGATCTTGGCGCCGGCTTCGCCCAGCGCATGCGCCAGTTGCAAGCCCAGACCGCGCGAGCCGCCGGTAACCAGCGCCGTCTTGCCCGTCAGGTCAAAGAGTTGTTGGATAGTGCGAGTCATGGTTTCTCCGGTTAAAAAGCATCTTCGGGCATGCTGGCGCAGGTTTGGTCACGCTCGGAGACCACTTTCAGCCAGGCACCGATCTTGGGCAGTTCGTAATGGTAAAAATAGCGTGCCGCCCGCAGCCTGCCGACATTCTCGGGCAGCCCCTTCGTTGCCTCCGCCGTACTCGCCGCGAGCGCAACTTCGAGCCAGATCCAGGCCAGCACGGTGTGACCAAAGGCCTGCATATACGGCACGGCGTTGGCCAGTGCATCCGAGGGCGTACCGGTAGACCAGGCCGCTTGCGTTGCCACGCCGACATCCTGTAGTGCCTTGCCCAGTGCCTTGGAGTACGACGCGAGTTCAGGGACCTGGTTGGAGCGCTGCACGGTCGCCGTCATGCGCGCGCCAAGCAGTTGCAGGCCACGCCCGCTTTCCATCAGCACTTTGCGCCCCAGCAGGTCCATTGCCTGGATGCCGTGCGTTCCCTCGTGAATCATGTTCAAGCGGTTGTCGCGCCAGTACTGCTCCACCGGAAAATCGCGTGTGTAGCCGTAGCCGCCGTGTATCTGGATCGCCATCGAATTGGCCTCCAGGCACCACTCGCTGGGCCAGCTCTTGGCAATCGGTGTCAACACTTCCAGCAGTAGCCGCGCCTCGTCAGCAGCCCCTGGCTCACCGGTGTGCTGTTCGTCGACCAGGCGCGCGCAGTACAGTTCGAGCGCCAGGGCGCCTTCCCCATAGGACTTCTGCGCCAGCAGCATGCGTTTGATGTCGGCGTGCTCGATGATGGGCACTTGCGGCTGCGACGCATCCTTGCCGCCGGCGGCCAGTGCCCTGCCCTGCGGACGGTTTTTCGCGTATTCGAGCGAGGCGTAGTAGCCGGCCAGGCCCAGCATGGTTGCGGCAATGCCGACCCCTATGCGTGCTTCGTTCATCATGTGGAACATGCAGCGCAAACCTTCACCGGGCTTGCCCACCAGATAACCAACAGCACCGGCACGACCAGCAACCGGGTACTTGCCTTCACCAAAATTGAGCAGGGTGTTGACGGTGCCGCGCCAGCCCAGCTTGTGATTGAGACCGGCCAGCGCAACGT
>JBAXNI010000067.1:0-15660 GCA_037133835.1 Comamonadaceae bacterium | reverse complement strand
ACTGGATCGGAGAAGAGGGATCCGGCCATTTCGTCAAGATGGTTCACAACGGAATCGAATATGGCGACATGCAGCTAATTTGTGAAGTCTATGACGTCATGAGGACTCTCCTGGGCATGACGGCCGACGAAATGCACGCCGTCTTCAAGGAGTGGAGCGAAGGGGCGTTGAAAAGCTATTTGATTGAGATAAGCAGGGATATTCTGGCGGCAAGAGATGATGACGGGCTGCCCTTGCTCGACAAGATCCTGGACAAGGCTGGCCAGAAGGGAACCGGAAAGTGGGCGGTAGCTACTGCACTTGACGCCGCCGCTCCGCTGACCCTGATAACCGAAGCGGTATTTGCCCGCGTGCTCTCGTCCATGAAAGATGAGAGAGTGCTGGCGTCAAGAACATTGAAGGGCCCCGCAGTCCATTTTTCCGGCAACCGGAAAGCATTCATTGATGACCTCGGGAAAGCCTTGTATGCGGCAAAGATCATCTCCTATGCGCAAGGCTATCAACTCATGCGCGCTGCAGCAACGGATTTCGGCTGGAAGCTGAACTACGGCGGCATCGCACTCATGTGGCGCGGGGGGTGCATCATCCGTTCGGAGTTGCTGGAGAAAATCAAGGAGGCCTTTGATTTGAATCCGGAACTCGCGAATCTTCTGATGAACCCCTTTTTTACAGAAACAGTTGCACAGTCGCAACCGTCATTGAGAGCAGTGCTTGGTGCAGCGATCGCGAACGGAATCCCCACGCCCGCCATGTCCTCTGCACTGGCTTACTACGATGGATACCGAAGCGCGAGCCTGCCGGCCAATCTGCTGCAGGCACAGAGAGATTACTTTGGTGCGCACCAGTACGAGCGCGTTGATATGGCGCGCGGTACCTATTTTCATTTCAACTGGACCGGCCGAGGCGGTGAAACGGCGTCAACGGTCTATTCTGCCTAGGAGCCAAGTCACCGCATCCATCACGGTCGGTTTTCTGGCGGCGCAATTTCAGGAGACCTCCCTGACGCGCTTACTGGTTCGCGACGCCGAAATCAATCGTAGCTGCCGGCCGACCCCCCGCCAATGCCTGCAGCAAGTTGCTCGTCGCCAGCACGGCCATGGCATAACGCGTCTCAAAAGTCGCGGATCCAATGTGCGGCAAGGCCGTTACCTTTGGGTGCGTGCGCAGGGGTGAATCCAGCGGTAGCGGCTCAGTGGCGAAGACGTCAAGTCCTGCAGCGCGAAGTCTGCCGCTGTCGATTGCCTGCAGCAGCGCAGGCTCCTGCACGATGGCACCGCGTGCACCGTTGACAAAGATCGCCCCCCGCTTCATCAAACCGAATTCGCGCGCGCCTATCAGGCCGCGCGTTTCGCTGGACAGGGGCAGCACCACAGCGATGATGTCAGCACGTTGCAACAGTTCATCGAACGGTGTGTACTCGGCCTTGCCGAGCAGTTCCGGCGCCTCGGTCGCCAGCTCAACCGCGTGCAGGTTGTGGTACAGCACCGGCATGCCAAAGCCGAGCGCAGCACGCCTGGCCAGCGCTTGACCGATACGCCCGAAGCCAAGGATGCCCAAGGTCTTGCCGTGCACGTCCCAACCGAACATGTCCTCTCCGATGTTGCCTTGCCAGCGGCCATCGCGCACCAGACTGGCCAGTTCCATCAGGCGCCGGCTGCTCGCCATGATCAGCGAAAAGATGGTGTCGGCCGTGGTTTCGGTCAGCACGCCCGGCGTGTGGCACAGCAGAATGCCGCGCGCAGCAAGAGCTGGAAGGTCGTAGTTGTCAACACCCACCGAGATACTCGAGATGACCTTGAGCCGTGGCGCACTGGACAGCATCGAGGCATCCATCGGATAGCTGGAACCAATCATGCCTTCGGTGTCGGCCAGAGCAGCACGAAACCGTCTGGCCTGGTCTGGCAGGCGTGGGTTGGCGACCGTTACGTTGTGCACGGCCGTCAGGCGGGCCAATTGGTCCACCGGCAATTCGCGAAAGACCAAGACGTTGCTTTTCACAGCCCCGCCTGCTCCAGTTCGGCGCGTGTTGGCAGTCCTTCGCTGTCGCCCAGCACTTGCACCGCGCGGGCACCAATCCAGGCGCCGCGCCGCACCGCTTGGGACACACTCAGGCCTTCGAGCAGGGCGCTAATCACGCCAACAGCAAAACCGTCGCCGGCGCCCACGGTATCCACCACCTCGGCCACCGGGAAAGCGGGCACATGACCGCAACCTTGCGCATGGTCGAAATAGGCCCCCTGACTGCCGAGTTTGACTACTACCAGCCTGGCGCCGCGCTCGCGGTAAAAGCGCGCAATGCCCTCAGCGCTTGCTTCGCCGGTCAGGAAACGCCCTTCCTCCAATCCCGGCAAGACCCAATCGGCGCGGCTCGCCAGATCGTTGATGGCGTTGCGCATCAGTTCGGGCGTGGCCCACAGGCTGGGACGAAGGTTCGGGTCGAAGGACACGCTGTGGCCGGCGCCGTGCATCAGGTCCATGGTCCTGACGGCGGCTTGCAGTGTCGTGGCTGATATGGCTGCAAAGACTCCGGTGGCGTGCAAGTGGCGTGCGCCCAGCAACCAGCCTTCGTCAACATCGGCAACACCCATGTGACTGGCTGCCGAGCCCTTGCGGTGATATTCCACCGGAGGGTCACTGCCATCGCTGACGCGCCCTTTGAATTGAAAACCGGTGCGCTGGTTTGAATCGCACACCACATGCGAGCAGTCGATGCCTTCACCGGTCATGGCTGCCAACAGGTAGCGCCCCATCGAGTCCGTGCCCAGGCGGCTGGCCCAGGCCACCTGAAGGCCCAGGCGCGCCAGGCCGATGGCGACGTTGGTTTCGGCTCCGGCCGTTCGCTTGTAAAAGGCCTGCGCCTGCTCCAGTGGACCAGGGCGATCAGCCACCAGCAGCATCATGGCTTCGCCAAAGGTGATCACGTCGAGCATCTGCTTCATTCGAACGTTGCCTGCGACTCAGGCCGCCAGCGCGAACTGCGGTGCCATACTCGTTGCGACACTGCGCACTAGGGCGATTTCGTGGCGCGCTGTTGCCAGCAGGTCGTCCCCGGTCAACGGGTACTCGATAGCCCAGGGCACGCCCGTTGGCATGGAGCGCAGGATGGCGCGCCACGGCGCGCTCGACTCAGCGAGTGGCACTGCAACCCAGCGCTGCGCCTGACGCTGCACGCCCTTGCAATGTACGTAGCGCACCTGTGCCGCCAGGGCGTGGGCTGCTTGCTGCGGGCATTCGCCAGTCCAGTGCCAGTTACCCATATCGAACGTCATACCTAACGGCAGCCCATGCGCCGCCGCTGCGGAGAAAAACTCCTGCATCCGCACCAGCGTGCCGGCCGTGGCGGTCTGGTCATTCTCGATCAGCAGTTCAATCGCGCCATCCCGCAGTTGATCACGCAATTGGCAGACGGAGTTGTGCGACGCCGGGTCAAAGGCGCCGATGGCCATCTTGATGCGCGATGCGCCCAGCGTCGCGGCGGCGATCAGGGCACGTTCCAATGCTGGCAAGTCAAGCGCACCTTCGCCGGTCCAGAGGTCATCCGCGCTGGAATAGACCACGCTCTTTCCAGACGCCTTCACTACCCCGGCAATGGCCGGTAACTCGCTTCTGGAATCAATCAGTAGTTCGCTGCGCACTTCGACACCGTCAGCGCCGGCAGCCAGTGCGAGTTCGGTGAAGCGCAGTTGACCGTGACGTTTCACTTCGGCCGCACCAAAGGCCGAGAGGGAAATCAACACCGCCGTACCGCTGTCAGTGCGCATGTTGTGAATTGAGGATCTGGCCGAGGAAATTGCGCGTTGTCTCATGCTTCGGATTGTTGAAGAACTCCTGCGGCGGCGCTTCCTCGACGATGCGTCCGTCGGCCATGAAGATCACGCGGTCGGCCACGCTGCGGGCAAAACCCATCTCGTGCGTGACGCACAGCATGGTCATTCCGTCTTCGGCGAGGCTGATCATGGTGTCCAGTACCTCCTTGACCATCTCCGGGTCGAGCGCCGAGGTCGGCTCATCGAACAGCATGATCTTCGGCGTCATGCACAGTGCGCGCGCAATCGCCACACGCTGCTGCTGGCCGCCCGAGAGTTGGCTCGGGTACTTGTTAGCCTGTTCCGGAATTCGCACGCGGGTCAGGTACTTCATGGCAATGGTCTCGGCCTCTTCCTGCTTGAGACCACGCGAGTGAATGGGCGCCAGCGTGCAGTTTTCCAGGATCGTCAGGTGCGGAAACAGATTGAACTGCTGGAAAACCATGCCCACTTCCTCGCGCACAGAGCCGACGTTGCGACCCCCGGCCGTGAGGTCGATGCCGTTGACCACGATGCGGCCCTTTTGCACTGTCTCCAGGTGGTTGATGCAACGGATCAGAGTTGACTTACCGGAGCCGGAAGGGCCGCAGACGACGATGCGCTCCCCGGCGCGCACATTCAGGTTGATGTCGGTCAGCACCTGAAACTTCCCAAACCATTTGTCTACACCTTCGATACGGATGATGGGCTCGACGCCGGCCGTTGTCGGAGTCGGAGTCGGGGAGAGCAACGCGTCTGTCATGAGTGCACCATGAGAACGAATCGATCAGGTTTACTGCATCTTTGGCAGGTCGGTTTCCAGCCACTTGCGGTACAGCTTGTTGAGTTCGCCATTGGCCGTGTTCTGCTCGACAAAGGTGTCGATCGTCTTGAGCAGTTCAGCCTGACCTGGGCGCATCACGATGCCCATCACCTGCTGGCGCAGCAGGAACTTGTTCTCAAATGAATTGGCCGGCGCCCGCTTGTCGATCTGCGCTGCCACAGTGGTCGAGCAACCGATCGCATCGACCTGTCCCGACAGCAGAGCCTGCATGGCCGAGGCGTCATCATCAAAGCGGCGAATCTCGGTTCCCTCGGGCGCCGCAGTGGTCAGCGCTACGTCCTGCGTGCTGGCACGGGCCACGCCGACGCGCTTGCCCTTGAGGTCGGCAGCCGTTTTGATGCTGGCCTTCCTGTCACCGTAAAGTACGATGCTGGCGGCGGCGTACGGTTTCGAGAATTGAACCTGCTTGGCACGCTCAGGGGTGATTGCCAGCGAAGCAACCAGCAGGTCTACCTTGTTGGTCAACAGGAACGGAATGCGGTTCGGACCTGTGACTGGTACCAGGTTGAGCTTGACGCCCAGATCCTTGGCCAACAAGCGCGCTACATCGGCGTCATAGCCGTCGGGCTGATTGCTCGCATTGATCGTGCCGTAAGGCGGAAAATCGACGAGCATGCCGATGGTCACTTCGCCCTTCTTCTTGATTTCAGCCGCTGTTTGAGCGGATGCAATAGGTGACCACGCTGTCAGGGTTGCGACCAGGCCCAGGGCCATGGCGGCGCTGGTGAACACGCGACGTTGCAGAGGTTTGAACATGTTGGAGTCTCCGGGGTTAAGGAAGGGTGACAGGGTGAAAGAACTCGATAAAGTCAGCGTGCCCGCGCGCCGGCCTGGCGGCGCTCCATGCTGGCGGCCAGCAACGACAGGGGCCAGCAAAGCACAAAATAGATGCCAGCCACGACGCTGAACACGATCAGGGGCTGGAACGTGGCGTTATTGATGATCTGCCCGGAGCGTGTGACTTCTGCAAAACCAATAATCGCTGCCAGTGAGGTGCCTTTGATGATCTGCACCATGTAACCGACGGTGGGAGCCAGCGCGATGCGGCCAGCTTGCGGCAGAACGACATATCGCATGCGCGCGACATAGGACAGGTTGAGTGCCAGCGCCGCCTCCCATTGGCCAACCGGGATCGCCTGAATGCAGCCACGCCAGATCTCGCCCAGGAAGGCACTGCTGTTGAGGATCAGCGCGATGCCGGCAGCCAGCCACGGGTTGACTTCCATGCCCAGTACCGGGGCACCGAAGAACACCAGGAACAGTTGCAGCAGCAGCGGCGTGCCTTGGAATATCTGGATGAATCCGGCTGCCATTGTGCGCGGCAGCGCCAGGTCGGACGTGCGGCAAAGCGCGATGCAAAGGCCGCCGATGGCGCCACCGATGAAGGCGATCAAGGAGAGCGCCACCGTCCACTTGGCTGCCTCCAGGATGAACAGGAACTCGGAAAGGCCGAAGGTACGCATCAACGACGGTCCGGGTAGTCAAGGGCGACGCGGTAGATCAGGCGAAACAACGCTGAGAACGACAGCGCCAGCGCGAGGTAAATCACTGCGACGACGATGTAGATCTCGAAACTGCGGAAAGTTTGCGATTGCAGATTTGCCGCCACCGATGTCAGGTCATCGGCTGATATCGCTGACACGACGGCGGAACTGAGCATCAGCAGGATGAATTGGCTGGTCAGCGCCGGGTAGACCGTGCGCAACGCGGGCTTCAGGATCACATACTGGAAGATCTTGTGGCGTTTGAGGTTGAGCGCCAGACCGGCTTCTATCTGACCCTTGGGGATCGACTCGATGCCAGCGCGGATGATTTCAGTCGCATAGGCGCCCAGATTGACAACCATGGCGGTCAGTGCAGCAGTGTGCGCGGTCCAGCGCAGACCCAGAGTTGGGAGCGCGAAAAAGAAAAAGAAAAGTTGCACCAGGAACGGTGTGTTGCGGATCAGTTCGATATAGGCATTGATGAGCCAGCGCAGAGGTCGCGGGCCACCGGTCTTGCCCCAGGCGCACAGGACGGCGACGAACAGGCCGAGCAGCATGGCCAGTATCGAAAGTTCAATGGTGCTGAGCGTGCCCTTGACCAGCAGTGGCCAGGCGGCAAAGACATCACCGAATTGAAACGTGTAGTTCATGAAACACTGAAATTCAGGTCGATATGCAGAAATTACTGAAACCGGTTTCAGTGAATTATAGAAGTCCCTCCGGCGCCACTGCCATCATGGAAAACCCTGATAGGTATCAGATCGACGTCGGGCAGGAGGAGCCGCGCGCCATCAGGGAACCCGCCAGCAGGATCTGTCGCGGTGGCAACTCCAGGCCCCTGAGGCGCTCGATCAGGCAGCCCGCAGCGATGCGACCCAACTCGTCGGTAGGCTGTGCGATCGTGCTCAGACCCGGACCGATAAACGGCGCCCATTCCGTATCGTCGAAGCCCACCAAGCCGACGTCGGCACCCAAACGCCAGCCCAGACGCGACAGTGATGCAACTACGCGCAACGTGACCACGGCGTTGCTTGTCAGCACGCCAGGTAAACCCGATCCGGCACGCTGGCGCAGTGCGCACAGCGCCTGATCGAGTCCTGCCTCCTGATTTGGCGCACTCTCGAACGTGGTGCCGCGCAGACCCGGATTACGCGGTGCCGACTCGCTAACAAAGGCGCGAAAGGCAGCGGCTCGTTCCTCGCGCGAACTCACATCCTTGATCGGTTCCGAAATAAACAGGCATTCGCGGTAGCCACCGTCGAGCAGGTGGCGCACACCAAGCTGCACTGCGCCGGCGTTGTCCAGCGACACAAAATCAGCCTGAATGTCATGATGGCGCCGGTCCACCAGCACGACCGGTTTGCCGTGGCGTGCTGCGCTCGCACCAGCGCCCGAGTCATGGCCCAAGGTGTTGAGGATGAAGCCTTCGACCTGGTAGGCGGTGAGGGCAACGATCGCCTCGCGCTCACGCTGGCCATCATCGCCCAGATTGAAAAGCATGAGCAGGTAGCCGGCTTCCTGGCAGGCTTTTTCCGCACCGCGCAGCACCGCCACCGAGAAAGGGTTGGTCACATCCGCCACCACCAATCCGATCAGGCGGGAACGGCCGCGCTTGAGGGCCTGAGCCATCGGACTCGGACTGTATTTCAGTGCCTCAACGGCCACTTCAACGCGCGTCGCAATGTCCTTGGTCAGCAGTCTGTCCCGGTGGTTCAGGAACCGGGAGACGGTCGCTTTCGAGACCCCAGCCTCGCGCGCCACATCGGCAATCGTGGCGCGTCCGGCAGACCGGGTAGTCGGAATCGATGGAGTAAGTCTTTTGGCAACCATTTGAAATTGGGTGGAATTCTCGGCATTTCCTGAAACCAGTTTCATTTTATGGCACGGTCGAGTCCTGGTGTGGCAGACGACCCAAGCGGTATGGCCACCTGGCCCTTCACTGAGCTTTCGCAATTCGTCGATGCATCAGCGCCTGACGCACACAAACGGCAACCACCTGCTGATGTTGATTGCTGGCAACATGTTCAAACTCGACAATGCCGGCACTCGGTCTGGACTTGCTCTCGCGCATGGACTTGACGCTGCTACGCACGCGTATCGTGTCACCATGAAAAAGTGGCTTGGGAAAGCGCACGTCGCTCATGCCCAGATTAGCGATCGTGGTGCCCAGTGTTGTGTCGTTGACGGTCATGCCAATCATGAGTCCCAGCGTGAACAGACTGTTCACCAGTGGTTTGCCCCACTCGCTCTTGGCGGCAAATTCAGCGTCGATGTGCAAGGGCTGCATATTCAGGGTCAGACAGGAAAACAGGACGTTGTCGGACTCGGTGATGGTGCGCCCCCAGGGGTGGTCAAAGACCTGCCCGACATGAAAATCTTCCCAGTACAACCCTGCCATTTCGCTCTCCTTGATTTCAGCTCACCGCTTGCGGCTCAGTCTGCGGTTCCAGTTCCACCAGCAATTGTCCGTGCGCCACGATATCACCGGCTTTCACATGGACCCGACCAACGTGTCCGGTCACGGGTGCAGCGAGCGTGTGGTAAAGCTTCATTGCCTCCAGGATCAGTAAAGGTGCACCGGCCTTGATCTGCTCACCCTCTCGCACCAGGAGTTCGGAAACACGGCCAGGCAACGTAGCCGACAGATTGCGCTCCTGACTCAACTGGATGCTGCCATGCAGACTGTGTTCCAGTTCATGCTCCGCGTCCCACACCACGCTGCGTCCCTGTAGCCAACTGAACCAGCGTCGTCCGTGCGTATGCTTGATGTGCACTGCTGTGTCCAGGCCATGCTGATCGGTGATTTGCGCGACCCACGCAGCGCCGTCCATTTGCACCCGGGCGGACAACCCTGCCCGGCCTGCCAGTGCATAAACGCCATCGGATAGAGTGAGCCGCACCGTTTCACTGTCAGGCGCCGCAGAGACGTCGCACAAGCGCAGGTCAACCGATGCCAGCGGACCGCCTCGCGCTGTGACCCGGAAGCCGCGAAGTTCACCCCATACCGACGGTGCCACGCGTTGGCTCGCCGCCCAGGCCGCCGCCACAGCCAGCTTGTGCAGCAGGTGCAAATGCGGTTCCGGCTGCGTTCCCTGCGGAAAATGCATCTCCAGAAAGCGTGTCGTCAGGACAGCGTCAAAACCCTCGTGCCGCAGAATCTGCAGGAGCATGGCCGCGTTGGTGAATACACCTTCGATACGCAGCGATTCAATGCCCTGGCAGGCCTTCTCAATGGCCTGGCTGCGCGACGCCCCATAGCCTATCACCTTGGCCAGCATGGAGTCGTAGTAGGGCGAGACTTCGCTCTTTCCATGCAGGCCGCTGTCGATGCGCACGCCGCTTGCCTGCCGCGGCTCCAAGTAAGCCAGCAAGGGGCCCAGACTGGCTCGAAAATCATGCTCAGGTTGCTCGGCATTGAGCCGGCATTCAATGGCCCAGCCCGAGCGCCCAATTTGGGCCTGCTGCAATGGCAGTGGCTCACCACTGGCGATACGCAACTGCCACTCGACCAGATCAATGCCGGTGGTCATTTCAGTCACCGGATGCTCCACCTGCAACCGGGTGTTGACTTCCAGAAAATAGGGCTTGTCGTGGTCATCGGCGTCGAGCACAAATTCCACCGTGCCGGCATTGTCATAAGCCATGGCGTTGCCGATGCGCAGGGCCGATTCATAAAGCTTTGATGCCACGTCGGCCGACAAATGGTGGGCCGGTGCTTCTTCGATCACCTTCTGAAACCGCCGCTGGATGGAACACTCACGCTCGAACAGATGTACCAGGCCACCCTGCCGATCACCGACGATCTGCACTTCAATGTGGCGCGGATTGACGATGTATTTCTCCAGCAGCACGCGCTCGTCGCCAAAGGACGCCAGCGCCTCTTTGCGCGCCAGCACCAGCATGGGAAGAAACTCGTCGCTCGCATTGACCCGGCGCATGCCCTTGCCGCCACCACCCGCACTGGCCTTGATGAGCAGTGGAAAGCCAATGCGCTGCGCCTCAGCCAGCAGGCGCTCTGGCGACTGCTCGTCTTCGTCGTAGCCTGGGACACAGACGACACCGGCGCTACGCGCCAGGCGTTTGCTCTCGATCTTCGAGCCCATGGCTTCAATGGCACGACGGTTCGGACCAACGAATGCAATGCCGTACTCGGCACAGGCATCAATCAACTCAAGCTTCTCGGACAGGAAGCCATAGCCCGGGTGTATCGCCTGCGCGCCGCTGGACCGGGCCGCAGCAACGATGCGGTCCGCGCGCAGGTAGGACTCGCTGGCGCTGGCCGGACCGATCAGCACCGCAAAGTCGGCTTCGGCCACATGACGGCTATTGACGTCAGCCTCGGAATACACCGCCACTGTCTCGATGCCCAGAAGTTGGCACGTGCGAATAATGCGACAGGCGATCTCGCCGCGGTTGGCTATCAGGATTCTCTTGAACATGGCATCACATCCTGAAGACAGGTGATGGACCGGTAGCACGCGCATTGCACTGTGCGAGCAACTGCAGACACAGGCCCAGCACATCGCGGGTCTGCTCCGGCTCGATGATGCCGTCGTCCCAGAGCCGGGCCGTGGCGTAGTAGGGGTCGCTCTGACGCGTGAACTGTTCGGTGGTTTCCTGCGCCAGCGCTGTGAGCTGGTCGTCGGCGCTATCGCCTTTAAGTGAACTCTTGCGCAATTCGGTGAGTACCGTGGTGGCGACTTCGGGACTCATGGTCGCGATCCTGGAATTGGGCCAGCTGAACAGGAAGTGCGGTGCAAAGCCGCGCCCGCACATGCCGTAATTTCCGGCGCCATAGGAGCCGCCAATCAGCACGGTCAGGCGTGGCACGCGGGCCGTGGACATGGCATACACCAGCTTGGCCGAATGCTTGGCAATGCCGCCTCGTTCGGCTTCGGTGCCGACCATGAAGCCTGTGATGTTCTGCAGGAACAGCAGCGGGATATTGCGCTGGTTGCACAGCTCGATGAAATGCGCGCCTTTCATCGAAGACTCCGAAAACAGTACGCCGTTGTTAGCCAGAATGCCCACCGGCAAGCCGTGGATGCGGGCACTGGCACAGACCAGGGTGCGGCCGTATTCTGGTTTGAATTCCTGCATCTCACTGTCATCGACGAGGCGCAGCAGAACTTCGAGCACGTCATACGGCTGTTTCATGTCACCGCCAACAATGCCGGCAATTTCAGTGGGATCAAAGCGCGGTGGCAGCGCTCTGCCGGCCGGCAGTGGCTGCGCCGTCGGCATGTTCAGATGCCGCACGATCTGGCGCAGCTTGGCGAGTGCCTGACGCTCATCGGCTGCGAGGTAGTCAGTGACCCCCGACACACGCGTGTGCATGGCGGCACCGCCCAGTGTTTCGCCATCCACAATCTCGTTGATGGCTGCCTTGACGATGGGTGGGCCACCGAGATGGATACGACCTGTTCCCTGGACGATGATCGCTTCATCGGAGAGCGCCGGGATATAGGCGCCACCAGCGGTACAACCGCCAAAGACGGCGGAGAGTTGCGGCAGGCCCTCAGCGCTCATGCGGCACTGGTTGTAGAACGTCGTTCCGAAATGGCCCCAGTCCGGAAAAACCTGATCCTGCTCAGGCAGGTAGGCGCCGCCACAATCGACAAGGTACAGACAGGGCAAGCGGTTCTGCGCGGCGATTTCCTGTGCCCGCACGTGCTTGCGTACGGTCTCACGAAAAAAGCTGCCGCCCTTGACCGTTGCATCGTTGGCGATGATCATGCAATGCACACCTTCTACCAGGCCGATGCCTGCCACCACCCCTGCTGCCGGTACTTCATTGTTGTACATGCCCCAGGCGGCCAGCGGGGCAATCTCGAGAAACGGCGAACCAACGTCGAGCAGCAGATCGATACGCTCGCGCACTGGAAGTTTGCCGCGCTCGATATGGCGCTGCATCAGTTTCTCGCCACCGCCGCGCACGGCCCAGGCCATGCGCTCGCGCAGTATTGCCAGCAGTGTCGCGTAGTGCTGCGCGTTGCACGCAAACTGGGCGCTGCCGGGATCGACTTTGGAAACAGTTGTCATGCTCAGGCTCCCCGCTGTGCCACCGGCGCCTGCAATCCCAGCACCACCAGATCGGCCATTTCACTGGCCACCTGCGCCAGGTCAAAGCGCTTTTCGTCGTACCACTCGGTGGCCCAGTTCATGGCACCAAACAGAAAATAGACCGTGCGCTGCAAGTCGGCACCGCTGCGGATCTTTTGGCTGCGCTGCAAGGGCGTGAGCAGTTCGAGCCAGTAGTTTTCATAAGCCCGGCGCAGCGATCGATGCGACTCGCGCACATGCGCTGGCACCTGCCCGAGAATGCGGATGTTGGCTGACGTGAAATCGTGTGAATGAAGCAGCGCACGCAGGTGCGCTTCAATCGCGCAATGCAGAAGCACGCCGAGCGACGCGTCCGGCGCCAGTTCTTCGAGTGCCAATTTGACTGCGTCAAAAACACGCTGCACGCCGATGTCCAACACTTCGCTGACGATCTGGTCCTTGGATTCGAAGTGGTAGTACAGGCTACCTGCCTTCATATCACAGGCCGCTGCAATGGCGCGCAGGGACGTGGCGGCGTAGCCCTCGTGGCGAAACAGGCGCGCTGCTGTTTCCAGAATCATTTGCCTGGATCCAGCGCCGGATGTTTCGGCAACCTGCTTTGTGCTACTTGTACTCATCTTCTCCCCCGCCGCCGCTCAGCACATGCGCTTGGCAATTTCGTCCAGCATGACTTCGGTCGCACCGCCGCCGATGGACTGGATGCGTGCATCACGCGTCATGCGCTCGATGGCCGATTCGCGGATGTAGCCGATGCCACCATGAAACTGCAGACAGTCGTACATCACTTCGTTGACCAGTTCACCGCACAGCGCCTTGAGCATGGCGGCCTCCGATACCACGACCTGCTGTTGCGCGTCGCGCCAGGCTGTGTTGTAAATCAGGGTCCGTGCTGCTTGCACGCGCGCGGTCAGCATGGCCAGACGATGACGTATCGCCTGCTTGTCCCACAGCGTGGCACCGAAGGCCTTGCGCTGCGTCACCCAGTCCAGTGTCAACTCGATCGCCTTCGATGCTTCGCCCATGGCCTGAGCCGCTAGCACGATGCGCTCGTTCTGCAGGTTCTTCACCAACGCGTAAAAGCCCTTGTTCTCGTCGCCCAGCAGGTTGGCTTGTGGAATCAGGCACTGCTCAAACACGAGTTCGGCCGTATCACTGCAAAGCCAGCCATGCTTGTTTAGCGGTCGCGCCACGCTGAAGCCCGGCGTGCCCTTTTCCACGATGAACATCGAAACCTGATGGTTGCGCCCACTCTCACCGGTCTTGGCAGCAACAAAGAAGATGTCACCGTGCACACCGTTGGTGATGAACATCTTGGCGCCATCAAGTTCCCACTGATTGCCAACGCGCCGGGCCGTCGTACGCATGGAGGCCAGGTCGGAGCCCGCATCGGGTTCCGTCATTGCCACCGCAGCGATCTTGCGCCCGGCGACGATGTCGGCCATGAAACGCCTCTTTTGCTCGACATTGCCAGCATGGTGCAGATGCGGCGCGGCCATATCGGTATGTACCAGCACCGTAACGGCAAATCCGCCAAAGGTGGACCGCCCCAATTCTTCGGCCAGGACCACAGTGGACAAGGTGTCAAGTTCGCTACCGCCGTACTCGGCTTCGAAGCGGATTCCGAGCAGTCCGAGCGCGCCCATTTCCTGCAGCACAGCGCGCGGCACCATGCCATCTTGCTCCCAGCGGTCTGCGAAAGGGCTCACCCTTTCGGCCACAAAGCGACGCACGGTCTGGCGCAGCATTTCGTGCTCGGCAGTGAAATAGGGAAAACTCTGATGCAGCGCGGGCGAACCGTTCATATCTAATCTACCTAACATTTGTTAGGTAGATTAGACCACAAAATCACCAAAGCTCTTCAGCTCTCTTGGCGCGCTTTCTTTAGCAATGCGGTCGTCGAGTAACCGTCGACAAAGGGCAGTGCCATGGCCCGCCCACCATAGGACTCAACGACACGCGTCTCGGCCAGTTTGCCCATGTCATAGTCACCACCCTTGACCAGAATATCGGGCCTGAGTTGAGTAATGAGTTCGAGTGGCGTGTCCTCATCGAACCAGGTCACGAGACTGGTGCTGGCAAGCGCCGCCATGACCACAGCACGATCGGCTTCGCTATTGAGTGGGCGGTCTGGCCCTTTACCAAGCCGGCGCGCCGATGCGTCAGTGTTCAGCGCCACGAGCAGACTCGCGCCCAGTGCGCGCGCCTGTGCCAGGTACAGAACGTGACCGCGGTGCAGCACATCAAATACCCCATTGGTAAACACCAGTGGCCGGGGCAAACTGGCAAGCCGCAGCGCCAGCGCGGCTCGTGGACAGATCTTGTCGGTGATGGTGGCGGTGCCTCTCAGGTCGGTCATGCCTTCAATGCTAGCAGACCGATGCGCGCCTTTCAGCCAAAGCGGCTATGTGCCTGAAGCTCGGGTTGCGGCCGTGGTTGCCACCAGGCCCGGATCGTCGCAAAGACATTTCTGCATCCGGTGCAACGGTACTGACCCGTAGGCAGCAGGGCGCCGCTCTGTGCTCGCTCAATAACGCGCTGGTAGCTGGTGGCCCCGCACCGACTGCATTTATAAATCGTCTTGAAAGTGGCCATGGTCGGCACACTGTAAGGCCGCCAGCGCGGCCGGCGGCTTCAAATTCTGTAAAACGATGTAAGCGATGTTTCGGCCCCAGGGCTGCTCAGTCCGGTTGCGTCTCGGCAAAACTGGGCCGCAGCATCAACTTGTCGTGCAATCTATACAGATTCGGGTAGTCGCTGCGCCAATCGATCTGTGCAAACCGGAAGTCCATGTAACCCAAGGCGCAACCGACCGCGATATCGGCTAGCGTCAAATGAATGCCAGCGCAAAATGGTTTGTCGCCCAGACCTTTGCTCATGGCCTTGAGGGACGCGTGAATCTTGCCCATTTGACGGTCAATCCAGGCCTGGCTGCGCTCGGCCGCACTACGTCCGACCCAGGTTGCTTCAAGCCGCGCCAGGATAGCTGCGTCCAGAACGCCGTCGGCGAGCGCCTCCCAGGTCTTGATCTCGGCGCGCTCCCGCCCCACCGTCGGAATCAATTTACCCACGGGTGACAGCGTGTCCAGGTATTCCACGATGACGCGCGAATCAAACAGCGCTTCGCCCGCCTCCATCACCAGGCACGGCACCTTGCCCAGCGGGTTGGTTTCTGTAATCGTGCTCTGCGCCGCCCATACGTCCTCCGGCACAAACACGTAGTCAAGCTTTTTTTCGACCATCACGATGCGGACTTTGCGCACATAGGGGCTGGTCTTTGATCCGAGTAATTTCATGGGCAATAAGGAGTTACAGGTGCTTTCATTCTAGCCACCAGTGCACCGGCCATCAGGGCAGGCAGGACGCTGTGGTGTGCATCCTACAATCCAGCCATGAATTTCTCTGCAATCTCCGCTCTTTCACCACTGGATGGCCGCTACGCTGCCAAACTGGCCAAACTCCGTCCTGCCATGAGCGAGCAGGGTTA
>JBAXNI010000066.1:0-15879 GCA_037133835.1 Comamonadaceae bacterium | reverse complement strand
GCAGCAGTGTGGCGAGGTGCGGCGAAAGCTGTTAATTTTTCTCTGGAGTGTCCAAATGGCACGCGTATGTGAAGTCACGGGCAAAGGCCCGATGGTCGGGAACAAGGTTTCCCACGCCAACAACAAAACCAAGCGCCGGTTCCTGCCGAACCTGCAATACCGCCGTTTCTGGGTCGAATCTGAAAGCCGCTGGATTCGTCTGCGGATTTCAAACGCCGGCCTGCGTTTGATCGACAAGAACGGCATCGACTCCGTGCTCGCAGACTTGCGCGCACGTGGTCAAGCATAAGGAAACATCATGGCAACCAAAGGCGCACGCGAAAAGATCAAACTTGAATCGACTGCTGGAACTGGTCACTTTTACACCACCAGCAAGAACAAGAAGACCATGCCCGAGAAGATGTTGATCAAGAAATTTGATCCAAAAGCTCGCAAGCATGTTGATTACAAGGAAATGAAGCTGAAGTAATTCAGCACTTGCAAGGAAAACCGGCATCAAGCCGGTTTTTTTTGTCTGCTATTTTGTGATTTGGCATTGGCAGGCAGCAGGAGTAATATGCTGCCGCAATGAACTCGAACTATTTCCGGTTGCACTCACTCAAGACCAGAGTGACCCTGTTCACATTGGGTATCTTTCTGCTCAGCATCTGGTTGTTGACTGCCTATGTCAGTCGAACCTTGCGACAGGACATGCAGGATATGGTGGGCAAGCAACAGTTCGCCACAGTTTCCATGGTCGCTGCTGACATCAATGACGAGGTGCTGGCTCGCCTGGACGCGCTTGAGCTCGTTGCCAAATCGATCGCTCCAGCCATTGCGCTCGGCGCGGCAGACGTCCAGAAGTCACTCGAAAACCGACCGGTCTTTCTGCGCCAGTTCAACGCCGGAAGTCTTGTGCTTGGCCTGGATGGTACGGCAATCGCCGCTTTTCCTGTTTCAGCCGGTCGTGTGGGCGTGAATTACCTCGACCGGGATTACGTCGTCGCTGCACTCAAAGAGGGCAAATCATCTATCGGCAAGCCGGTGCTCGGCAAGGTGCTCAACATGCCCCTGATTGTGATGGTGGTACCCATTCGTGATCCGCAGGGCAAGGTTATTGGGGCCCTCAGTGGTATCACCGACCTGGGCAAACCGAATTTTCTGGACCGAATTTCCAAAATTGCCTCCAGCAAAACCAATAATTTCACTGTCGTGTCGGCGCAATACCGGATTTCTGTCACTTCGTCCGACAAGAAGCGCGTCTTGATGGTGCTTCCCCCGCCAGGTGTCAACGCCTATCTCGACAGAAATATCGCTGGCTACGAGGGCCATGACATCGTTGTCAACACCCTCGGTGAGAAGGAAATCGCTTCCATCAAGAGGATTCCGGCAGCGCAGTGGTATCTGTATGCCGGACTGTCAACGGAGGAAGCGTTTGCCCCGGTGCGCGCCATGCAACAACGCATGTGGCTTGCCGCGATGCTGCTGACCTTGCTGGCGGGAACTCTGACCTGGTGGATCTTGAACCGTCAGCTCGCACCGATGTTCGACACAGCGAGCCAGCTGGCCCACATGTCTGAGTACCCCGAGTCCGCGCAGCCTCTGCCAGTCTCCCATCAGGACGAAGTCGGAACACTGATCAATGGCTTCAATCAACTGCTGCTAAAACTGGCGCAGAACAAAGCTTCGCTGGAACAAAGCGAAGAAGGCCTCAGGATCACGCTGAACTCGATCGGCGATGCCGTCATCGCTACCGACCCGGCCGGGCGTGTGACGCGAATGAATCCAAAGGCTGAACGTCTGTGTGGCTGGGCACTGGCCGACGCCAGCGGTCGACCACTTGCTGAAGTATTCCGCCTCGTCCACGCTGAAACCCGCCAGACCGTGGTCGACCCGGTGCAACGGGTGATGGCGCGCGGTGACGTTGTCGGTTTAGCGAACCATACGGTCCTGGTAGCCAAGGACGGACAGGAGTACCAGATTGCCGACAGCGCCGCGCCCATCCGCAATGCCTCTGGAGAAATCGTCGGCGTGGTGCTGGTGTTCAGTGACGTGACCGAAGGATACCGGATTCAGGCAGCGTTGCAGAGCAGCGAGCAACGCTACCGGTCCCTGCTCGAGAATCTCTCATCCGGTGTGGTGGTTCACAGGCCTGACACCTCGATTGTGCTTTCCAATTCGATGGCGGGCACCCTGCTGGGCTTGACCCAGGACCAGATGCTGGGCAAGACTGCCCCGGACCCGCACTGGTGTTTTCTTAAAGACGATGGGCCCCCCCTGCCCTTGACGGATTACCCTGTCAATCGCGTGATTGCCTCGGGTGAGCGTCTGCAGAACTATGTGGTCGGCGTGCGCCACCCTGGTCGCACCGAGCCGACCTGGGTGATTTGCAATGCCTACCCGGCGTTCGATGACGATGGCAAGCTCGTTGAAGTGATAGTGACATTCGCCGACATCACCGAGCGCAAGCAGTCAGAAATCAGGATCAAGGAGATCAACGCCAGCCTCGAAGAACGCGTGCGCCAACGGACCGCTGCGCTTGAAGCCACCAATTTGTTGCTCTCGGCTGCCAAAACGCAGGCCGAAGCCGCGAGCGTCGCCAAGAGCGCCTTCCTGGCCAACATGAGCCATGAAATCCGCACGCCCATGAACGGCATCATCGGCATGACCAACATCCTGCGCCGGGAAGGAATGACGCCCCAGCAGGCAAGACGCTTTGACACGATCGAAACGTCGGCCCAGCACCTCCTCTCGGTCATCAACAACATCCTGGACCTCTCGAAGATCGAAGCCGGCAAGCTGGCACTGGAGGAAGCCCCGCTGGTCATCAGCAGTCTGCTGGCCAACGTCCACTCCATCATTGCGGAACGCGCCAGGGTCAAGGGCATAGAACTTCTGATCCAGAGTGATCCCCTGCCAGCCGACCTGCTGGGCGACCCGACGCGTCTGCAGCAGGCCTTGCTCAATTACGCCGGGAACGCCGTCAAGTTCACCGAAAAAGGCACAGTGACTTTGCGCAGCCTTAAGCAGGAAGAAGCAGATGACTCTTTGACAGTTCGTTTCGAGGTACAGGATAGCGGCATCGGCATCAGCCCCGAAGCGATGTCCCGACTCTTTGGTGCCTTTGAGCAGGCCGACAACTCCTTGACCCGCAAGTACGGTGGCACCGGCCTTGGGCTGGCCATCACCAAGCGCCTGGCCAACATGATGGGCGGCGAAGCGGGTGCCCAGAGTACACCGGGTGTCGGCAGCACCTTCTGGTTTACGGCGAGACTGAAGAAGCGTGTCAAAGCAGGCTCGGCAACGACACCATCGCCAACAGAAGTCAATGCCGAAGCGATTATCAGGCAACGCTACTGCGGCCACTGCATTCTGGTGGTTGACGACGAGCCGGTGAACCGAGAAGTGACCCAGATACAGCTGCAGGCGCTTGATCTTGTGGTGGACATGGCGGCAGACGGCGCCGAAGCGATTGTCCTGGCCAGAAAGAACAGTTACGCGGCGATCCTGATGGACATGCAAATGCCCAAGGTCAACGGCGTTGATGCCACGTTGCAGATACGACAGATTCACGGCTACCGGCACACGCCCATCATTGCCATGACAGCCAATGCCTTTGCCGAGGACAGGGCGCAGTGCTTTGAGGCCGGCATGACCGACTTCCTGGCCAAACCGATCAGTCCTGATCAACTCTACTCAACGCTGCTGCGCGCGCTGAGTCAGCCAGTCACTTGACAATCTGAGGATAGGGTCAGGTGCCCCTGTGTGATCAGGCAGGATTCTTGGTCGCGACAATGATCTGGAAGTTGCCGAAGAACACGGTGCGGCGCTCGCAGGTGAAGCCACCCATGGCCTCCAGCTGTTTCAGCGGATCGTGCGTGTCCCAGAGCGCCAGACCGAGCGGCTCAAAGACCTTGAAATAGGTCCAGCTCAAGGCACGCAGCACCCACAGATCGGGCCGATGAAATTCCGCCAGATACAGCTTGCCGCCCGGCTCCAGCACGCGGCCTGCTTCCTTCAGGGCCTGCCCCTTCAGGTGGTGCGGCAGTTCGTGCAACAGAAAAAAGATCACATTGGCGGCGACCGAGTTGTCGGCCTGCTTCATGGCAATGGCGTTTTCTTGCAGAAATTCGATCTTGCCGGCATGCGAAAGCAGTTTGCCCTGAGCGTGATCGAGTTCGTTCTTGATGATGTCGGCAATCAGCACGCGACGCGCGCCGGTGTCTATCGCTGCATTCACGACACGCGGAATCACATTACCAAAGGCACAGGATGTAATCAGCACGTTCTTGCCGCGCAAATTCATGTTCTGCAGGCCGTGCGTGATGGCAGACACCAGACGGTCATATTGAAACAACAAAATTGCCGCAATGATGGGCTGGAAGTCAATCATTCGGATCAGTCGCAGATTCGAATAGATCGGATAGACATGTGCCGCGTCACTCGCGGAGCCGGCCATGACGCCGCGCATCAAAAGAGCGCCTCGGGTCACGGTGAAGAAGAAAAGCGCAGTCGCTGCAAGAACGAAAAACAATGAAACAACGCTATACAGCAACCAGGCGGGCATAGTTTTCCTTTGGGAATGAAAAAAGTCACCGGACGTCAGCGCGCCCTAAGACTGCCGAGTGTCACACAACCGGTATTATGACCGGGGCGCACCTGCAAACCCAAGGCAAAACCTTGATTCAGGACAATATTTGGGTACGTCAACGCCAGCGTCACGCTCTAGGCCTTGCAGGGTGCTTCTCCCAGGATCTTCTGGCCACCCAGGTAGCTCTGCAAGACCTGCGGTACGCTGACAGAGCCGTCGGCATTCTGGTAGTTTTCCAGCACCGCCACCAGGGTCCGCCCGACTGCCAAACCGGAGCCGTTGAGCGTATGAACCAGTTCGTTCTTGCCCTGCGCATTCTTGAAGCGCGCCTGCAGTCTGCGTGCCTGAAATGCCTCACAGTTCGAGACCGAACTGATCTCGCGGAAAGTGTTTTGCGCCGGGAGCCAGACTTCCAGATCGTAAGTCTTGCTTGCGCCAAAACCCATGTCACCGGTGCACAGGGACATCACCCGATACGGCAGCTGGAGCTTTTGCAGAATCGCTTCAGCGTGGCCTGTCATTTCTTCCAGCGCCGCATAGCTCTGCTCCGGATGCACGATCTGCACCATTTCCACCTTGTCAAACTGATGCTGCCTGATCAGGCCTCGGGTATCGCGTCCGGCGCTACCCGCTTCCGAGCGAAAGCACGGCGTGTGTGCAGTCAGCTTGATGGGCAATGCCGATTCCGCCACCACTTCGTCACGGACAAAGTTGGTGAGTGGAACTTCGCTGGTCGGAATCAGGTACAGGGCGCCGTCCGCCAGACCCTCCTCGCCTTCCTGCCCGCCCTTCTTCGCGGCAAACAGATCGGCCTCAAACTTGGGCAACTGCCCGGTACCACGCAGCGTCTCTGCGTTCACGATGTAGGGCGTGTAGCACTCGGTATAGCCGTGCTCCTGGGTCTGCACGTCGAGCATGAACTGGGCCAGCGCACGGTGCAAACGCGCCAACGGCCCTTTCATGACGGCGAAGCGGGCGCCTGCAAGCTTGACCCCCATCTCGAAGTCGAGCCCCAGTGGCGCACCAAGATCCACGTGATCTTTCACCGGGAAGTCAAAGGCCTTGGCAGCACCCCAGCTGCGCACCACGACGTTGGCATGTTCATCTGCACCCACCGGCACGCTTTCGTGAGGCAGGTTCGGTACCGCCAGCAGCAGCACCTGCATGTCGGTCTGTATCTCGTCCAGCCTGGCTGCAGAGGCGTCCAGTTCAGCTTTCAGGCCGGCCACTTCCGCCATCACGGCATCGCACTCGGCCTGCCCGGCTGCGCCCTTGGCCTTGAGTTGACCGATCTGTTTGCTCAGGCTGTTGCGCCGGCTCTGCAGTTCCTCGGTCCGGATCTGAATCGTCTTGCGCTCGGCCTCCAGCGTCGTGAAGGCATCTACATTGAGAAAACCCTGGGGACTCCTGCGCGTTTGCAGCCGCTCAACCACCCAGGTGAGATCTTTTCGGAGAAGAGTAATGTCTAGCATGGTGAGATTGTAATTTTTGAAACGATGGGCATACAGCTATTGAGCATCCGTCTTTGTCATTGCCCGGCTGTCATTGCGGACCTGATCCGCAATCTCGTCGTGGCGTAGCACTGGATCCCGGATCAAGTCCGGGATGACCATGCTCAGCCAGACTGGCCGGGTCCAGATTTGCGCCGCACAGTATCAGGCAAACCCGCTCGTCCGATTGCGGCCGGTAAGCGCCACTTTGCAAGGCTGCCAGACCCAGCGCCGCCGCCGGTTCCACGGCCAGCTTGAGCTCCGTCCAGAGCCACATCTGCGCGGCACGAATCGCTTCGTCACTGAGCAGCAGTGCGTCCCTGACGTAGCGCTGGCTGACATTCCATGCTATCTCACCAATGCGCTTGGCACCCAGTGAGTCGGCCGCAACACCGCTAACCGACACGTCAACCGGATGTCCGGCCGCGCGCGCATTGAACAAAGTCGGAGCCAGCGTCGGTTCCAGCGCCACGACACGCACGCGGTGCTCAAACCAGGCCGCGACACCACCGATCAGACCGCCACCACCGACACTGACCAGCACACTGTCGGGCAGGCCCGCAGCAGCCTCTATTTCGGCCGCCAGCGTAGCGGCACCGGCCACCACTTCACGTTGATCGTAGGCATGCAGCAACAGGGCGCCGCTGACGCGCTGGCGCATCAGACAGGCCTCCAGCGCCTCGGAATAGGCAGCGCCTGTAACCACTACGCTGGCACCGAGTTGACGCAGCCGGTCGCGCTTGGCCTGGCTTGCAAGTAGCGGCACAAAGACCTCGCACGGCAGACCCAGCGCCTGCGCCGCAGCAGCGGCGGCGATACCGGCATTGCCGCCCGACGCAATGATCACGCCGCTGGCAGGAATCTCGTTAGCCAGCATGCGATTGAGCATGCCGCGCGCCTTGAAGCTGCCGCCAAGTTGCAACTGTTCGAGCTTGAGCCAGACCTCGGCGCAATCCAGTCCGAATTCTTTGCCTGGCAGCTTCATCAGTGGTGTCCTGCGCAAAAGCTGCGGCTGACGGGCATCGAGCCGGCACACAGCGCTGTCGATGTCGGATCGCTCGATGTCGAGCGTGCTCATGGCGAGGGCTCACCCAGTTTCAAGCCTTTGGGCAAGGGAAACTTGACGGTTTCCTCGATGCCCGTCATCCTGCGCACGGACACTGCACCCAGCGCCTTGATGCGCTCCATCACGCGGTTCACCAGGATCTCGGGCGCCGACGCACCGGCGGTCAAACCGACGCGTTGACGCCCTTCAAACCACTGCGGCTGTATCTCCTCGGCACTATCCACCATGTAACTGGTGGTCCCCAGCTTGCGCGCCAACTCCGCCAGCCGGTTGCTGTTGGAACTGGTCGGACTACCAACCACAATCACCAGATCTACCTGCGGACTCATGATCTTGATGGCGTCCTGGCGGTTCTGTGTGGCATAGCAGATATCCTGCTGCTTGGGTTCGCGCACTGCCGGGAATCGCGCCTTGACCGCCGCGGCTATCTCGGCCGCGTCATCCACACTGAGCGTGGTCTGCGTCACCAGCGCCAGTCGCTCGATCTGCCCCGGCCGCAAATTCGCCACGTCGGCCACGTCTTCGACCAGATGGATGCCGCTGTCCAGCTGCCCCATGGTCCCTTCGACCTCTGGATGCCCTTTGTGGCCAATCATGATGAACTCAAAGCCTTCGCGGCGCAGCTTGGCCACCTCCACGTGAACTTTGGTCACCAGCGGACAGGTGGCATCGAAAATGTTGAAGCCACGCGCCGACGCTTCCGCCTGCACAGCGCGACTGACACCGTGCGCCGAAAAAACCAGGGTCGCACCGGCAGGCACGTCATCGAGCTCCTCGATGAAGATGGCACCTTTGGCTTTCAGATCGTTGACGACATAGGTGTTGTGAACAATCTCGTGACGCACATAGATTGGCGCACCAAATTTCGCTAGTGCACGTTCAACGATTTCGATGGCCCGATCGACGCCAGCGCAGAACCCTCGGGGTTCGGCCAGCAGAATTTCGAGATCCTTGTTCACAAAACCCCAATCACATGCACTTCAAAGGTCACCGCTTGGCCAGCCAATGGATGATTGAAGTCAAACAGCACGGCCTCGCCCTCGGCATCACGTCGCACGCGCTGTACCGAACCGGCAAACCGGCCCTGACCGTCGGGCGTCGGAAACTGCACCACATCACCCACCGCGTACTGCTGATCGTGCTCACTCATGGCATCAAGCAGGGGTCGCGCCAGCCACTGCAATTTGTCGGGATGACGTTCGCCAAAAGCAGCGCCCGCCGGCAGTTCAAAGCTTGCATGAGAACCTTCCGGCAAACCGAGCAAGCGCGCCTCCAGGGCCGGTGACAACTCGCCCGTGCCCAGCGTCAGCGTGGCCGGTTTGTCGGCAAAAGTATTGATCAGGTCGCCAGAGGGCCCGGACATGCGGTAATGCAGTGTGAGAAAAGAGCCTGGCTCGATGCAGGCCGTGGTGGTAGTCATGAAGAAGTCCCGGATAAACTGGGCTCATTGTAAAAGCCCAAGCCATGCCACTCAAAGACTTGCCCCTGGACGCACAACCGCGCGAAAAGCTGCTCGCACGCGGCGCCGGCGCCTTGAGCGACGCCGAACTGCTCGCGCTGCTGCTGCGCACCGGCATCAAGGGCAAAGGCGTGCTGCAGATGGCGCACGAACTGCTGCAACTCAAGTCGTCGGCCAGTGACATCAACGACGGCTTCGACGGCATTGCCGGCCTGCTGCATGCCAGCGCGGATGACCTCAAGCGCGTCAAGGGCCTGGGTCCGGCCAAACGCGCCGAACTGGTGGCTGTGCTCGAACTGGCGCGTCGCGCCCTGGCACAGCAACTCAAAGCACGCACCGTGTTTGCCACGCCCGAAGCCGTCAAGCAATATCTCCAGTTGCAACTGGCCGCCAAAGGTCACGAAGTTTTTGCCGTGCTGTTTCTGGATGTGCAGAATCGCCTGCTGGCGATGGAAGAACTGTTTCGCGGCACTTTGACGCAAACCAGCGTTTACCCGCGTGAAGTGGTATTACGCGCCCTGCACCATCAAGCCGCAGCTGTGGTGCTGGCGCACAATCATCCCAGTGGCACGGTGCAACCCTCGCGTGCAGATGAAGCCCTGACGCAAACGCTCAAGACGGCGCTGGCACTGATCGATGTGCGGGTGCTGGACCACGTGATTGTGGCCCCCGGCGAAGCCTTGTCGATGGCCGAGCGGGGCTTGCTGTGAGCGGCAAACCAGTCAAGGTCAGTTCCCTGGCCGAACTCAAGCTGGTCAAGCGCGAGATCGAAGCGCAGACCCTGCAGCGCGAGCGGCAGGCGGCCGAGGCCCAGCGCTTGAAGCGCGAGTCAGTCGTCCAGAGCAATCTGTTCCTGCAGGCGGCAGGCGTGGTTCAGCCACTACCCGAGAAAAATCGGATCCACTTCAAAAAGACCGTGCCATCAATGCCCGTCATGCAATACCAGCGCGATGAAAAAGCGGTTCTGAAAGAGGCCATCAGCGACGAATTTGACAGCGCTACCCTGCTCGACAGCGACGACCAGCTGAGCTTTCGCCGCCCCGGCATCGGCGTTGACGTCACGCGCAAGCTGCGCCGCGGCGACTGGAGCATTCAGCGCCAGATTGACCTGCACGGCTTGCGCCGCGACGAGGCCAGAGAGCACTTGAGTTTCTTCATCCGTGAGGCGCACAAACAAGGCATTCGCTGCGTGCGCGTGGTGCACGGCAAAGGCCTTGGCTCACCCGGCAAGGCGCCCATCCTGAAGAGCCGGGTTCACAGCTGGCTGGTGCAAAAAAGCGAAGTGCTCGCCTTTGTGCAAGCCAAACCCGCCGATGGCGGGGCCGGTGCACTGCTGGTGCTGCTGGCGCCGGTCAGGAGTTAAAGGCAGCGCGACGCAGGGTGTCAACCACGGGACGGCGCAACACTTCACGCAATCCCCACCAGCCAGCCAGCAAGGCCAGGGCAGCACCACTCAAGGCACCCCAGAGCAGAACCCAGAGCGAGGCGTTCCATTCAAATTCGAAGACAAAACGCGCCAGTGCCCAGCCCACCAGCGTCGCCACAAGGGACGCGAGAAAGCCGGCCAGCAACCCTACTGCAGTCAACTCGGCGCGCTGCACCTGACGCAGCAAGCTGCTTTTCGCACCCAGGGCGCGCATGATGGCGAACTCCCGGGCGCGCTCCTCGCGCGTTGCACTGACGGCGGCAAACAGCACAACCAGGCCCGCGGCAAGGGCAAAGCCGAACAGGAACTCCACCGCGCCAATCACCTGGTCCAGCACGCGCTGCACCTGGGCAATGGTGCTGCTCATGTCGACGCTGGTGATGTTGGGAAAGCTGCGCACCAGCGCATTGTCAAAGTGCGCACCCGCAGGTGCCTTGAAGGCGGTCATGTAAGTGGCCGGCACGCCAGGCAGTTGGCTCACCGGATACATGGCAAAGAAATTGGCGCGCATGGAGCCCCAGTCCACCTTGCGCAGCGATGTAATTTTCGAGACGGTCGGCACGCCACCCACATCGAAACCGAGCACGTCTCCGAGCTTCAGACCCAGATTGTTGGCGAGCCCCTCCTCCACGCTGATCGCGCCCTGCTCGCCTGGCGTCCATCGTCCTGCCACGAGCTTGTTCTGCGCGGGCTGGATGGCACTGTGCGACAGGTTGAACTCACGCTCCACCAGCCGCTTGGCGCGCTCGTCGACATAGTCGTCTGGCGTTACCGGCTTCGCGTTGATGGCGACCAGGCGTCCCCGGATCATCGGATACCAGTCGAACTTGTTGACACCAGCGTCAAGCAGGGCTTGTCTGAAAGCCTCTGCCTGCTCGGGCATGATGTTGATGACAAAACGGTTTGGCGCATCGGGCGGCGTGGCCTTGCGCCAGCTGCTGACCAGGTCGGTGCGAAGCAAAACCAGCAGGATCAGTGCCAGCAAACCGACTGCCAGCGCGCTGACCTGCAACACCGCAAAAGCGGGACGCGCCGCGAGCTGACGGCTTGCCAGTATCAGCCAGCGTGGTGCACTGCGCTCACTCACCATGCGGCGCAGCAGATTGACGGCAAGCCAGCTGAGACTCGCAAAGACCACGGCCGCTGCGGCAAAGCCGCCGACAGCAATCAGACCCAGTGTCAGGTCGCTGCTGGCGGCCAACAACAGTGTGGCAAATCCGCTGATACCCAGCAGCAGCACCGCAATCGATGTCGGTTTGAGGTTGCCCACGTCACGGCGGATGACACGCAGCGCGGGCACTTGAGCAAGTTGCAGCACGGGTGGCAAACCGAAGGCCAGCAGCAAGGTCATGCCCACCCCCATGCCAAAGATCAGGGGCCACCAGCCGGCCGATGGCAGCGCCGTGTCCACCAGACCTGCCAGCAGCAAGACGAAAACATGGTGCAACGCGTAGCCCAGCAGCAAACCCAAAGCGCTGGCCATGAGGCCGATCAGGCCAAACTCGAAAACATAGGCAGATGCGATTCGGCGCTGACTCAACCCGAGCACGCGCAACATGGCGCAGTCGTCCAGGTGCGCCAG
The DNA here is from genome assembly GCA_037133835.1 of Comamonadaceae bacterium. Taxonomy (GTDB): domain Bacteria; phylum Pseudomonadota; class Gammaproteobacteria; order Burkholderiales; family Burkholderiaceae_C; genus Rhodoferax. The sequence goes on along the minus strand of JBAXNI010000066.1, from coordinate 4,286 downwards.
CGCGAAACCGCGCGCGGCCAGCGCCACCGCCACCGCGCTCAGCAGCGCCGCCAGCAGGGCAATCAGGTTCAGAAACTTCTCGGCGCGGTCCAGCGTCTGACCCATTTCCGGGCGCCCGCTCTGAAACGAATCCACGCGCAAGCCACGCAAGCCTTGCGTCTTCATCCGGGCCTGCGCCCAGGCGACAAAAGTCGCCACCTGCTCGTCCTGCCCCGCCACGGCCAGCCGGTAACTGACGCGGCTGGCCGGCTGGATCAATCCGGTGGCATTCAAGTCCGCTTGATTGATCATCACACGCGGCGCAAAACTCATGAAGCCGGCGCCGCGGTCTGGTTCGTTGACCACGATGGCGCTGACGCGCAGACTGCTCTCGCCCAGCAGCAAGGCATCGCCTATCTGCAGGCCCAGCGCATCCAGCAAGGGCGCCTCAACCCAGGCCTGACCGACAGCGGGTATGCTGCGCGTGGGCTGCCCCGCAGCCTGCATCTGGCTGGCAATCTGCAGGCTGCCACGCAAGGGGTAGCCGGGCGCCACAACTTTGAGCGCCACCAGCTTTGCGGTGCCGCCTTTGGCATCCGCAGCGCGGCCCATGGTTGGAAAGCCCAGCGTCTGCACCACGTCGAGGCCAAGCTCGCGCGCCCTGGACGTGAAGGCCGCGGGTGTAGGGTTGTCGCTGACGATGACCGCATCGCCACCAAGTAGCTGGCGCGCATCTCGCTGCAAGCCGGCTTTCAGCCGATCTGCAAAAAACCCGACCGCCGTTAGCGCTGCCACCGCCAGCGTGACCGCCACAATGAGCAAACGCAGATCGCCCGAGCGCAAATCACGCCACAACGAGCGCCAACCCAGGCGCCAAAAGGAAATAGTCATGCCGCTACCTTACCGCACTTGGAGACGAGCCGCATATTGCCGCCGAATCTTTCGGCACAACGACCCCTGTCGCGGACGCAGTCAGCTCTTGTAGGCGTCCACCGGAACCGTGATGACGACCTCATCACTGACCACCGGAATGTATTTGGTCAAGCCAAAGTCGGATCGTTTCAGATTAGCCGATATATTCCCGGAGCACAGTTTTCGTTTATCCAGCGGACTGACCCCGCATTGAAAGCCGGCGACCTTGACGGTCAGTGGCTTGGTCACGCCAAGCATGGTGAACTGCCCCTCCGCCGCAACCACCTTTTCACCCTCAAAAATGAGCTTGTCGGATTTGAAGTGCATGGTCGGGAACTTCTTTACATTGAAAAGACCTTCGTCAGCCAGATGAGTGGTCCAGGCAGTCGAACCCATATCGATAGAGTTGGTCAACACTGTGAAATCAACGCTGCCGCTCTTGCCGGCCAGATCCAGTATGACTGTGCCTTGGGTCTTCCTGAAGCTGCCTCGTTGGGCAGAGAAGCCGACTCGCGCGATGTCGAAATGCGCCGGTGCATGCGCCGGATCAATGATGTAGGTGTCGGCCGGGAAAGCTGGGGCGGCGATCGCACCCAACACGATGGCAAGAGCAAGTCTGTTGTTCATGAAACCTCCAAAGGGATGTGTCTTTGCCATCAACTCGCTACTCGCCCGGAAACGCCTGCAGGTAGCCGGCCACGGCCTGAATTTCCTGGGCCGACAGCAAGTGCGTAATCTGCTTCATCGGGGTGCCGGGGCGCCCTTCCGTTTCCTGGAAAACATGAAGTTGCTTCATCAGGTAATCCTGATGTTGTCCGGCCAATCGCGGAAAAGAGACCAGGCCCTGTGCCTTGGGTCCATGGCAGGCCATGCAAGGGGCCGCTTCCTTTTCCGGCACACCGTTTTCAAATATGACCTTGCCGGCAGCCATTTGTTGCGGGTCAACAGCGGCATTGGGCTGTGCAAGCTGGCTCGCGAAATACTCGGCCAAGCCTTTGATCTGGTCATCTGTGAGATGGTGACTGATGCCCCACATGTATTCAAAGCCGGGTGGATCCGAACGCTGATGGCTTCTGAAGTTCTCGAGTTGGGCTACCAGATAGCCTGCTGGCTGGGCCGCCAGCCGGGGAAAATTCGGCGACACCGAATTGCCGTCGATGCCATGGCAGATCGAGCAGACCTGCACCGCTGTAACAGCCGGCGCAACCGCCGGATTGGCCAGATCACGCGAGCGCTCAAGATTGGAACAGCCACTGACCAGTGCCAGCACGGCCAGCAGCGGCCACCATGAAACAGACTTCATTTTTGCGTCTCCGAATAGTCCGTTGTGCGACGCCTTGACGTCGGCCTGGGGAAGTGTCTTCATAAGTCGCACCCGTGCTCAGTAGGCGAACCAGATATAGGCAAACAAGGTGTTGTTGTCCTTGGCGTCGCGGCCGAACCCGTCGTAATTGACCGAGGCGCCATTGAACCGGCTATAGGCGGTGTACTGGGCCCCGACACGGACGTTTTGCAGCGGCATCCAGAACAACTCGTAGGTCAGGCCGCGCGTACCGGGATTGCCGGACAGATTTCCATTGACACGGGTCGATGTGATTCCGGTGCCGTTCGGATCATCCGATGTGATTTGCTGAAAGCTGTCGTAACCCGCCGTCTGATTGAGACTGTTGGTGGTGCCGGTCTTGTTGAAGAAGGCCAGACTGCCGCCGTACCTGGCCTGGTAGATGTAGGACAACTTGGCGCGGAAAATATTGCTTGTATCAGACGGGTTCGCCGCTGCTACCGGCGTCACGCCGTCGGCCAGAAAATAGGGCGATTCAGCTGCCGCAATCGCATTGGCCGAATACTCCTGCGTCTGGCGCATGAACGCGAACTGTGCAGTCACCGTATGCGGGTCCAGCAGGTACTGGTACTGTGCATCCACTCCAATGTTCTTGAAGCGGCCGATGTTGTTCGGGTCGGTCGTGTCGGAACCAAGATCATAGGCGCGAGCCAACATGCCGGTCGTACCAAGCATCAAGTTGTGCGGACCCCACTCGCGGGTCAGTGCCAGTCGCCAATAAGGATTGACGCCGCTGAGCTTTTGCACGTCGGTGTCGGCCGTGCCGGCGGCCATGACCGACAGTGCTCCCTTGGCAGTGCCATAGAAGCCAAGCTCGCCGTAAAGTGTCCGGTTCCAGTAGGCATAGGCGTTGACACCGGCCAGGGCGCTGCTATGAACGTCAAAACCCGGAAACGGCGTACTGGCATCCGCAAACTGATGGCTTGTCAGGCTCGCCGCAGGAACGTACTGCATCCAGGCCGCTGCGGTATTCCACGGATCAGTCACGGATGGATTGTTGTTGATGGACAGGCCGACAACCAAGTCCCGGTTCGCATTGACAAAACGATCCGCGTAGCGCAAATCCACGTTGTCCACGGAGGTGTGTCCGTGGAATTGCCCGTTCGCATCCTGAGTGGCGTAGTTGTCGTAGGTGATCTGCGAAAACAAACCAATGTTGTCGGTAATCTTGCCTGCAATGAAGAGGCTCCCCGACGCAAAGACCACGGAGCCATTCTTCTGGAAATCGGCTGCCGGGTCATCGCTCTTGCTGGTGTCTGCAACGCTGGCCGCGTTGATGACGCCCATGACCGACAGCGGCAATGCGCGCGCGCCCATGGTGTAGCCCGTCAGCTTGAACATCCGGCCGTAAGGAGTGAGTTCGGGGAACTGACCACCGGCGTGGCAAGACACGCAGTTCTGACCGGTTTGTCGGGCAAAGGCCGGCAGGGCCATCGCGTCCAGCGGCAACAGACTGGCCCCAAATGCAGCAAGCCCCACAAACAAAGCAGAAGACCGCCGCAACAGGTATTGCACTTGGCTTGTTCTAATTGACATGTCGATGATCCTTTGCGATGTCTCGGAGTGCCGTGGGGTCAGTGTGCGGCAATCCGGCAAGCACTTTCCTTAACCTTTAAGACCCGGATCAAAAAGCAGGGTATTGGCAGAAAACTGTTTCAGAAATACGACAAAAACGACCAAATGCACAATTCACGGCTGGTTTTGCAGCTGCAGTCGCTCAAAACCGGTGTAGCAAAGAAAGCGCTTGTTCGTGGCCCGGCCAATGGTGCACAGACCCAGTTGCGCGGCAAGCTCGTGACCCATCTGCGTGATGCCGCTGCGTGACACCACAATGGGAATACCCATCTGCGCCGACTTGATCACCATCTCGCTGGTCAAGCGACCCGTCGTGTAAAACACCTTATCGGTTCCACTCATGCATGCCACCGCGCCGGGCCGCCCCAAGCAAGGCATGGCCCCCTCGGGGGGCAGCGCAGCACATGCGTAATCGGCTGTGGTCGATTCCGGGGAAGTGGCAGGCGTGGGGGCATCATCATTCATCCACATCCATCCG
>JBAXNI010000065.1:0-16005 GCA_037133835.1 Comamonadaceae bacterium | reverse complement strand
CCCTTACTTTATTCGACACTTTATGGATTATTAATATTTGAAATGACAATTAATCAATGACAAAATGATGGGTAATCAGAAAGGTAGGATGGAAGCACTCCATTCGTTATTCCGAACCCTCCGGGAACACCAAGTCCATGACCGCAAGCAACACCAGTTCCTCGACTCGTCGCTCCTTGCCGCTGGACGGCTTGCGCGTCGTCGAATTCACCCATATGGTGATGGGTCCCACCTGCGGCATGGTGCTGGCGGACATGGGGGCGGAAGTGATCAAGGTGGAGCCCATCGAGGGTGACCGCACGCGCCACCTGCTCGGTTCCGGTGCCGGCTTCTTCCCGATGTTCAATCGCAACAAGAAGAGCATTTCGATCGACCTGCACAGTGTCGCAGGGGCCGAGGTGGCGCGCAAACTGGCCGCCAGTGCCGACGTGGTGCTGGAGAATTTCAAGCCTGGCACCATGGCAAAGTACGGGCTTGACTATGTGGCGCTGTCCAGGGTCAATGAGCGCCTTATTTATGTCAGCCACAAGGGCTTCTTGCCTGGTCCCTACGAACACCGCACGGCGCTCGATGAAGTGGTGCAGATGATGGGTGGCCTGGCCTACATGACCGGGCGCCCGGGTGACCCCTTGCGTGCCGGCTCCAGCGTGAACGACATCATGGGTGGCATGTTTGGCGCCATCGGTGCGCTGGGTGCGCTGATCCAGCGCGGTATCACCGGCAAGGGACAGGAGGTGCAGAGCGCCCTGTTCGAGAACAATGTGTTTCTGGTGGGCCAGCACATGCTGCAATATGCCATCACCGGCAAGGCGGCCGCGCCCATGCCGGACCGAATTTCGGCCTGGGGGGTTTACGACGTTTTTACAGTGAAAGACGGTGAGCAGATATTTCTGGCGGCGGTGAGTGACTCGCAGTGGGCCGTCTTTTGCGACGCCCTGGGTTTTTCTGACCTGAAAGCCGATCCACAATACGGCAGCAACAACTTGCGCGTGCAGCAGCGCGCCAAACTGCTTCCGGTGTTGCGCGAGCGTCTGGCGACGCGAAGTGCCGCCGATCTGACGGCCCTGTTTCAGCGCGTCGGTCTGCCCTACGCGCCGATCAGCCGCCCCGAAGAGTTGTACGACGACGAACACCTGCTGGCCACCGGCGGTCTGGCCGACATCACGCTGCCCGACGGTGAGCGCGCTGGAGAGACCGTGCAGACCACGCTGTTCCCATTCACCATGAACGGCCAGCGTCTGGGCGTGCGGCTGCAGCCTCCCACCCAAGGGGAGCACACGACCGAACTGCTGGCCCGACTCGGTTACGGCGCGTCTGCCATAGAAGCTCTGCGCAATGAGCGCGCCGTGGCATGATTTGCACTGATTTCCCGGGGGAACAAACGATGAAATTCCTGGCACACGCGTTCAGGGCTGGCGCCGTACTGGTCGCGGCCCTGTCATGGTCGGCGCAGGCCCAGACCGGGGCACCGGTCTGGCCTGACAGGCCCATCCGTTTTGTCATCCCCTACACCCCGGGTGGTGGCACAGACGTGGTCACGCGCCACATTGCAGACAAGATCGCACAGGACACCAAATGGACTTTTGTGCTGGACAACAAGCCAGGTGGTGGTGGCAATATTGGCATCGACCTGGTCGCCAAGTCCAAGCCTGATGGCTACACCATCGCGATGGGCCAGACAGCCAATCTGGCGATCAATCCGGCGGCCCTGCCAAAGATGCCGTTTGATGCTGTGAAGGATTTGGTGCCTGTGGCCCTGGTGGCCGAAGTGCCCACGCTGCTGGTGGTGCGTACCGAGTCGCCATGGCACAGTCTGAGCGATGTGATCAAGGCGGCGCAGGCCAGGCCCGGGCAGATCACACAGGCGCTGGCCGGCAATGGCACGGTAGGTCATCTGGCCGGCGAAATGCTGGCGCGCAAGGCGAATTTCAAAGTGCTCAACGTTCCATACAAGGGCGCTGCGCCGGCCATCACGGATCTGCTGGGCGGTCAGACCGACTACATGTTTGCCACACCGCAGGCGGTGCTGGGCATGATCGCGGGCGGCAAACTTCGTGCGCTGGCGGTGACCTCGGCCAAGCGCATTGCCGTGCTGCCGAATGTGCCGACGGTGGCAGAACAGGGCTACAAGGGTTTCGAGGCGGTGGATTGGAAGATGATCGTGGCACCGGCAGGAACGCCGCCAGAAGTTGTCAAGCGCCTGAACGCCGCCACCGCGAAAGCGCTGACGCAACCGGCCCTGATCGCCAAACTGGCCGAAGAAGGCAGCAGCGCCATGAGTGGCAGTCCGGAGGAAGTGGCCAAATACCTCAAGTCGGAACAGGCCGAGTGGGGTGCCGTGATTCGGGAAGCTGGAATCCGGTTCGAGTGATCGCGTGGTCAGCGGGTCCCCGCCTCATAATGTCAAATGCCCAGAAATCGTGGGCTTCAATGCCTTGCGCTACTGCGCATCGGTGACGACGTGTCAACCCTGCACTCGCCAGCTATGCTTTGCTTGTCTGGCGCTGGTGAAGAGGGGTTGTTAGCGCAGCATGCGCGCTGGCAGGAACAGGATGCCCTTGATCAGAGCCAGTACGGCGCCAACGCTGATGCCGACCAGCTTCAGCGGGATGGAGAGCAACCAGACGATGGGCCAGAGCAGCAGCGCGAGCAGCGCCAATGGCCAGCACAACACGAACAGAATGCACCAGCCGACCAGGGACAGAAGTGTTGTCATTGACTTACGAACGGTGTGCCACGACGCTGACTGTTTGCAGCGTCACGACGTTCGAAGCTTGGGAGTTGCTTGCATAAGCTTCCTGAGCCACGGAGTTGAATTTGGACAGCATGGCACCGTTGATGGCAAGGGTCATCAGCATGGCGGTCAAGAGGCCGGTCAAGCGGGTTGTGTGATTTGTGTTCATTGATTCTCTCCAGTTGCAGGCCACGGCGGCCGGTTGAAGAGAATGTATGGGCATTGGATCTGGATTGCACGACCATTGCGACAGACTGCATGTTGCCGCGACAGAGCGGCCAAATTCTGCGACACAGCAGATGTCAATGCGGACTCCGTGTTGACAGAAGGCAGTGCGAAGCATCTTGCCAACGCGTCTATTCTGGCTCTGAAATCAGGACAAATCGGGGGATCGAACCGTCTGGCGTCGCAATGATGTCCTGGAATTCAGACATCGGACGCATCCAGGTGACATCCTGCTTGTCGCCCTGTTGCGGCTTGTAGAGGACGCCCGGCTTCAATGTGGCTTCAATCAGGCAGGTGCCAACGACGTTGTACAGACCACCTTTGTAGTGCCGAAGCTGCGTGCCGGGCTTGAATTGATTTACGGTGGGGGCGACAAATGGCATAGGATGAGCAGTTGATTGGCCTTGCGCGCGACCACGAATACGACCGACTGAGGGTTGATTCCGAATTGACGCTGCGGGAGCAGGAAAGGTTTAGTCTATCCGACAGTGAATTTGAAACCCAAGACGACATGCACGAAGCGTATCAAATCGAAAAGCCCAGTCGCGCTGAAGCGCAAGCCTGCTGGAACCAAATTTCTGGATCGACATGAAATGAAGAAGTTCCCCGTGCATCCTGCCAACCCGGAGCGAATCTGTTGGGGTTGTGATTTGTACTGCGCGGCGGATTCAATGAAATGCGGTAATGGTTCCGAGCGCACGCAGCACCCGTTTGAGCTTTTTGGCGAAGACTGGCGCGATTGGGGGCACGACTTTGTCGCAGAGGCGAAGGTCCCTGTAGAGGTTGTCGACGAAAATTGTGATTCTCCAAAGGCGCAAAACCACTTCGGCGAAACAGCATGAAACCGGGTTCAACTCTCCTGGCTATTGCAGCATCGCTTCTGATGGCTGCGTGTGGTGGCGGGGGAAACAGTTTGGTTCCAGCCAAGTCGATGCTGGCCAATACACCCGCCTACAACACGGATGATCTCTATCAGTTCTTTGCCGTGGCATTTGGTGCCGCTCCCGGCACCGTCTACATGGGGCAGTTGCTCGACGCTGCCAACGCCGGCATGAGCATCAAGGACATCGTGAATGTCTTCACAACCAAAGATCAGTTCACATCGGTCTATCCGCTGACACTTACGAATACCGAATTTGCGACGCAGTTGACCAACAATGTTGTAGGCGGCAGCGCAACGCCTCAAGCAAAGCAGAACGCTGTTAACGATATTGTTCAGGCGCTTGCAGCACCTGGCTGGACAAGGGGAGATGTGATTTATGCGGTCTTTAACAACCTGGCAAACAAATCCCCAACCGATCAGGAGTGGGGCGCCACATCTGTGAAGATGAAAAATCAGGTCGCATTTGCGAAGTACTACACCGAGGTGATGAAGGGCGATTCGATGACGGTAGATACACTGCAACGAGTCATAAGAAATGTCACCGAGGGCACCGACATTGCGGGCGAAATGTTGCAAACCATACAGCGATGGATTGACATGAACGCGGTTACCGTCTCTTTAGGATTCGCGGCACCCAAGGTGTCCGTTGGTGCATCCAGCACTTTGACCTGGTCAGTCGCCCACGCAAACTCGTGTGTTGGTTCGGATGGACTCTCGGGTAGTCAACCGACTGCAGGATCAGTCGCGGTCATCCCGGCTGTTGGTGGACGATTCAAATACACCTTATCGTGCACAGGCAATTCGGGTACCGTGACACAGAGCACAACTTTGATTGTGCCGATGAAAGTCTTTGCCACATCCTACGAGAATAAAAATGATATCTCGTTTGACGCAACGGCCGTGCCAACCATTCGCGCACTTGGAATTCCGAAGACCTTATCCGACGAGCAGGATTCTGTTGATCGTTCCATCGCCTTTGGGGACTTCTTCCAGGAAGGGACGTATTCGGCGTTCGTGATGGTCGGACGTTTCGACAACATTTATGGCACCGGGTGGTCAGACGTTCCGGGCATTGGCTATTTCCTGGGTCAGGATGCATCTGGAAAATGGACTGATCGTTCGACCGAACTGTTCAAGACCACGGCTGACCGGATGGGATGCATCTCTCCTTCCTTTGCTGCTGTCGCTGATTTCAACAACGATGGCAAGCCCGATGTATACATTGCTTGTACGGGCGTGGATTTCGCCATCCCAGGCGCTACGCCGGACCAGAATCAAGCGGCGGGCCGCAGCTACCAGATCTTGTACTTGAGCCAACCTGATGGATCGTACGCGAGCAAGAGGATCGAGGAAGCGAGCCCGTTGTATGGACACAAAGCGGTCGCCATGGACATCAATGGAGATGGCAACATGGATATTGTGACAACTGACTTTATCGATCCCAGTCAACCCAATGGCTGCGGTGCACCTTACGTTCTGCTGGGACGCGGCGATGGAACGTTCAGGCGAGATTACACATTCATCGACGCAAATTTCGTGAGAAGCCAAATGCCGATGTGCGGATTCTTTGATGTGGACATCATTCCAATTGACGGGCGCCATGACATCATGATCGGTGGTATGACGCGGGCAGGAGAGAACCAGGGCTCTTGGGGCGTGCTTTGGATGAATGGCAGAACTGGCGGATTTAGCTCGACGACGGCAAAGATCATGCAGATGCCTGTAGATACGGTCTCAAATGCACAGTATCAGTTTCCACTTGACATCGTCTACGATTCCAGAGTGATGGGGATCTACATGAAGACGACCGCATCCGGAGCCTACGGAACTGCTTGGGCAACGATCAAGTTCGACAAATCAGGTTCTCTTGTTGGCGTAATTGACAGCTGGTTAAATACCGGTCTTTCGCAATCGCCACAGTTCAAGCCTTCAAGTTCTGCCTCTGGCTACCTGGAGGCCTATACCGGTGGGTGTGCTGCGGATATCACTCAGGGCGACTGTGGTCGAAAGGTGAAGATGCAGTGATGCAGGGGATCGTCAACTCTCTCCGACGCCGATATTCAGTTGCGTAAGTCAGCAAGGGAACAAAACGTAAGTCGATTGTGCAGCGAGGCTGTGTGAATTCCTCGCGGCATACTTGACCTCCAACTGTAACGCGCGAAAGACCAGATAGTGCCTTCAGATGTCGTTGGTCGCTCAAAGCCATACCGAAACCAGCGCAATAGAGGGATGGGCCTGAGCGACTCGACGCTGAGCCAAAGAACTTTGTCGCCGCGGCTGCGCGAGGCACCCGAGGCATCTGCCGCACAATAGCGTCACGATGATCTCCAGGTATTTCAGACCCGAATGCAAGAGACTACCAGCATGGCTAGAGTTGCGGCTAGAGTCAAATTGGGCTGTGGATGAACCCCGGCCCTGATGCACCATGGACAAGTTCAAGCAGCTCGAATCGTTTGTGTCGGTCGCCACGCGCGGGAGTCTCACCGCCGCTGCCAGGGCCGAGGGAGTGGCGCCGGCCATCATGGGGCGCCGGCTTGACGCGCTGGAGCAGCGCCTGGGTGTCAAGTTGCTGGTGCGCAGCACGCGGCGCATTGCGCTTACGCATGAAGGCAGCTCCTTTCTGGAGGACTGTCAGCGCTTGCTGGCCGACGTTGCCAGTGCCGAGTCCAGCGTGTCCGCTGGTGGCGTGAAGGCCAGTGGGCATTTGCGCGTGACGGCACCGGCCGGTTTTGGCCGGCGCCACGTGGCGCCTCTGGTGCCGCGCTTTCGTGAATTGCACACGGATGTCAGTATTTCTCTCAACCTGAGCGACCGCGTCGTTGATCTCTCGGCCGAGGGCTTTGACTGCGCAGTGCGGGTCGGGGATCTGCCAGATTCCAGCCTGATCAGTGTGCGGTTGGCGGACAACCGCCGGCTCTGCGTTGCCACACCGACTTACCTCAAGCAGCATGGCACACCGGTGCAACCGGCAGACCTGTCGAAGTTTGATTGCCTGACTTTGTCGAGCGACGCATCGCAGACACGTGGTTGGTCTTTCAAGGTGCCCAAAGGCAACACCGCCGAGCTGACTTACCTCAAACCCGGTGGCCCGCTCGATTGCTCGGACGGGCAGGTGCTACATGACTGGTGCCTGGCCGGCTATGGCATTGCATGGCGCAGCACGTGGGAGGTCGAGGCGGAGATCGCCGCCGGACTGCTGGTGCCGTTGCTGGAAGATTTTGCGGCGCCGGCGAATGGCATTTACGCCGTTTTTGCACACGCCAAACACATGCCGCTGCGCCTGCGCCTGTGGATTGACTTTCTGAAGCACCACTATGCCCAGCCTGGCTTCTGGCGTACTTCATGATGGCGCCGAGCAGCGTGACGGCCAAGCCTGTCATCGTCTGTGCCGACGATTTTGCAGTTCATGCTGCAGCCTCGCTCGGTATCGCCGCACTAGCGCGCGCTGATCGCATCAGTGCGACGAGTGTCATGGTGTTGTCGCCTCGCTGGCCGCAGGATGTGGCCCTGCTGAGGAACTTGCCGCGATCGATCGATGTTGGTCTGCATTTGGACTGGACCAGCAATTTTGCCGTTGCCAGCGGGCACGGCCTGTCGCTTGGTGCTGCCATGCTGAAGGCGACCTTGGGTGGCTTTAGCCGGGGTGCAGTAAATCTCCAGACCAGCGCAGTGGTCGAACGCCAACTTGATGCTTTCGAGGCGCAATGGAAGGCACCGCCCGATTACGTGGACGGGCATCAGCATGTGCAGCAGTTCGCTGGTATTCGCGAAGCCCTTGTTCAGGCACTGGTCAAACGCTACGGCGCAGGCTCCGGGTCCATGCCTTATCTGCGGATTTCCCGCGCACCGCGCGGCCATGCAGACCTGAAGAGTTGCGTCATTGCGGCGATGGGTGCCTCCGCACTGGAAGAACTGGCTGCACAGGCAGGATTGCGAGTTGCTCACGGTCTGCTCGGTATCTACGATTTTGCCGGTGATCAGGACCGCTATGGCGCGTTGATGCAAGGCTGGTTGCAAGCTGCGCCGCAGGGGTGCATCATCATGTGCCATCCGGCCAGTGAAGTGGAGCAGCACGATGCCATTGGCGCCGCCCGTGTGCGGGAGTTCAGCTACCTCGGCTCAGAGCAATTTCACACAGCACTTGAGAATGCCGCCGTCCGGGTCGTCCGAAGAGATTTTCTTGATCGGTAGAATTCGGTGGTGACTCTGTCCCTGAACGAACGCCAGAAATCATGGCTCACGCTGGCTGTGCTTTGGCTTGGCTTGCTGCTGCTTGCCAGCCTGCGGCCGTTGGCCGTGCCCGACGAAGGACGCTACGGTGAAATTGGACGCTGGATGCTGGTCAGTGGAGACTGGCTGACACCACGCCTGAACGGCATTCCGTTTTTCCACAAGCCGCCCTATCTGCATTGGCTTGAGGCAATCTCGCTGGCTACCTTTGGCGTCAACGAACTGGCACTGCGGCTGGTGCCGGCGCTGCACGTCGGGCTGATGCTGGTGGCACTGTATCTGGCCAGCCGAGCCATCAGCACCGAACAGGTGGCGCGCCGCGCGGCCCTCATGCTCGGTACAAGTCTGAGCTTCCTGCTGGGCGGTCAGTACATCAACCACGACATGCTGGTGGCGACCTGGATTGGTGTGGCGATCTGGTGTTTTGCCTTTGCCTTCATGGTGGGTGACCGTCCGCAGGTCCTGCTGGCCCGACTCGGTTTTGTGGCCTGCGCCATGGGCATGCTGAGCAAGGGGTTGATAGGCATTGCATTGCCGGGCCTCGTGATTTTGGTCTGGTTGATCTGGACCCGGCAACTGAAAAAAATGCTTTACCTGCCCTGGTTCAGTGGACTGGCCCTGTTTGCCGCTATCGCCTTGCCCTGGTTTGTCATTGCCCAACAAAAGTACCCACAGCTGTTTGACTACATGTTCGTCAATCAACACTTCAAACGTTACACCGAGAGCACCTACAACAACCCACAACCCTGGTGGTTCTATCTGGCGGCTTTGGGCCTGCTGTTGTTTCCCTGGGTGTTTTTTGCGCTGCTCGCCTGGCGTCGCAAGGTCCCCGGGACGCTGCAAGCAGCGCCGCCGGTGGCCAGAGAATGGACGGCTCTGTGTTGGATCTGGGCGGTGGCGATCACGTTGTTCTTTTCGATTCCAAATTCGAAGCTGGTCGGTTACGTGTTGCCGGCCGTGCCGCCGCTGGCGCTGCTGGCAGCGCTGGGGTGGCAGCGCAGCGTGGTGCAGTTCCGGCGCGCCGGGCAAATCTTTGCTGCACTGTGCGTCATCAATGTCGGCATAGCGCTGGCCATCGTGACCGAAGTTGGCGAGGTCACGCGTGCGGGGCGCACGCAGGACCTGGCGCAGGTGCTGGCCTGCGCCGCCGCGTCCACAGACACGGTTTACGTCACGGGCGCTTACCCTTACGACCTGCCGTTCTATGCGCAGAGCGTGAAGCCGATGGTCGTGCTGGAGAACTGGCCCTTGCTGCGCAGTCAGTCTGGCGACGGCTGGCAGCGCGAACTGTTTGAAGGTGCAGATTTTGATGTGCAGGCTGCCAGGCAGTTGCAGGCGCCAGAAGTGCTTGCAGCTGCGGGTCTGGTGAGTGGCAACTGGTTGGTGCTGCGCATCGGCAGTGAGAATGCTGTCGATCTGAACGGCTGGAGGCGGTTTTACGAGGGTGCCGGCTGGCTTTTGTACCAGTCGACTCCAGCCTCAGCGCCTAAAGGCCCAGAACCGACTCAAAACATAGGTTTGCCCGGCTGCCAGCACCAGCGCCAGCGCTAGAGCCACTAACGCCGGCCAGTGCAGCGCGCGCAGTAGCAGCATGAACACCAACTCATTGCTGATGAAACCGGCGATGGCTGTTGCCGCAAAACGGCCCAGGCTGGTGCCAACCGAGGTTTTGGCACCCTTGAAGGTGAGCAACCGGTGCCCCGCAAAACTGACAAAAAAGGCCACACAAAAGCCGAGCGCGTTGGCCAATTCGGGCCACATCAAGTGTTGTGCCATGGCAAATACAGCCATGTGGGTCAGCGCCGCACTCGCGCCCACCAGCAGAAACCAGAAAGTGGAAGCGCTCAAAGCAGCGAGGCTTCCTGTTCCTGCAGCCGGGCACTGGAGCCTTCCGACGCACTGCTGACTGGCAAGCCGCTGCCAGTGCGCTGGCTGATGAGGTAGGGCGGGCGTTGTTTGACTTCCTCGTAGATGCGCCCCACATATTCAGCCAGTACGCCGATGGAGAGCAACTGGATGCCGCTAAAAAACATCATGCCAACGACGATGGTGGCGTAGCCGGGCACGGCAATGCCCGAAAAGAAATACTCACCCACCACCCACATGCCGTAGCCCAAAGCGATTGCCGACAGCGCCATTCCCACTGCTGTCAATACGCGCAAAGGCGTGATAGAAAACGCCAGAATCCCGGTCAGCGCCAGCGACAAGGAGCCGCGCAGACCGAAGTTGCTCTTGCCGTCGGTGCGCGCTAGCGGTTCATAGTCAATCGCCGTGCTGTTGAAGCCCACCCAGGCGTACAGGCCTTTCATGAAGCGGTTGCGCTCGGGCAGGCTCTTCAGGGCGTCCACCACTTTGCGATCCATCAGTCTGAAGTCACCGGCGTTGGCGGGAATCTTGACCCGGCTGCCAAAGTTCACAAGCTTGTAAAAAATCGCTGTCAGCTTGACCTGCAGGCCCGACTGGTCGTCACGGGTCTTGCGCACGGCATAGACGACGTCCGAACCCTGCTGCCATTTCTCGAGCATCTTGGGAAGCAAGCTCACAGGGTGCTGTCCATCGGCATCCATCAGGATCACAAGCTCGCCGCGAGCTGCATCAAGTCCGGCCGTGAGCGCTGGTTCTTTGCCAAAGTTGCGTGAGAACTGAAGGTAGACCAGCTCACGGTGGGTCGTACACAGAACCTGCATGACCTCGCTGGTGTTGTCGCGACTACCGTCGTCAACAACGATCAGTTCGACTCTCGAACTCAGGGTCGACAGCTTGGCCAGGATTTCAGGCACCACCGTGCCCAGATTACGCGCTTCGTTGAAAGCCGGAACAACGCAGGAGATGGATGGGAGAGGGTGAGTGCGGTGCATCATGGCCGCATCATGCCAAAAGAAAACCCCGCCGGGCAGAGCCGGCGGGGTTTTTTTATTGCTTACTTGCTAAGGCAGTCTTTCATGAAGGCCTTGCGCTCGTCACCTTTGAGCTTCTTGTCGCCGGCGTCCTTGTTGCAACTCTTCATTTTTTCCTGCTGGGCACCCTTCTTGCCAGAAGCTGCCGTCGCGGGAACCGCAGCCGCAGCCGATGCCGCTGCGGCGGGTTTGGCGCTGAGGCAGTCCTTCATGAAGGCTTTGCGCTCGTCGCCTTTGAGTTTCTTCTCACCGGCGTCCTTGTTGCAGGATGCCATCTTGCCTTGCTGTGGCGTCTTTGCCGGTGCATCAGCGGCGAAAGCGCCGCCCATGGAAAGGGACAGGCCGAGAGTCAGAAGGGTGAGTAGCTTTTTCATCGTGCGTCTTTCAGAGAAGGGGTTGGGGGTTGAATCCTGGAATGGACTCCCGAGCATAACGCCGGTCGCTGCCAACACGATGACAAAGCGCTTCTCGAGCAGCACCCGTAAAATCAGGCGATGCTCTCCGTCAAAATTGAATTGCTTGAAGCCTTGGCCCAGGTTCTGGAAGAAATGCTGCCGGGCGCGGCTGGTAAAGCCGCTTTTGAGTCACCCAAACAAGCGGCCCTGGGCGACCTGGCCAGCACGGCGGCCATGCAACTCGCCAAACCCCTGAAGCAGAATCCGCGCCAGTTGGCCGAGAATTTGCGCAGCGAATTGCTGCGGATGCCTGCCTTTGAACGCTGGGTTGATGCCATTGATATTGCCGGTCCCGGCTTCATCAATATCCGCCTCAAGCCGGCGGCCAAGCAACAGATCGTGCACGAAGTGCTGACCCAGGCGCAGCAGTTTGGCAGTCAGACCGCCACGGACAAGCGCCTGATGGTGGAGTTTGTCTCCGCCAATCCAACCGGCCCGCTGCATGTGGGTCATGGCCGGCAAGCCGCTTTGGGTGATGCCATCTGCAATCTTTACCAGACGCAGGGCTGGCACGTGTACCGGGAGTTCTATTACAACGACGCTGGCGTCCAGATCAAAACCCTGGCCATCAGCACACAACTGCGCGCTCAGGGCTTCAAGCCCGGAGACTCGCAGTGGCCAAGCGGGGAGAATGCCGCTGCCTACAACGGTGACTACATCGCCGAAATCGCCGCCGACTTTCTGGCGTGCAAGACCGTCAAGTCTGATGATCGGGAGTTCACCGCAGGAGGCGATGTCAACGACCTCGACGGCATGGGCGAGTTTGCCGTGGCCTATCTGCGCCACGAGCAGGATCTGGATCTGAAGGCCTTTGCAGTCAAGTTCGACAACTACTATCTGGAGAGCAGCCTGTACACCAGTGGCCGGGTTGACGACACTGTCAGGCGCCTGCAAGCGGCCGGCAAGACCTATGAGAAAGATGGCGCGCTGTGGCTCAAGTCAACCGATTATGGCGATGACAAGGATCGCGTCATGCGCAAGGGTGACGGCAGTTACACCTACTTTGTGCCCGATGTGGCGTACCACATCAGCAAGTGGGAGCGCGGCTTTGGCAAGGTTGTCAATATTCAGGGTACGGACCATCATGGCACGATTGCGCGCGTCCGCGCAGGCCTGCAGGCCGCCAATGTCGGCATTCCGGCAGGCTACCCCGACTATGTGCTGCATACCATGGTGCGTGTGGTGCGGGGCGGCGAAGAGGTCAAGATTTCCAAGCGTGCCGGCAGCTACGTGACCTTGCGCGACCTGATTGAGTGGACATCCAAAGACGCGGTGCGCTTCTTTCTGCTCAGTCGCAAGCCCGACACCGAGTACACCTTTGATGTCGATCTGGCGGTGGCGAAGAACAACGACAACCCGGTCTATTACGTTCAGTACGCCCATGCCCGCATCTGCTCGGTGCTGGCGGCCTGGCGCGAAAAGGAAGGTGGCGATGTAGCGACCCTGGTGCGGGCCGACCTCGCGCCGCTGCAGAGTCCGCAGGCACAGGCCCTGATGCTGCAACTAGCCCGGTACCCTGAGATGCTGACTGCGGCTGCGCAGGATTTTGCACCGCACGATGTCACGTTCTACCTGCGTGAGCTTGCCGCCACTTACCACAGCTATTACGATGCAGAGCGAATTCTGGTCGACGACCTGGTCGTCAAACAAGCCCGTCTGGCCCTGGTCGCAGCCACGGCCCAGGTGTTGCACAATGGGCTGGCCGTGCTAGGTGTCAGCGCGCCGGAGAGAATGTAATAACTTTGCGGGACAGATCTTTAGCTCTGTCCCCAACTGATTACGGAAGAGGGATGGGCATGAAACAGCAAAGCGGTGGAACCATTCTGGGTTTTATCCTGGGGGTTGTCGTGGGTCTGGCGGTGGCGCTGGCGGTGGCTGTCTACGTCACCAAAGTTCCTGTGCAGTTTATGAACAAGGGTCAAAGCCGCACGCCGGATCAGGAAGCCATCGACAGCAAAAAGAACAAGGACTGGGACCCCAATGCCCCCTTGTATGGCAAGAATCCTGCAAAGCCCATCGTGCCAGCAGAAACTGCCGCTTCGTCGGCTTCGTCCGCTGTGCCAGGCACCGGCGCTGCTGCCTCAGTCGCGCCCAAAAAGGAACTGAAACCGGCCGTGACGGCTGATCCGCTGGGCGACCTGGCCAATGCGCGTGGTGCGAGTGCCGCCAATGATCCATTTATCTATTTTGTCCAGGTAGGTGCCTTTCGCACGCCGGAAGATGCAGAGAGCCAACGTGCCAAACTGTCGCTTGGTGGCGTCGAAACCAAGGTCTCGGAGCGCGAGCAGTCCGGGCGAACCGTGTTCCGGGTTCGTGCCGGTCCGTTTGACAAGCGCGAAGACGCCGACAAGATCAAGGCAAAGCTGGATGCAAGCGGTATGGAGACCGCCCTGGTGCGGGTGCAGCGCTAGGCTATGGATGGAACACTTTAACTGGAGTACTCGAAGATGAAGCGTCGTGATTTTTCCCTGGCCTGTGGTGCTGTTGTTGCAGGCGCAGGTTTTATTCCTTCCGCCGCGTCAGCGCAGGCCAAGGCGCCTGAAGCCGGCGTTGACTATCAGACGCTGGACAAGCGGGTGATGGTGGAGGCGCCTGCCGGAAAAATCGAAGTAGTCGAGTTCTTCTGGTACAACTGTCCGCATTGCCACGCCTTTGAACCGGCTTTTGATGCCTGGAGCAGGAAGGTTCCAAAAGACGTTGCCGTGCGGCGCGTCCCAGTGGCTTTCCGTGATGATTTTGCGCCGCAACAGCGCCTGTTCTACGCGCTGGAGGCCATGGGCCTGGTGGACAAACTGCATGCCAAGGTGTTTGCCGCTATTCACGTGGAAAAGAAAGACCTGACCAAGGGAGACGCGATTGCCGACTGGATCGCCAAACAGGGCGTTGACAAGGCCAAGTTTCTGGAACAGTACAACTCTTTCTCGGCGGCTACCAAGGCAAGTCGCGCCACCCAACTGCAGAACGCCTACAAGATCGATGGCGTGCCGGCACTGGGTGTGGCGGGTCGCTATTGGACCGACGGCGCCATGGCCAAGAGCATGGAGCGGGCCTTGCAAGTGGTTGAGCATCTGGTGGCAGGCGTGCGTAGCGGAAAATAGCCGTCGCTCGCTCGCTACAATCCAAAGGCAAGATCTCCTTGCAAGATTCGTGCCTTTATGAAGTCCTTCCATTTCCGTCCCTTTTGGCTGCTCGTCCTGGCGCTTGGCGCCGGTTACGCCTGCGCTGAAAAAGCCGACCGTGACAAGGCCATGAACGTCGAGGCGGACGCGCTGCGCTACGACGATCAGAAGCAGACCAGTGTTTTCAGTGGCCGGGTTGTTTTAACCAAGGGCACGATTCTCATCCGGGCTGCCAAAATTGATGTCCGACAGGACGCACAGGGCTACCAGTTCGGCTTGATCAGTGCCGAGCCTGGAAAACTGGCTTTTTTTCGGCAAAAGCGCGAAGGCCTGGATGAGTACTTTGAGGGCGAAGGCGAGTTGATCGAATACGACGGTCGCGCCGATACCGCCAGGATCAGCAGCAAGGCGCAGTTGCGGCGCTACCGTGGCGCGACACTGGCCGATGAATTTACGGGCGCCGTCATCGTTTACAACAATACAACCGACATGTTCAGCATCGATGGCAATGTGCCAACCGCGGGCACCAGTGCCAGCCCAGGCGGGCGTGTCCGGGCGATGCTGATACCCAAGCCGCAAGCGCAGGTTGCCAGCGCGCCAGCAACCGGAACTCCCGCTGCTGCGCTACGTTCGAGCACCACGCTGGGCGGAGAGAAGAAGTGACGTCCGGCAATCTTACGGGCGAGACGCCGCCACGCGCTGATGGCAACCTCTGTGAAAGTCGACTGGAAGTCAGTCACCTGCAGAAGTTCTACGGTGGCCGCAAGGCAGTGAAAGATGTTTCACTGACCGTTTGCAAGGGCGAAGTGGTAGGTTTGTTGGGCCCCAATGGGGCCGGCAAGACGACATCCTTCTACATGATTGTCGGCCTGGTGCAAGCCAGTGCCGGCGACATCACGATTGACGGCCAGTCCATTGCCCACATGCCGATCCACCGCCGCGCCCGCCTTGGGCTGAGTTACCTGCCGCAGGAAGCCTCGATTTTTCGCAAACTCAATGTTGAAGAGAATGTGCGTGCGGTACTGGAGTTGCAGCGTGATGATGCGGGCAAGCCACTGGCCAGGGACGAGATCGAGAAACGACTGACGGGTCTGCTGCAGGACCTGCGCGTCGAGCACTTGCGCCAGACACCGGCATTGGCCCTGTCGGGCGGTGAGCGCCGTCGTGTCGAGATCGCCCGCGCCCTCGCGACGCAGCCCCGCTTCATCTTGCTCGACGAGCCCTTTGCCGGTATCGATCCGATCGCCGTGATCGAAATTCAGCGCATCATCAGTTTCCTCAAGCAGCGCGGTATTGGCGTTCTGATAACCGATCACAACGTGCGCGAGACGCTCGGCATCTGTGACCACGCCTACATCATCAGCGATGGCAGCGTGCTGGCACAAGGCACACCCTCCGAGATCGTGAACGACGCCGAAGTGCGGCGCGTCTATCTCGGTGAACACTTCAAGATGTAGGCATG
>JBAXNI010000064.1:0-16243 GCA_037133835.1 Comamonadaceae bacterium | reverse complement strand
TGGCGGAAGCTGTGAGATTCGAACTCACGGATGTCGTAAAACATCGCCGGTTTTCAAGACCGGTGCATTCAACCGCTCTGCCAAGCTTCCGAGGGGCGTATTCTAGCTGTCTGGCGATGTGATCCAAGCGGCATGACAGAATGGAGCCATGCCAGATGCATCAGTTCCCGCCCAGCCACGCAACCCTTTGCATGGCCTGACGCTGGAGGCTATCGTCACGGCACTGGCTACGCACTATGGCTGGGCCGAACTTGGTGAACGTATACCAGTGCGTTGTTTCACCCATGATCCGAGTATCGGATCCAGTCTGAAATTCCTGCGCAAGACACCCTGGGCGCGCGAAAAGGTGGAAGGACTTTACCTTTTCATGCTGCGCGAAAGGCGCCGCTCGGGCAGCGCCCCCTAGAAGTCGCGCTGCCCTTGTTGCTAGGGGGCGTTGTGCTTGGCCGCGTTGGCCACGGCGAGCGCCGTCATGTTGACGACACGGCGCACTGTGGCAGAAGGTGTCAGAACATGGACAGAGGCCGCTGCGCCAAGCAGGATCGGGCCCACCGTGACGCCATGTCCACCGGTCATCTTGAGCACATTGAACAGGATGTTGGCAGCGTCAAGGTTGGGACAGATCAGAATGTTGGCCTCGCCCTTGAGTTCACTGTCCATCAGTGCTGCGTGGCGCATTTCTTCGGACAGGGCGGCGTCGCCGTGCAGTTCACCGTCGCATTCCACGTCGGGTGCCATCTGGCAAAACAGTTCGTAGGCCAGGCGCATCTTGACTGCAGACTTGCGGCTCGACGAGCCATACATCGAGTGCGACAGAAACGCTACTTTCGGTGGCAAACCAAAACGCTTTACCTCGTCGGCAGCCATCATGGCGATGCTGGCGAGTTGCTGCGCGTCCGGGTCTTCATTGACAAAGGTGTCGGCGATGAAGAGCGTGCGCTTTTCCATCATCAGCGCGTTCAACGCGGCGAAGCCCGAAGCGCCCTTCTTGGTGCCTATGACATCGCGAACATGATCCAGATGCACATCAAAGCGGCCATGCAGGCCGCACAGCATGGCGTCGGCGTCGCCGAGCTTGACCATCAGCGAGCCGATGGTCGTGGTCGAGCGCCGCACCGCTGCCTTGGCGGCTTCGATAGAGACGCCGCGCCGGCCCATCAGGTGGTGATAGGTCTCCCAGTACTGGCGGAAGCGCGGATCGTCTTCGGGGTTGACGCAGGAGACGTCCTTGCCAAGACGGATGCGCAGACCGGCTTTGAGCAGTCGGGCTTCGATCACAGCCGGGCGTCCGATCAGGATGGGGCGTGCCAGTCCTTCATCCACTGCCAACTGTGCGGCACGCAGCACGCGCTCGTCTTCGCCTTCGGCATAGGCAACCCGTTTGCCGGCCTCGGGCACGGCTTTGGCTGAAGTAAATACCGGGCGCATGAACATGCCAGTCTGATAAACAAAACGCGACAACTGTTCGCGGTAGGCATCCATGTCCTTGATCGGGCGTGTTGCCACGCCGGATTCTTCGGCCGCCTTGGCAACGGCCGGTGCAATGCGCAGAATCAGGCGCGAGTCAAACGGTGTCGGAATCAGGTACTCGGAGCCAAAAACCAGTTCCTTGCCGGCGTAGGCCGTGGCCACTTCCTCGCTGATGTCGGCCTTGGCCAGATCGGCGATCTGGCGCACGCAGGCCAGCTTCATGGCTTCGGTGATCTTGGTTGCTCCGCAGTCCAGAGCGCCGCGGAAGATGTAAGGGAAGCAAAGGACGTTGTTGACCTGGTTCGGGTAGTCGGAGCGGCCAGTGGCAATGATGCAGTCGGGTCGCACTGCCTTTGCCAGTTCGGGCCGGATTTCGGGCTCGGGGTTGGCCAGGGCCAGGATGATGGGTTTGTCGGCCATGGTTTTCACCATGTCCTGCGTCAGCACGCCCGCAGTGGAGCAACCCAGGAAAACATCTGCGCCCTTGATCACATCGGCCAGCGTGCGCAGTTCTGTCTTCTGGGAGTAGCGCGCCTTCGATTCGTCGTAACCGCCGGGGCGGCCTTCGTAGACGAGACCCTTGGAGTCGCAGACAAAAACGTTTTCGCGAGTCACACCCAGGCCGACCATCACGTCCAGACAGGCAATCGCTGCGGCACCTGCGCCGGAGACGGCCACCTTGACCTTGTCAATGGGTTTGCCCACCAGTTCCAGGCCATTGAGCAGGGCTGCACTGGAGATGATGGCAGTGCCATGCTGGTCATCATGGAAGAGCGGAATGTTCATGCGTTCGCGCAGCTTCTTCTCGATGTAGAAGCACTCGGGCGCCTTGATGTCTTCCAGGTTGATGCCGCCCAGCGTGGGTTCCAGCGCGGCAATGATCTCGATCAGTTTGTCGGGGTCACGCTCGGCCAGTTCGATGTCGAAGACGTCGATGCCGGCAAATTTCTTGAACAGGCAGCCTTTGCCTTCCATCACCGGTTTGGAAGCCAGCGGACCGATGTCGCCCAGGCCCAGCACGGCGGTGCCGTTGGTGATGACGCCCACCAGATTGCCGCGTGAGGTGTATTCGTTGACGAGTTCGGGGTTGGCTTCGATGTCCAGGCAGGGGTAGGCAACGCCGGGCGAATAGGCCAGGGAGAGGTCGCGCTGATTGGACAGAGGTTTGGTCGGAGTGACCGAAATCTTGCCGCGTGTCGGTGTGCGGTGGTATTCGCGGGCGGCTTCGCGCAGGGCGTGTTCTGCCGGGGACAATTCGTTACTCATTCTTTTCTCCACAGTTATTGGCTAAGCCCTTCAAGGCTAGCGGATTTTGCTACCACCGGTCATTGTCACCTATGCGATAGCTCAAGAAATGGTGAATCCGCCGGGTCAGGCCGGCTGCAGCAGATCAAGCAGGCTGCGCGCGATGACTTTGGTGGCGCGGCGCAAGTCGTCCAGCACCAATCGCTCATCGGAGCGCTTGGCGTGCGATTCCAGAACGGTGCGCGGACCGGCGCCGTAAATCACACCCGGAATACCGGCCTCGCAGAACAGGCGTACGTCGGTGTACAGCGGTGTGCCCAAAGCCGGGATCTCCTCGCCAAACACCGCTTTGCCATGATGCTGAATGGCGTCCACCAGCGGCTTGTTGCCAGCGAGCGGCTGCAAGGCTTTGGCCAGCAGGATGCGCCTTACCTCCACTGTCACGTCGGCACTCAGTGCCGCGGTCTCTGCGATGATGCTGCGCAGACTGGCTTCGACCTGCACCGGATCTTCTTCCGGGATCATGCGCCGGTCGAGTTTGAAGCTGACGCGCCCCGGGATGACATTGGTGTTGGTGCCACCTTCAATCATGCCGACATTGAGGTAGGGGTGCGTTATCCCCTCGACGCCTGAGCAGACCTGTTTGTAGAGCAGATTCTGTGCGTACAGCGCATTGAGGATTTTGACCGAGGCCTGCAGTGCGTCCACGCCGGACTCCGGTATGGCGGCGTGCGCCATCTGGCCGTGCACCGTCACCTCCATCTGCAGGCAGCCGTTGTGCGCCGTGATGACCTGGTAGCTGAAACCCGCCGCAATCATCAAATCCGGCTTCACGAGGCCGTGCGCGAGCATCCAGCCTGGACCGACTTGGCCACCAAATTCCTCGTCGTAAGTGAACAGCAGTTCGACACTGCCGCTGCGTGGCTTGGCCACTGCTTCGAGCGCGCGAACGGCAAAGGCGTAGGTCGAAAAATCGCACTTGCTGACGGCGCTGGCGCGGCCATAGATGCTGCCGTCTTCGATTTCGCCACCGTAGGGGTTCTTGCTCCAGCCTTCGCCCGGAGGAACCACGTCGCCGTGCGCATTGAGCAGAATCGTACGGCCTGCACCGTAGTTGCGTCGTACCAGCAGATTGGTGATGCTCTGCAAGCCGGCGGCGCGCACCTCGGCTTCGGGCACTGGAAACTTTTTCGCCTCCATGCCAAAGGCTTGCAGCAGTTCGGCGGCGCGCTCAGCGTGTGGCGCATTGTTGCCGGGTGGCGTGTCGGTGGGCACGCGGATCAGTTCCTGCAGAAACCGGACCTGCTCATCAAAGTGCGTATCAATCCAGGCGTCAAGTTGTTCGTAAGTGGACATAAGTTTGGTCTTGTAAGAAGCAGAAAATGTGATCGCGGGCTGGTATTTCCATTGTGGGCAGGCATTGTCATTGCGGGCCCCGACCCGCAATCCATGGCTCGTGCGGCACTGGATCCCGGATCGAGTCCGGGATGACAATCTCCCCTGCCGAGATGACCAGCTCTCCTGCCGGGATGACCAGCTCCCCGGCCGAGATGACAGAGCCGCAGTTCGGGATGACAGGTGTGGGGTCCGGGAGACTCACAACGACAAGCCGGTCAATTCCAGCAGTTGCGCGAAAGCCTCCACGGCCAGCTGCATATCGTCGCTGGTGCTGCACTCCAGCGGATTGTGGCTGATGCCAGCGTTCTGTCCGCGCACAAACAGCATGGCTTGCGGCATGATCTCGTGCAGCTTCATGGCGTCGTGACCGGCGCCGCTGGGCATGCAGTGCAGCGGCACGGCCAGATTCGTCAGAGTCTGTTCCCAGCGCTGCTGCCAGGCGGGGTTGCTCGGCGCGGCTGCCACACGCATGGTTTCGGTCAGTGCGTAGCGCACCTGGCGGCGCTCGCAGATTTCAGTGAGGCTGGTCTTGATGTCGTTCACCAGCGCATCGCGCTGCGCGTCGCTGGGTGCGCGCATGTCGAGCGTGAACTGGCAGCGCCCTGGCACCACGTTGGTCGAGCCATTGGGCACCAGCAACTGGCCCACCGTGGCGACCGAATCACCGTCCTGCGTCGCACGTTGCTCCACCGCCAGGATCAGTTCCGCCACCGCCGCGGCGGCGTCCTGACGCCGCGTCATCGGCGTCGTGCCGGCGTGGCATGCGGTGCCGCTCACTTCGCCAGTGCAGCGCACGCTGCCATTGATCGAAGTCACCACGCCCAGCGGCAGGTTCAATTCGTTGAGTACGGGCCCCTGTTCGATGTGGACTTCAACAAAGCCCAGGTAGTTACCTGGCTCGCGCTGCAGCGTGGCGATGTCCGCAGGGTTCAGACCTGCCTGCGCCATGGCAGCGCGCAATGTCACGCCATCGGCATCAGGCAAGTCAAGCCAGGCGCCGTCGAACTTTCCGACCAACGCACTGGAGCCCAGAAAGCTGGTCTCGAAGCGCTGCCCTTCTTCTTCCGCGAAAGCCACGACTTCGATGTGAAAGGGCAGGCGCCGGCGCTCGATTGCCAGCGTCCTGACGCAGGCCATGGGCACCAGGATGCCGAGTCGGCCATCGTATTTGCCGGCGTTGCGCACAGTATCAAAGTGGGAACCCGTGAGCAGGGTTCTGGCCTGCTTTTGGTCAGACAGATAGCGTCCGACCACGTTGCCGACGGCATCTACGCCGACCTCGTCGAAACCGCATTCCAGCATCAGCAACTTCAGGTGTGCGGCGCAGGCGCGGTGCGCCTCGGTGAGATAAGTAACGGTGAGTTGGCCCTTCGCTGCGTAGTCAGGATCGCTGTAATGGGCCAGTGCCTCAGCCCAATCCCAGACCAGATGGCCCAGCACCGGCTCGATGCCAAACTTGTCGTTCAGACGCAGTTCGGCAATGCGGTGAATGTTGCGCAGACACTCCTGGATTTCGAAGCTGCGCTGTCCGTGCAGGCGGCGCTCGAATGTTTCAATGATCTCGCGTCGGCTTAGGCCGCTGCCGCGCGGACCGCGCACGGCCAGTATGAAAGGAAAGTCAAACCTGGCCTTGTAGGCAGCATTGAGTTCCTGAATCCTGGCGAACTCCTGCGCGTTGCAGTGCGTGAGGCCGGCACTGCTTTGTTCCTTGCTGGACTCTGCCGTCAGCGTCTGGCTGATCATGGCTTTGCCGGCCAGTTCCGGGTGCGCGCGAATCAGTGCCAGTTGCGCCTCCTGCCCTGCGGCAGCCAGCACCTGCACCAGTGCGTGTTTGAGTTGCGCCAGCGACGCAAACGGCCTTTGCGCGAGTGCCTCCCGTGCGATCCAGGGCGAGTGCTCGTACAGGCCGTCAAGCATCTGCGCCGCATCGGCGTCGCTTGCGCTATTGAGTTGTTGTATTGTCATTGCGGGCCTGACCCGCAATCCAGTGGTGGCGCAGCACTGGATCCCGGATCGGGTCCGGGATGACAGATGCCGGAGCCGGCCGGAGCGGGTGGCAGATAGGGATGCGTTTGCTTCCAGTGCCGCGCAATGTCGATGCGCCGGCAAATCCATACCTGCGAATGGCCCTGCACGTAGTCCAGAAATTTCTGCAAGGACTTCATGCGCCCGGGTCGGCCCAGCAGGCGGCAGTGCATGCCGATTGAGAGCATCTTCGGTGTGTTCATGCCAACAGGGTCGCCCTCGGCGTACAGCACATCAAAACTGTCTTTCAGGTAGGTGAAGAAGTCATCTCCCTGGGCAAAGCCCTGGCTTGAAGCAAAACGCATGTCGTTGGTGTCAAGCGTGTAGGGAACAATCAACTGCGGTACCACCGTACCGTCGCTCTTTTGCACACGCATCCAGAACGGCAGGTCGTCCCCGTAGTAATCGCTGTCGTAGTCAAAGCCGCTGAAGTCGGCCACGAGACGGTGCGTCTGCGGGCTGTCGCGCCCGGTGTACCAGCCCAGTGGCCGCTCACCGGTCAGTTCGGTCAGGATCTCCATGGCGGTGCGCATGTGTTCGCGCTCCGTCGCTTCGTCCAGGTTCTGGTAACTGATCCAGCGCCAGCCGTGGCAGGCGATCTCATGCCCGAGTTCCCTGAAGGCAGTGCACAGCTCCGGGTGCCGCTGCAGTGCCATGCTGACGGCGAACACCGTCAGCGGCAATTTGCGTTGTTCAAACTCGCGCAGAATGCGCCAGACACCGGCGCGCGAGCCGTATTCGTAAATGCTCTCCATGCTCAGGTGGCGTGCCGCAAAAGCTGTCGGGCTGGCCATCTCGGAGAGAAATTGCTCGGACGCAGCATCACCGTGCAGCACGGAGTTCTCGGCGCCTTCTTCGTAGTTCAGAACAAACTGCAGTGCGATGCGGGCTTGCGCTGGCCACATGGCATGCGGAGGTCTGGCACCATAACCGACGAGGTCGCGCGGGTAGGGCAGCGTGCTGTCGTAGTGCTTCATGGATGCTGGCGAGAGGGCATGTCGGCATGATAATGGCAATTTTTGCAAGACAGAGGAACACGACATGGGCTTGAGCACACATGTACTGGACACCATGCATGGAACACCGGCGGCCGGCATGCAGGTGGCGCTGTACAGCACGCTGACGCAGTCGCCGATCCTGTTGAAGCAATTGGCGCTGAATCAGGATGGACGCCCAGGCGATGGCATGCTGCTTGACACTGCCAGCCTGCAGATCGGCACCTATCGACTGGTGTTTGACGTCGCAGCCTATTTCCGCTCCCGCTCGGTCGCCTTGCCCGAACCCAGTTTTCTGGACCAGGTGAGTCTTGACTTTGGCGTGGCCGACTCTTCCCGTCACTACCACGTGCCGCTGCTGGTGAGCCCCTGGAGCTATTCAACCTACCGTGGTTCCTGATGAGTCTTGACAAGTTCCTGCTGCGTCTGGCCGTGGAGCCCGCCTGTCTCATGACAGTGCACGCCTCGCGTGGCTCGGTGCCACGCGAGAAGGGGGCCTGGATGGCCGTCTTTGCCGAAGGTGCGCTGGGCACGATTGGCGGCGGCCACCTGGAGTTTGCGGCCATGGCGCAGGCGCGCGAGTGTTTGGTCGCGGGCCTGGCCGAGACCGTGATTCGCTATCCACTTGGCCCCACGCTGGGGCAGTGCTGCGGTGGCGAACTGCAGCTGCGCTTTGAAGTGGTGACGGCGACCGATATCGGTGCACTGAGGGAGCGCCTGACTATCCAGCATCCAGCGCTGGCCCTCTTTGGCGGTGGCCACGTAGGACAGGCGCTGGTACAGGTACTCGCCCGCTTGCCACTGAAGCTGACCTGGATTGACAGCCGTGACGAAATCTTTCCACCAGAACTGCCTGCGGGCGTTGTGTGCCAGCATTCCGATCCGGTGCAGTCGGAAGTGGCCTGTCTGGCGCCGGGATCGCGCGTCCTGATCATGAGCTTCAGCCATGCTGAAGATCTGGAGGTGGTCGCGGCCTGCCTGACACGACAGCGTTTGCAGGCTGACCTTCCTTATGTCGGATTGATTGGCAGCAAGACCAAGTGGGCAACCTTCGGCAATCGGTTGGCGGCGCGCGGGTTTGCGGCACAGGAAATCGGTCATGTGACCTGTCCTATCGGCATCCCGGGAATTGACGGCAAGGAGCCCGAAGTGATCGCCGTCGCAGTTGCGGCACAGTTATTGCTGAGCCTGTCAGACCGCCGCTGAGGCGCGCACATCAACAGAGCAAGGACTTATGGAAAGCTATTACCTCGACTGGGCCAACCTGCTGTTGCGTTGGGTTCACGTCATCACCGCCATTGCCTGGATCGGCTCGTCCTTCTATTTTGTTTTTCTGGACAGCAGCCTGACGCCCGCGCAGGACGAAGACCTGCAAAAGCAGGGTGTCACCGGCGAGTTGTGGGCAGTGCATGGGGGTGGCTTCTATCACCCGGTCAAGTTCAATGTGTCGCCGCCCGAATTGCCGAATCAGCTGCACTGGTTCTACTGGGAGGGCTACAGCACCTGGCTGAGCGGCTTTTCGCTGTTCACGGTGAGTTACCTCTGGAGTGCCAGCACCTACCTGATCGACAAGTCGCTGATGGACTGGGCACCGGCTACCGCCATTGCGGTGGCGCTGTCGTTTCTGGTGCTGTTCTGGCTCATGTATGACCTGATCTGCCGGGTCTTCGGTCAACGCAAGCACGGCGATGCTATCGTCGGTGCCCTCGTGTTTGCGCTGGTGTGTGTGGCGGCGTGGGCTGCCTGCCACTGGTTTGCCGGGCGTGCCGCTTTTTTGCTGGTCGGGGCCATGCTGGCCACCAGCATGAGTGCCAACGTGCTGTTCTGGATCATCCCGGGCCAAAAGAAGGTCGTGGCCCAGATCAAGGCCGGCGTGCCGGTGGACGCCATCCACGGCAAGCGTGGCAAGCAGCGCAGTGTGCACAACACGTATTTCACGCTGCCGGTGCTGTTTGCCATGCTCAGCGGCCACTACAGCTTTACCTACAGTCATCCGCAAAACTGGCTGGTGCTGGTTCTGATGATGTTTGCCGGTGCCGCCATCCGCCAGTTCTTCGTCATGCGTCACGGCTACAAGCTGGGGCGCAATCGCAATCCGCTGGCCTATGCGCTGGCCGGTGTGGTGGTGATCGGCGCGCTGATTGTGCTCTTGCGGCCTTCACCGTCGGCCCTGCCCCAAGCGGCGCAAAGCGCCCTGAGCTACAAGGATCTGCAGCCGGTGCTGGCGCGACGCTGTTATCTGTGCCACGGGCCGCAGGTCCAGATGAAGAATGTGCGGCTGGATTCGGCGCAATACGTCAAGGCCTACGCCCAGTACATGTACCAGCAGGCCGTGGTGCTGAAATTGATGCCGATGAACAATGCCACCGGTATCACCGATGCAGAGCGATTGCTCATCAAGCAGTGGTTTGAATCGGGTGCCAGCACAGACTGACGCCGAGACGCTTCAGTCAACCCGCGCGCCGGACGCCTTGACCAGTTTTTCGTATTTAGTGCGCTCGCTGTTCATCAGTGCGCCAAACTCTTCCGGCGTGCTGGGCACCGGCTCGGCCAGCAGCGCAGCAAAGCGTGTCTTCGTGGCAGGTGCCTCGAGCGCGGCTACGAAGGCATGGTTCAGCCGCATCAGCACATCCCTGGGTGTAGCTGCAGGCGCCACCAGACCCCACCAGGTGTCGATGGCGAAGCCTTTGAGTGTGTCGGCCACCGGCGGTACGCCGGGAAGGGCGCTCGAGGGCGCCAGCGTGGTGACAGCCAGTGCCTTGAGTTTGCCGGAGCGGATGTTCGGCGCTGCCGTGGCCAGATTGTCGAAGTTGAAATCGACCTGCCCGCTGAGCAGCGCCAATTGCGCTGGTGCGCCGCCGTTGTACGGGATGTGCACTGCAAAGATGCCGGCGTCGCGTTTGAACATCTCGCCTGCCAGATGGCCGGCGCTGCCGTTGCCGCCGCTGGCGTAATTGAGCTTGGCCGGATTCGCCTTGGCGTAGGCAATCAGTTCCTGCACGCTGTTGATTTTCAGGCGCTGCGCGGTGTCGGCGTTCATCACCAGCACGTTGGGCACCCGCACCATTTGCGTGATCGGGGCAAAGTCGGTGGCCGCGTTGTAGGGCATCTTGCTGTAGAGCCAGGGATTGACGGCGTGCGTGGCAGTGGCAGCGATGCCAATGGTCAGTCCGTCGGGTGCTGCCTTGGCAACCGCATCGGCACCGATATTGCCCCCAGCGCCGGGACGGTTTTCAACGATGACGGTGCCCAAAGTGTCTTTGACCCGCTCCGCCATCGCGCGCGCCGTGATGTCAAGCGGACCGCCGGCAGCGTAGGGAACGATCAGGCGAATCGGTTTGCCTTGCGAGTACGCCAGCGGTGCAGCCAGACAGGCCGTGAATGTCAGTGTCTTGAGCAGGAGCTTTTTGAAATTCATTGGGGCGCTTTCGTCTGTTTGTCAGCTTCACTGGTGAATGCATCGGCGTAAAACTCGTCGGGCGGCAGACCCGCCTGGGCAAAATCGCGTTGCGCCGACTCAACCATGACGGGAACGCCGCAGGCGTAGACCTGGTAGCCGCTCAGATCGGGCAGGTCCTGCAGCACGACCCGGTGCACAAAACCACTGCGGCCGCCCCATTGGTCCTCGGGCAGCGCATCCGACACGACGGGCACGTAACGCAGCTGCGGCATTTCGGTGAGTTTGGAGCGCACCCAGTCGTCCAGATACAGGTCCTGTGGCCTTCTGCCGCCCCAGTACAGGGTGGCGGGTCGTGAGATGCCCTTGTGCTGCATGTATTCGAGGATGGCCTTGATCGGGGCAAAACCGGTGCCCGATGCCAGTAGTACGATCGGCTTGCTGCTGTCCTCGCGCAGGTAGAAACTGCCAAATGGTCCCTCCAGGCGCAGGATTTCCTTCTCCTTCATCGCGCCAAACACACGATCGGTGAACACGCCGCCGATCAGGTGACGGATGTGCAACTCCAGCGTCGCGCCCGGGAGCGGCGCTGCTGCGCTGGCCATGGAGTAGCTGCGGCGCAAGCCGTTGGGCAGCAGAAAATCAAGGTACTGGCCAGCGTGGTAACTGAAGCTCTCGTTGGTCGGCAGTTGCAGCCTGAGCAGCATGACATCGTCTGATTTGCGTTCCAGCTGGATCAAGCGGGCCGGCATCCTCTTCACTGGAAGAGACCCGGTCTGCGTCACCTGACGGGATTCCAGCACCACATCGCCAAGCGCTACGGCGCAACAGGTCAACACCATGCCGGCAGCTTCTTCTTCGTCGCTCATGGCCTTGCTCTGGTGGGCGTTGTGCCGTACAGCGCCGCTGAGCTTCCTGCACTTGCAGGAGCCGCAGGCGCCGTCCTTGCATCCGTAGGGCAGACCCACACCGTGCCGGATGGCAGCCGCAAGAAGCGTTTCACCGGCGCCGGCCGTAAAGGAACGTTCGCTGGGCTTAATGCTGATCAAAAACTCTGCTGTCATCGTTTCGCTGGGCGTCATCTTTTCTGTATCCTTGGACCCTGTTGCTCTTTTCAACTACCGGGTAGTGCCGATTTTGCCTTCAATCCAAAGCCCTCATCCGATTCTGTACGCTTCGCGACCTGGAGCCTTGCCTGCGCGCTTTCGTCGGCTGCGCCTGCTGATTGTCGGTTGCGGCGATGTCGGCATGCGCCTGGCGCGTGCGCTGCCTGCGAACGTTCGGCTGCTGGCTTTGACTTCCAGCACGTCGCGTCTGGCCATACTGCGTGCTGCCGGCATCACACCTTTGCTGGGTGACCTGGACGATCCAGCCTCCCTGCGCCGACTCTCCGGATTGGGGCAACGCGTGGTGCATCTGGCACCGCCTCCGTCAGCAGGCTGGAGCGACCCGCGCACGCTGGCGCTTCTGCGTGCCTTGCGTTTGCGCGGGGTGCCCGATGTCGTGGTCTATGGTTCCACCAGCGGTGTCTATGGAGACTGCCAGGGTGATCTGGTCAGCGAAACCAGAGCGCCTGCAGCCGACACACCGCGCGCCCGAAGGAGAATCAGCGCCGAGGACACGATGCGCTTTCTGGGTCGTGCAACGTCGGTGCGCAGCAGCATTTTGCGCATCCCGGGCATTTACGCGAGCGACCGACCAGACGGCACGCCGCGCTCACGTCTGCAAAAAGGCACGGCGGTGCTGCGCGCCAGTGACGATGTTTATACCAACCATATTCATGCCGACGATCTGGCGCGCGCCTGCATCGCCGCCCTGTGGCGCGGCAAGCCGCAGCGAATTTACAACGTGAATGACGACAGTCGATTGAAGATGGGCGACTATTTCGATCTGGCCGCCGATCTGTACGGCCTGCCGCGTCCGCCGCGTGTCTCGCGCGACACGGCGCAGGACAAGCTGCCACTGCTGCTGCTGAGCTTCATGAGCGAGTCGCGCCGCATGGACAATGCACGGTTGAAAGACGAACTTCGCCTGCGTCTGCGTTACCCGACGGTCGAGACGGGCCTGCTGGCCGGCCAAGCATAATTGGCTCAAGCCCCGAGATGGCAGACAGAATAACATTTTGAAAAGGAAGCATCATGACGAGCACCAAAAGATACGTTTTCTCTTTCGAGGAGGGCGATGGCAAGAACCGGCTCCTGCTTGGTGGCAAGGGGGCCAACCTGTGCGAGATGACCCAGATCGGCCTGAATGTGCCACCGGGCTTCACCATCACGACGGACGCCTGCAATGCTTATCTGGAGAGGAACCAGTTGCCAGCCGGTCTGATGGACGAGATCCGCAGTTACATGACGGCGCTGGAGAAAAAGACCGGCAAGGGCTTTGGTGACGACAGCAATCCGCTGCTGATCTCGGTACGCTCCGGCTCTGCCATGTCCATGCCGGGCATGATGGACACGATTCTCAACCTCGGCCTGAACGAGGAGTCGCTCAAGGGTCTGATAGCGCAGACCGGCAACGAGCGTTTTGCCTACGACGCCTATCGCCGCTTTATTCAGCTGTTCGGCAAGATTGCGCTCAATATCGGTGATGAACATTTTGATGACCGCATGGACGCCGTCAAGCGTAAACACAGTGCGCACCAGGACGTGGACCTGAGCGCCGACAACCTGAAGGAACTGGCGGGCGAATTCCTGGCCATCATCGAGCAGCACACTGGCAAACCGTTTCCGCAGGACCCGTTCGAGCAGCTCGAAATTTCGGTCGGAGCGGTGTTTCGCTCTTGGATGGGCAAGCGCGCGGTGGATTACCGCAAGCAGTTCCGGATCACCAAGGATCAGGCCAACGGTACGGCCGTCAATATCTGCACCATGGTGTTCGGCAATATGGGCAACGACTCGGGCACCGGCGTGGGCTTCACGCGCAATCCGGGCACCGGCGAGAACGTGATTTATGGCGAGTACCTGGTCAATGCGCAGGGCGAGGACGTTGTTGCCGGCATCCGCACACCCAAAGCCATTGCCGAGATGGAACAGGAGATGCCTGAAATCTACCGCCAGCTGACCATGCTGCACAACCGGCTCGAGTCGCACTACCACGAAGTGCAGGACTTTGAGTTCACGATCGAGAAAGGTGTTCTGTACTGCCTGCAAACGCGCAACGGCAAGATGAATGCACGCGCCATGGTGCGGACCTCGGTCGAGATGTTTCACGAGGGTCTGATCTCCAAGGAGCGCGCCCTGCTGCGCATTGAACCGGCCGTGCTGGAGCAGTTACTGGTGCCGCAGCTGGCACCCAACTTTCATGGCAAGTCGCTGGCGCAGGGGCTCTCGGCGTCGCCCGGCGCTGCATCCGGCAAGATCGTGTTCGACGCCGATACCGCCGAACTGCGTGGCCGCGCCGGCGAAAAAATCATTCTGGTGCGCGAAGAAACCAAGCCGGAGGACATTCACGGCTTTTTCCAGGCGCAGGGTATTCTGACGAGTCGTGGCGGCAAGACGTCGCACGCTGCGGTGGTGGCGCGCGGCATGGGCAAGCCCTGCGTGTCGGGCTGCGAGCAGATCGTCATCAATGATCATTTGCGCTGTGCCCAGATTGGCCAGACCACCTTGCAGGAAGGCGATGTGATCACCATCGACGGCAGCACGGGCCACGTCTACGCCGGTCATGTGCCGACGGTGGAGGCCGAGATTTCGCAGGAGATGGAGTTGCTGCTGACCTGGGCCGACCAGGTGGCCAAACTCAAGGTGATGGCCAACGCTGATACGCCGGAAGATGCGCAGCGGGCGCGCGACTTCGGCGCCATGGGCATCGGCCTTTGCCGTACCGAGCGCATGTTCAACCGCACGGATCGTCTGCCCATCGTGCAGGAAATGATTCTGGCCGAAACGCCTGAGGACAGACGCCATGCGCTGGATCGCCTTCTGCCGATCCAGCGTGCCGATTTCAAGGGCATCTTCAAGGCCATGAAGGGGCTGCCTGTCACTGTGCGGCTGCTTGACCCACCGATGCACGAGTTCCTGCCAACGGCGGCACAGCTTGAGCTTGAGATTGCACATCTGCACCAGTTGCGTGACACCATCAAGGGACTGGAAGAGATGCCCGACACGCTCAAGCTGCTCAGTCCCAAGCTGTATCAGCAATACGCCGACGGCCTTAACAAATTGATGCGCGGCCTGGATACCTTCAAGGATACGCACCTGGAAGACGATGTGATTGGCCGCAAGGAAAAGGTCTTGAAGAAGGTGCGGGCACTGGCCGAGGTCAATCCCATGCTGGGTCATCGCGGTGTGCGCCTGGGTATCACCTACCCCGAGATCTATTCAATGCAGATACGGGCCATCATGGAAGCCGCTGCGCTGTGTGCCAGCCAGGGCATCGAGATCTACCCCGAGATCATGGTGCCGCAGGTGGCCACAGTAGAGGAGCTCAAGCGCATCCACAGCTATGTGCTGCGCATCCACAAGGAAGTAAAGGCCACACATGGCATCGACGTGCAGTACAAGTTCGGCTCCATGCTCGAAGTGGTGCGCGCCTGCATGCGCTCGGGCCGCATGGCCGAGATTGCCGAGTTTTTCTCGTTTGGCACCAACGACCTGAGTCAGGCCACGTTTTCCTTTAGCCGCGAAGACGCAGAGAACAAGTTCCTGCCCTTCTACAACGAGACCGGTATTCTGGAAGACAACCCCTTTGAAGTGCTCGACATCAAGGGCGTTGGTCAGTTGATGAAGATGGCGGTGAAGCAGGGTCGCGAGACCAATCCGGATTTGAAGATAGGCATTTGCGGAGAGCACGGCGGCCATCCGGGTTCCATCCATTTTTGTCATTACATCAAGCTCAACTACGTCTCCTGCTCCGGCCCACGCGTGCCGATCGCCCGGCTGGCGGCGGCGCAGGCCAAGTTGCTGGAGGATCAGTACCGTGAGCCCGTTTGATTGGTGGTTTTGATGAGCGTGCTTCGACGCGCCGCGCTGCTGGCGGGGTTTTGCGCACTCCTGCTGCAAGCCTGCGTCGGTGGCTTGCGCTCAGGGGAGGCGCGTCAGATGGCGATGGAAGACAAAATCGTCAGCCTCTTCGAGAATTCGACGCCGCTGATTCAGTATGCCTTCATCGCCAATCTGAACGACGGCCGTGGCTACACGGCCGGACGCGCCGGATTTACTTCCGGCACCGGTGACCTGCTTGAAGTCATCAGGGAGTACCAGACGCTGGCTCCCGACAATGCGCTGGTCAAGTACCTGCCGGCACTGCTGTTGGTGAACGGGAGCGCTTCAGTCGCCGGGCTGGAGGACTTGCCGCAGGACTGGGCGCTGGCAGCCGGCGACGCCAGATTCGCTGTTGCGCAGGATAGAGTCAACGAGCGGATCTACCGGCAGCCAGCGCGCGAGCTGGCTGCCATGCTGGGCGCGCGTCTGCCGCTGTCCAGGCTGGCTCTCTATGAAGCAGGAATACAGCACGGCTTTGGCGAAGACCCTGATTCCGTCACCAAGATTGCCGAGCGTGCCAGCACTGCCGTGGCAGGCAGTCCGGCCAAGGGCCTTGACGAGAAGAAATGGCTGCAGGCGTTCCTGAGCGAACGGCGCAAGACCTTGCTCCATCCTGCGGACCAGGCTACCGCGGCTGGCTGGGCAGCGTCCGTCAGTCGAGCCGATGCCATCCAGAGCATTTATGACAGCGCCAATTTCAATCTGGAGCAGCCGATCACGATCACGGT
>JBAXNI010000063.1:0-16392 GCA_037133835.1 Comamonadaceae bacterium | reverse complement strand
GATCATGTGGCGCGCGGCCAAAGCAACAAGGTCATCGCCAAGGTGCTCGACATCAGTCACAACACGGTCAAGATGCACGTGCGCCACATCATGGATAAGCTCAATTTGCACTCCAGAGTGGAAGCGGCCGTATTTTCATTTGAATACAGCAATTCGCGCGAAGGCCTCAGGGCCGCGAGTGACGTCAGGCCGTTGTGAGCGCCACCGGAGGCTTGAACCAAGCCAGTTCGTCATGCAGTTTGACAACGTTTCCGATGATCGTCAGACAGGGTGATTTCAGACCCGCTCGTGCCACCCGGTCAGGCATATTGATCAAGGTACCCGTCACAACTTTCTGGCTCGCAATGCTGCCGTCCTGCACGACTGCGATGGGCAAGTTGGGTGCCGCGCCATGAGCCATCATCTGGCGGCAGATTTCGGGCAAGCCACCCAGACCCATGTAGATGACGACGGTCTGGTTTAGCCTGACCAGGCTTGGCCAGTCCAGATCGGCCGTCCCGTTCTTCAGGTGACCGGTAACGAAAATGCAGCTTTGCGCGTAGTCGCGATGCGTCAGCGGAATACCTGCATAACTCGCCACACCGGATGCCGCCGTTACACCGGGCACGACCTCAAAGTCGATACCCTGCGCTGCCAGTGCTTGCAATTCCTCGCCACCGCGCCCGAAGATGAACGGGTCACCCCCCTTCAGGCGCACCACCTGTTTGCCCTCATTGGCCAGGCTGATCAACAAGGTGTTGATCTCCTCTTGCCTCAGGGTGTGCTCGTTGCGGCGCTTGCCAGCGTAAATTCGCTGTGCTTTGGGTGAGACGAACTCAAGCACCGCACTTGACACCAGGTGGTCATAAACGACCACTTGCGCCTGTTGCAGCAGACGCACAGCGCGCAGTGTCAATAGCTCAGGATCGCCCGGACCTGCACCTACCAGATAGACCCGACCCAGCGGTGGCGGGGGCGGAGTGCAGTCGGCCTTCAATGGGACCGCCCGTTGCTGCCACAGGCAGATACACCACAGGAACTGCTGGCACACGCTGCGCTGGCGCAACCGGCCCCTGATGTTGGCGCCGCCTGAGTGGGCCGGCTACGGCTGAAGATGAAGTTGAACTCGCCAGGCTGGAGTTCCACATAGTCGAGCAAGGTGTCAAGCAGTAATTCATGAAACTCCGGTCCGATGACCACCTGCACGCCCTCGAACTCCAATTGAATGTCGTCGTCTTTGGCATCGTCAAATCCCATCCCGTATTGGATTGAACCATCGACGTCTAGCTTGGCCGCGACGCGCAACGTCAGCTCTTGCTCAGGGCTGGCGCTTGCCGACTGCTGGATCTGTCGCGCGGCAGCGCCGCTTAATGTAAACATGCTGTTCTCCTAAAACTCCATCACCGGTGAACTCGCATTCACCGGCTCTACGTTGACTGACACGACTTGTGCATTCGAACCGATTCTGTTTTTCCGAACAAAATCAACAAAGCCTGTTGCCCAATCCGAGCCACAACCACTGCGCAGATGGGCATACGAGGCGAGCACGTTGCGGTAAACGATACCGTCGTGGCTGCCGTCAACACCATGACCGCGCGTCACGCGATACGCAAATTTGAGTTCCGGGTCCAGGTTTTCCAGGCTCGAGTAGTGAAACTCGTGCCCGCGCAGCCTGGACGGTGCGGCCTTCGAGCTGACCGGCCATGGCGCATCGCTGGTGAGCTCGAGCTCAACGTAGCCGCGGCCGACCGGGCGCTCGTGCATCACGACATCGGCAGGCAATGCACCCACCATCTGGTAAAGACCGTCTTTCCATTGCAAGCTGCGCGCCAGGTACATGAGTCCGCCGCATTCAGCATAAACCGGCATGCCAGCTTCAATGGCGTTGCGTATGCCATCACGCAGTGCCGTATTGGCTTGCAACTGGGACATGAACATTTCCGGAAAGCCCCCGCCGATGAAAAGGCCGTCCACCTCGGGTAGGCGGGCGTCTTGCAGGGTGTTGAAGGGAACGATCTCGGCTCCAGCCTGCTGCAACGCCGCCAGGTCGTCCGGGTAGTAGAAACCAAAGGCGCGGTCGCGCGCCAGCCCGATGCGCACCGGCACCGGCGCAGACGTCAGGACCAGCGCAGGCGCTGCATGCTGCAACACCGGCAGGGTCGCAGCGCTTGCTGCGATCTGCTGCAGACGCACCAGATCAACCTGAGCCGCGATCCGCTGACCCAGCGTGCGCACGCGCTGCGCCGCGTCGTCGAGCTCGCTGCTGGGGGTCAAGCCGAGATGCCGTTCAGTCAGCGCAAGTTGCGCGTCGTGGCCGATGGCTCCGAGTACCGGCACCTCGGTGTAATGCTCGATCACCGCGCGCAACTTGGATTCATGACGGCTGCCGCCGAGCTGGTTCAGAATGACACCAGCAATGCGGATAGTGGGGTCGAACGCCTGATAACCCAGAATCAGCGGTGCCACACCGCGCGTCATGCCGCGCACGTCCAGCACCAGCACCACGGGCAGACCGAGCAGTTGTGCCAGCGCAGCGTTGCTGTTGCTGCCGTCCAGCGCCAGACCGTCGTACAAGCCCTTGTTGCCCTCGACAATGCTGATGTCGGCCGAGCCCGCCTGGCGCGAGAAACACTCGACGATCGCCTGCGAACTCATCAGATACGGATCAAGATTGAAGCAGGCGCGCGCGCTGGCCTGCGTCAACCACATCGGATCAATGTAGTCAGGCCCCTTCTTGAAAGCTTGCACCAACAAGCCCTGCGCCGATAGCGCCGCGCACAGACCCGTCGTAACGACGGTTTTTCCCGACGACTTGTGCGCCGCCGAGAGCATCAGACGCGCCATGCGCGGCACTGATTCAGCTTGCTGCAAGGGATTGTTTGGCACGATATTTCTGCAGCGCTGCGTCGTCGAGCCGTTGTGGCAGGAAGGCGATCAGTCTGAGTGCCATGATGACGATCAGTCCGACCATAGCCAGTCCGAGCAAGCCCAGGCCCCATTCGGACAACGACGGCGTGTAGCTGTTGACCACACCGTCGAAGAAGCTGCTGCTGACCTGACGCCCTGGAAACAGCGGCAACGGTTGCGCCTGACTCCCCAGGATCGTGACGTACAACTGCGCAAAAGCCCCAAGGACGACCAACGCAAGACTGGCCGCGATGCGAACACGCATTTGCGCAATGCCCGGATGCAGCAACAGCCCTGCCGGAACCAGCGTGCCCAGCAGGATCTGGCCGAGCCAAAACAGCGTGGTGTAGATGCCGCCGTCGAACAGGATAAAGCACTCGAAGTCGCGGTTCCTGGTGAAATAGTAATTCGTCATGTGATGGATCAGCACGAAGTACAGACCGACGCCGATGAAGACCACTTGCAGGCGCGCCAGCCGTTTCAGCAAGGCGTCGCCCAGAGCAATGTCGTTGTTACGGCATGCCAGCAGCAGCACCAGCACGAACACCGCAAGGCCGTAACTTAGCGACAACGCGATGTACATCGGCGCAAAAATGGCCGAATCAAAACCCTGGCGCGCAACCTGAAAACCGTAGATCGAGCCGGTCCCGGTGGTCAGGCCGATACGCCAGGCAAATGCCAGACCAATCGCCCACGGTGTGAAACGACGCATGCCCGGCTCCATCAGGCTCCACAGATAAGCTCCGACAAAGCCCATGAATCCGGAATAAAGGTACAGATTCCAGCTCAGCACCGATTTGGGGTTGAAGTGAACCATGGCCTGACTGGCACGGTCCGGCCGCCCCAGATCAAGCATCAGCAGCAGCAGGCCGGTCAACACCATCGCGATCGCGAGCACGCCCGACA
This sequence comes from Comamonadaceae bacterium, assembly GCA_037133835.1. Taxonomy (GTDB): domain Bacteria; phylum Pseudomonadota; class Gammaproteobacteria; order Burkholderiales; family Burkholderiaceae_C; genus Rhodoferax. The sequence continues at coordinate 12,600 of JBAXNI010000063.1, read as the reverse complement.
GCGGCGCCACCGGTTCGTATTCCACCTTGCCAAATACCGAAGCCAGCAGCGCGATAGTGAGCGCACCCGTGCCGGCCAACATCAGGAAGATCGAAAACACATCGGGCAGGCCCCAGACAAACTGATTGTTCATGCCGGTCACGATGTGGCCATGGTGTTCAATGTAGAGTAGCGCGCTCACACCCAGCAGCAACATCAGCACCAGGCCGGCCAACAGTTGGTAGTGACCGCGACTGCCTCCTTGCAACTTGTTGAGCACAATATTCATGGGCAATTCTCTGGGTTCAGATACCGATGTAGCGCACACCCGTGTCGAGATTCAGGTTTTCCCGAATCTGGCGCGTTGGATAGGTAGCGATCCGTTTGGCGATTTCGCTGGAGGGATCATTCAGGTCGCCAAACAGAAAGGCCGCATGTCCGCTGGCTGTGCAGGCCGCAACACAGGCTGGCTGTTCGCCACGGTCGATACGGTTGACGCACAGGTTGCAGGCTTCTGCAGTTCCCATGCCACGCGGCGCATCGGGCTTTTGATGAGTCACCGGTTCATGAACAAAGGATCGCGCCTTGTAGGGACACGCCATCAGGCAATAGCGGCAACCGATACAGCGGTGCCGATCCACCAGCACAATGCCGTCAGCACGCTTGAAGGAAGCGCCGGTCGGGCAGACATCGACGCACGGTGGTTCGGCGCAATGTTGGCACATCATCGGCAAGTACTGCTTTCTGCCAGTGCGAATTTCCTTGATTTCTATTTTGCGGATCCACTGCGAATCCGTCGGCAGTGTTCCGCCGGACAATCCGTTTTCGCTGTTGCAAGCCGTCACACAGGCCTTGCAATCGGCGCTGCACTGGTTGCTGTCGATCAACATACCCCAGCGAACCTTGCTGCTCGCGCCGGCGCTGAGCGCAGCACCTGCAGGCGCGGCCTGCGCGATCTCGATCAGTCGAACCCCCGGTGCCAGCACGATGCCCGTCAGCCCCGCAGCAGCCGCAGCCAAAAAGCCACGACGGCCGGACCGGCTTGTAGCAGCATCGTTCGCTGGAGTCGGGTTGTCGTGCTTCATGGCTTGACCTGTTGCTGTACGGCGCTGTTGGCTGGCGTGCCAGCGTGACACTCAAAGCAGTCTATTTTTACCGCTGCATAGTTGTGGCAACTCTGACAAAAGTTGCTCGGCTCGGCAGTCACGCTTTGACTGCTTGGGCTGGCGTGACAGGCAATGCAGGCTTTCAGAGAATACTTCCCTGTACGAATGCCCCCGCGCAGCGTGTCGTCGCGCTGGTGCATGAGAAGTTTCATGTGATTGCGTCGCATGAAGGCGGGGTCCGCGACACATTCGCCGCCACGGGCAGTCTCGATCACCGGCTGCAACGTCCGGCTTGATGACGCCTGAGGTGCTTGTGCCCACGCTGCCGGGATGGTTGCCAACAACAGGGCCAGCCAGCACAATATGCTGACGATGCCAAGCCGCGGTGTGCTGCGTCCAGCCATGTTGCTTACTCTCCCAGACCCATCTTGATGTAGCCGGAGGGACAGACGTCAGCGCAGATGTGGCAGCCAATGCACTTGTTGTAGTCGGTGTCCACGTAGCGCCCGGTGGTGGACTTCGATTTGGGCACCTTGAACACCGCCAATTGCGGACAATAGACCACGCAGTTGTCACACTCGAAGCACTGGCCGCAGCTCATGCAGCGCTTGGCTTCGGCTTGCGCCTGGGCCTGCGTCAGCGCGATGATGCGTTCCTCGCTGTTGCCGAGCACATTGGAGACGTCGATCGTTCTCATGTCGCGCACCTTGCGCGCCGTATAAGGGAAGTGGCCCAGGTACAGTTCGTCGGACTTGATCACCGCCCGATCCGAGCGGTTGTCGTAGTTGTGGATGCCAATGCTGGAGGTATCGGTGCCGCGCATCGGTTCCTGCGCCTGGCCGATCTTGAGGCCTTTTTCGGCCATTTTGCGTGGCAAGTCAAACGAACTCTTGTCAACCTTGGGGCGCTTCTCGACGGGCCTGCCCTCGAGATAGTCGTGAATACCTTCGGCGGCGATGCGAGCGTGGCCGATGGCCGTGGTGAGCAGATCAGGCAAGACCGCGTCGCCGCCGATGAACACGCCGGGCGTGGTGGTGGCCTGGAAAGTCTTATCGATATTGGCCAGATTCTTCGTGTTCTTGAAACCAACCATGTCGTCCCACTCGATCGATTGCCCCATGGCGGCAATGATGAGGTCGCAGGGAATGTCGTACTCGGATCCCTCCTTGACGACCATTTTCTTGTTGATCCAATCGACCTTGGCCACCCGCAGCGCTGTCGCTCTGCCGTCAGCGCCTTGCACCACCGAAACAGGGATCACGTGCGTTTGTATTTCACCACCCTCGCGAATCACCGCGTCGACTTCAATCTCGTCGGCCGGCATTTCCTCACGGGTGCGGCGATAGGCAATCAGCACCTTGGCGTTCTCGCGTTGACCCTGAGCGTTCAGGCTGCCCGTGCGCAGGGCCACCGATGCAACGTCCATCGCTGTATTGCCACCGCCGATGACGATAACACGCTGCTCGAAGTTGGTGAGCCTGCCTTCATTGAAATCTCGCAGCAGCTTGAGCCCATCGATGCAGTTCGGTGCATCGGCCCCCGGTATATCCAGGCGGTTGCCTTTTTGTGCGCCAATCGCAATGAAAATGGCATCAAAATCACTTTGCAGAGCTTCGAAGCGAACATCTCTGCCAACGCGCGTATTCGTGTGAACTTCGACGCCCATGTCGATGATGCGCTTGACCTCGGCATCCACGATGGCGTGATCGACCCGGTAGGGCGGCAATCCGAATGCCAGCATGCCGCCGATCTTGCTGTAATCCTCAAAAATGGAACAGGCATGGCCCATCTTGCGCAGCTGGTAGGCGCAGGCCAGACCACCGACACCGCCACCGATGATGGCAACGCGCTTGCCACTCTCTTTTTCTGGCTTGGCAAAGCCCAGCCCCATTTCAAGTCCGTAATCGCCGAGAAATTGCTCGACCGCGTTGATGCCGACATAATCCTCCACCTTCGAGCGGTTGCAGCCACCCTGGCACGGCGCCGGGCAGACGCGACCCATGATGGCCGGAAAGGGATTGCAGTCAGTCAACCGGCGCCAGGCATATTCCTGCCAAGGCATGGTCGGCTTGCCATCGACGCCAACCGGGGGCTTTTCGATGCCACGCACAATGTTGAGCCAGCTCCGGATGTCCTCGCCGGCCGGACAACAACCCTGGCATGGTGGCGTGCTCTGAATGTAGGTCGGGCATTTGTAGCTGTGATCCGCGTCAAGGATTTTCGACTGCCAGGTCTTGATCTTGGTGTCGCCATCCTTGTAACGGCGAAAGCTCAGCGGTTTGACGGTCAGGGCTTCGGTGTTAGCGGACATGTGGGAAGTCTCCTAGCATTTTGTATATGAATGACGAGTGGGCCGAGTTACTTGTCGCCCAGGCGTATCGCTTTGCTGACCAATTGGTGCACACCTCCAACCATGCTCATATCAAAGCCGTAGTAGGGCAGCACTTTGGTGAACTGGGCTTTGCAGATGGCACAGATGGTCGCCATGAAGTTCACGCCGTGCTCGTCCACGACATCCTTCAAGGCCTCCATGCGGGGCATGGCACCCTTGACGCGCAACTCCAGCAGATCGTCGGTCAGGAGGCCGCCACCGCCACCGCAGCAGAAGGTGTCCTCCCGAATGGTGTGCGAGGCCATGTCATGGAAATGGTTCGCCACCGAGGTAATGATGCGTCGCGGTATGACGAACTGCCCGCCTGGCAGGTCACCCATGCGTGAGGCACGCGCCACGTTGCAGGAGTCATGGAAGGTGATGATGCGCCCATCATTGGCGTCCTTGTCAAACCTGATCGCGCCGCGCTGAATCAGGTCGTCAGTGAACTCGCAGATGTGCTGTGGCACCGGGTAGCGTGGATCCAGAAAGTCGAACGGGCCAATCAGCGTATTCCAGAAGCTGTAGGCAACGCGCCAGGCGTGGCCGCATTCGCCAACCACAATCCGCTTCACACCCAGCTCCAGTGCGGCCTCGCGCACGCGCATCGAAATCTTTCGCATCTGTTCGTAGTTGCCAATGAACATGCCGAAGTTGCCCGCTTCCGAAGCGTGCGAGCTCAAGGTCCAGCTGATGCCGGCGGCGTGAAACACCTTGGCGTAGCCGATCAGGCTCTCCACATGCGGCTCCGAGAAGAAGTCCGCCGAAGGCGTGATCAACATCACCTCGGCGCCCTTCACATCGAGCGGAAACTTGACGTCGATGCCGGTCTCGTCCTTGGTGTCTTCCTCCAGGCCTTCGAGCGTGTTTTCGAGCGCCGGTCCCGGGATACCCAGGTTGTTGCCGATGCGGTGGACCTTGCCAATGATTTCGTTCGAGTATTTTTGACCGAGTCCGATCGAGTCCATGATCTCGCGCGCTGCCATCGTGACCTCGGCGGTGTCTATGCCGTAGGGACAAAAGACCGAACAGCGCCGGCACTCTGAGCACTGATTGAAATAGCTGTACCACTCATCGAGCACTTCGCGCGTCAGATCGACCGCCCCCACCAGCTTGGGGAAATACTTGCCGGCAAAGGTGAAGTAGCGCCTATAGATTTTGCGCATCAGGTCCTGGCGCGCCACCGGCATGTTCTTGGGGTCGCCAGTGCCCAGAAAATAGTGACATTTGTCAGAGCAGGCGCCGCAGTGCACGCAAGCGTCCATATAGACCTGCAGTGAACGGTACTTGCCCAGCAACTCGCCCATCTTGGCGATCGCCTTGGCTTGCCAGTCCTCAACCAGTTGTTCCGGGAAACCAAGTGCCTTTTGCAGCGGTGCGCCCGCCACAAAGGGTTTGAGGTGCGACATCGCACCCACCTGTACCAGCGGAATGACCGGGTAGCTCTTGAGCTTGGGGGTTTCAAATGCAGCGGTGGCCATGGTGCGTGTCCGTGTTCAGGGACGCTTGTCGAGTGCGGCAGCCCAGGCAGAGATATGCCGCACTTCGCGGGCGTTATCGGCCTGATTGCGGGTCGGACTGAAGAACAATCCTGGCGCGTGCAAAAGCTTGCTGATAGGAAAGATGATCATGAGCAGAACCACCAGTGCCAGATGCGCCAGCAGCAGCGGGTCAGCGGGCAGCGCCTGCCAGTCAAAGCGCAGCAAGCCCAGTATGAAACCCTTCACGGCCACAATGTCGGTGTGCACGACAAACCGCATGCCAAGCCCGCTCAAGCCGATCGCCAGCAGCAGCGCCAGCATCAGGTGATCCGAAGGTGTCGAGATGTAACGTACGCGGTCAACCAGCCAGCGTCTGGCCCACAAAGCGCCCAGTGCCGCCACCATGGCAATGCCGGCGATGGTACCCAAGGGTTGAACCAATACCACCGGCAGCCACACCGGCTCCTGAAAATAGCGCAGGTGACGCAACACCACCAGCAGCAGCGCGACGTGAAAAGCCCAGCCAAACAGCCAGGTCCACTTACTCGACTTGAACAGACTTTCAAACAAAACGGCCTCGCGGGCCATGCGCCAGCCCACGCCGGCGACCGTGGTCGGCGCTGGAGTCGTGGGAATCTTCAGCGGCGCCGGTGTTTTGATGTAGCTGCGCAGTTTCAGGCTCAGGCCGACGACCAGCACCCCCGTGGCGACATAGAGCAACAGGGCGTAGCTAAGCGTCAGCATCGACATGTCAGAGTCCGGCGCTGGCCTTAGATACAGCCGGTCGGCTTGGGCAGACCGGCAATTTTGCAGGCTTGTTTGGCTGGACCGTAGGGAAACAAGTCATACAGGTACTTGCTGTTGCCTTTTTCCTCGCCAAATTGCTTGCCGATGGCCTTGGTCAGCACGCGCACGGCGGGCGCGATCTGGTATTCGTTGTAGTACTCACGCAGGAAGTTGATGACTTCCCAGTGGTTATCACTGAGTGGAACCTTTTCCTCTTCCGCCAGAAAGACCGCAGCCTCGGGAGTCCATTCGGCCAGGTTGAGAAGGTAACCTTCTTCATCTGTCTCGAAGGTCGTACCGTTGATTTCAAAACTCATGTTGTTCTCCAGATAAAAAGTTGTAACTGGCGCGCCCTCGCCTCACAGCCAGGAATGTGATGTCTTGTATTCCACCGTCAAATCGACAAAACCGTCGTAATCGACCGCTGTCACGCCGTCAATCAGTTTGCCCAGCACGCCGCGGGCATCGAGGTCGGGTCGCAGTGCATAAACCTTGAGCGTGGCGCAGGCCTCGCGGATGACAGATTCCATAGCGCTGCCTACGGTGGCCCCGTAAACGCCGTCTTCGATCAGCAGCAGCGCGTTGCCGGGTTGGGCCATTCGCAAACAGCTCTGGAGTGTGCTGGTCTGGAACGGCGACTTATTGACAATATGCAACATGATGGTTTGTCCGTTTCACTAAAAACTCAAGATCACATCTTGTTGCGCCATGAGTTGACCCATTTGCTGTGCGTCGAACACCTCCACCGGAACCAGCAGATCCTTCTCCGTCAGGCCGCGCTGCTCCAGTGAGTTACGGTCAACATAGAGCTTTTCCACGTCATAACCGTCCAGCGCTCGGTAGCTGGGTGAAAAGTTCTTCATGCCTATGCCTTTGGTCTGCTGGCCCTTGACCAGTTCATAGACGCCGTCGTCGATGAAGACCAGACTCACGTCCTGATCGAAAGTGGCGGCGATCAACACCACCTCCAGGCTTTCCAGTGCGTAAATGGTGCCGTAAGGTGCCTTTCGGTTCACAAACATGAACTTCTTGACTTTAGGGCCGCTGCCGCCGCTTGTTGGTTGTTCGCTCATTTTTTTGGTCTCGTCGGTTGCGTCCATCAATCGCCAAAAGTGACAAGGCGATCCGCCTTGATTCCACTGTCGACCAGCTGGCCCAGCCCCGAAATCCGAAAGCCCGGAGCCAGAACTTCTTCCTTGATACCACGGCGTAAGGCGGCTGCCACGCACACCACCAGGTCCACCTTGTTCGCTGCCGCCAGCGCCGACCAGCGGTTCACGACATGGCGGTCGTCCTGCGGTGGCTCGGTCAGGCGGGTCGCATTGTTGACCCCGTCGTGGTAGAAGAACACGCGCTGGATTTCGTGGCCTTTGGCCAGTGCAGCGACCACAAACTGGTAGGCGCTGTCGGAAGCCTGGTGCGTGTAGGGGCCTTCGCTGACAAGTAAACCGAATTTCATGGCGAGTTCAATTCCTGTATCGATAAAGGACGCTCAGAAGCGGATGTGGGTCGATGCATTCAGGCTAGCGCGGGACCCGCGCCAGTCATCGATCAGGTATTTCGAGAAAGGCAGGTCGCACTTCTCAAAGAACCGCGGCCAGCCGATACGCTCAACCCAATCGGAGAGACGCTCCCAAGGCCGACCGTCCTCCTTGTAGACATGCAGAATCTTCTTCACAACGGCGGCGACCTCAACCCAGCGCGGTGGATTGTTGGGCAATCCTGAAGCGACCATTTTCATGAAAGTCGGCTTCGCACGGGCATTCGAATTCTTGCCGCCTACCCAGATCGAGAGCTTGGTGTGCTCGGCATCGTTGATTTGCATCGGCGGGCACGGCGGGTAGCAGGCGCCGCAACACATGCACTTGGCCTCATCAATTTCCAGCGAAGGCTTACCGTTGACCATAGCCGGCCGGATGGCGGCCACCGGACAGCGCGCTACGACCAGCGGACGCTCGCACACGTTGGCGACCAGATCATGGTTGATCTTGGGCGGCTTGGTGTACTGCACGATGATTGCTATGTCGGCCTGCCCACCGCAATTGATTTCGCAACATGAAGTGGACATGTGAACCCGATTCGGCATCTCCTCGTGCCTGAATTCATAGTGCAGTTCGTCCATCAGCGCCTTGACCACGCCGGAGGCGTCGGTGCCAGGAATATCGCAGTGCAGCCAGCCCTGGGTATGCGCGATCATGGTCACCGAGTTGCCGGTGCCACCGACCGGAAAGCCGCTGCCCTCCAGCGCTTCGATCAAGGGCGCGACACGCGTCTCCTCGGCCACCATGTACTCGATGTTGGAACGGATCGTGAAACGCACATGTCCGTCGGCATAGTTGTCGGCGATATCGCACAGCTTGCGCACAGTGAACAGGTCCATCTGGCGCTGCGTGCCGGCGCGTACCGTCCAGATTTCGTCGCCGCCATGCGCGACATGATGCAGTACACCCGGGCGCGGCCGGTCGTGGTACTTCCAGTTGCCATAGTTCTTCAGCATCAGCGGGTGCAGATACTGCTTGTTATCGGGTACGCCGCTTTCAATGGGGGTGCGCATAGTTGCCATGTTTGTCTTCCTGTTTTCGTCAGAAACTTTGAACTACTGTCATGCTGTCGTGTGGCTGTCGCTTGCTCCTGGCCACTTCCTTGTCTCAGCCGTCAATCCGGACATAAGGGTTGGTACGTGGCGTGGAAACCATGCTCGGGTCAATCGCCAGTTCTATGCCTTCAAGGAAGTTGACTAGGCCGATCCGTTCAATCATTTCACCGGTGCGCTCGTGTTCCAGCGCATTTTCGGCAAAGAAATCAATGGTTTTCTGACCAAGCTCCACCAGGGCTTCATAGTCTTCTTCGGTCTTCATCGGCATGAAGGGCACGACAACGGTGCCCATCAGGTCGCCGATCTTGAGCGTGCGTTTGCCACCCATCAGGATCGTCACACCCTTGTCCGTGCCGGTAGCCAGCGCCCCGGTCATGACATTGATGCAATGCATGCAACGCACGCAGTTGGCGTTGTCGATTTCCAGTGATTGCGTGTCATTGAGCGCGACGCTGGAGATCTTCGGGCCCGTGCAGAGATCCTTGGTCTCCTTGAGCATGATGGTCTTGGTAGGACAGCGGCTCACCACATCGTTCACCAGCTCGGTCATGCCGTGCTTGGCGAACCACTTGCGTGCCAGCGCTTCGTCGGTGCGCATGTTGTCTCTCCAGGTTCCAATGACGGCCATGTCAGACCGCTGAATGGAATTCATGCAATCGTTCGGGCAGCCGGAAAACTTGAACTTGAACTTGTACGGCAAGGCCGGGCGATGCATGTCGTCCAGAAAGCTGTTAACCACCTTGCGGTGCGCCCGCGCCTCATCAAAACAGGACTGCTCGCAGCGCGCCGCTCCGACGCAGGACATCGACGTGCGCAATGCCGGGCCCGCGCCACCCATGTCAAAACCCATTTCGTTGAACTCATCGAACGCACCCTGCACCTTGGCCGTGCTGGTGCCCTGGAACATGATGTCACCCGACTGGCCATGAAAAGCAATCAGGCCGGAGCCATGCCTTTCCCAAACATCGCACAATTTGCGCAGCACCTCCGTGTTGTAGTGCATGCCGGCCGGCGGCTGAATGCGCAGCGTGTGAAATTCTTTGGAGGCAGGGAACATGTCTGCCACCTCGGAGAATCGGGGAATCACGCCACCGCCGTAACCAAAAACCCCTACCGTGCCACCCTTCCAATAGCCCTTGCGGGTCTTGTACGAGTGCTCGAGCTGACCCACCAGATCGGTCATGTAGTCATTGTCTTTGGCCAGGCGTTTCAGGCCAGTGACGAAGCTCGGCCACGGCCCGCTCTCCAATTGATCGAGCATGGGGGTGTCGTGCGGTGTTTTGCTCATGGTGTCTCCTGTCAGGGGCGAACGGTGTGCGCCGATTGGTCAATTTCTCTTGGTTGACAGTTGCCTCTCGGTGGACGTTTCTCAGTCAACTCTGAAGCAGATAGTACGTGTCACTGAGCGACGTCCGCTATCACCCGCGTTGACTATTCAGTGCTACCCATTGGGGCTATATGCCCCCACCCGTGCCGGTTATAGACGGCAGTACTGCCCTTGCGCCAAATTAGAGGTGTTGACAGAAATTCGGCACCATGACGACCATTACACCGCTCGCAAAGCTGACCTGTCCCATGGGTGGACAAGTCATCGAACTACAGCAACTGGACTATGACGCCGGCGGCATGAGCTTGCTGCGCACGCGGATTCGAGAGCGAAGCAGATTCACGGTGTTTGAAATCGACCCACAGACCGCCCTTCTTTGGGGTCAGGCCTTGCTCGACTGGGCGCAAGTCCAGACACCAGCAGCGCCACCAGCGCAGGAGCCAGGATGACCGCTTTGCAAGCAATGGCTGATACCGTGGTCGATGCAGTGTTTCCGATCAAGGGGTCAACCTTGCCGCGTGACCATGCCCTGCCCCTGCAGCAACTGCTGACTGCGCAGTGGCCTTGGCTTGAGACCGATCCGCTGGCCGGAATTCACGCCATCAAAATGGTGCAAGGCAGCCTGGAATCAGGCCTGCTGTCGCAGCGCGCGCGGCTGTTGCTGCGGGTAACAGCCCAACGCTCAGTCGACTTGCTCGCGCTGCCACGGCTCGAACTCAGCGTGGCCGGACATCGCATCGACCTGGGGCCAGCGCGCCTGCGTGAACTGCAGGCCCATGCCACCTTGTATGCGTACAAGGTGGCTGCCGACAGTGCGGACGAAATGCGCTTCATGGCGCTGGTGGAGCGCGAGCTGGCGGACCTGGAAATCACCGGCGAGCGGGTCTGTGGAAAGCACCAGAAGATGCTGGCGGCGGGCGTCGAGCTCAACACTTTCAGCCTGATGCTGCACTCGCTGCCGGCGCAACAGTCACTGCGGCTACAGCAGCGCGGACTGGGGCGGCACCGCCTGCTGGGTTGCGGAATTTTCGTGGCTCACAAGTCAGCTGCTGCGGTCTAGGGCTTGGCTAACATTTTTGCTAAAAGGAGATCAGACAATGGGCTATAACATCAACGGCGATGAACACGAAACAGACGCGCAAGGCTTCCTTCTGGAGCCCGACTACGATGATGAAGCCGTTCGCATCATCGCACTGGCAGAGGGCATTGAGTTGACCGATGCGCATTGGGAGGTCGTGAACTACCTGCGCGAGCAGTACCGCGAGCACGGTCACACGCCAAACTTTCGCAACATGCTCAAGGGCATGGCTGAAATCCGACCGACGGCGGACAGCAAGTACCTGTACGACCTGTTCCCCCTTGGCCCGGCCAAGCAGGGGCCCAAGGTGGCGGGTCTGCCGCAGCCGCTTGGCAAGGGCGGGTACTAAATGCCCCCACGCTTGTCGCTTCGCGTACTTCGCTGCCCCCCACAGGTACGGGTTTGATATGGCCAAGATCCGGATCAAGAGCGGGTGGTTCCAAGGCGGAGCCACCAAAACGTCGCAGCAAGTCGCCAGTGTGATGGCGTCTGTCGCCTGGCGAGTGGCACAAAATACGCTCAAACAAATGCGCTCAGCCGGCTTCGATATCGAAGTGGGGCCGCAGTATTTTTCGTTCACCCGTGAGGTGCTGGTTTTCCTGACCCATGTGATCGACCGCATGGCGTATCTGCGTATGGAGGCACTGAACCGAGCCGAGTTCACCACAGCGCTGGTGCGGCGCGTGGCCGAAGTGTTGCAGGAAAACGAGGACCTGTTCCTGGGCCTGCCGCCGACCGGTCAGCCCAGTCATTTTGAAACCTTTATTGACCTGTTCAACGAGTCGGCTGATGCTTACGCTGAGTTCGGCTACGACGCGCAGGGGCCTGACTTTGGCTTTGTACGCTACCTGGGGCATCGCATTGAGTCGTTCATGCCCAAGAAGGACCAGCGTTGGGTCATAGATCAGATGATGGCCACTGAAATACCGCAGGCCATGGAAATGCTGCAGCGCGCGATGCAGGGCGCATTGTCCACCGAACCTCGCGCTCCACGCCCATCTCGCGGCATGGCTCGCAGCATGGCTAGTGCCGACTGAGTACGCACCGTGACAGACACTCCCTTTGACCTGAACCATCAAGCCCCCTACCAGCGTTGGCGAGACGCCAAGCGGCAAAACCAACCGCGCCTGGCCAGGGACCTTATCGTTCCCGTGGTCGATCCGTGCGCACTGAGCCAGTCTGAGCAGCAAGCCCTGCTGCAACGCTGCAAGGTCGCTAATATGGCGATCTATCGCAGCCCGCTGCAAAGGGAGGGCAAAGACATCCCGCGCCTGCTGGCGCAGCAGCTTGGCATGCGTCGGCTCGACGGTAATTGGCTGGCCGACGAGGACTGCATTTCGCAGATCAGGGTAGCCGCCCCAGCAGGCGAGCGTGCCGCGTTCATACCGTACACCAACCGGCCCATCAAGTGGCATACCGATGGCTACTACCACCCGGAGTCACGGCACATCCGGGCCATGATTTTGCATTGCGTGCGTGCCGCAAGCGCAGGCGGTGAGAGCGCACTGATGGACCATGAAATGGCCTACATTGCTTTGCGTGAAGCCAACCCGGACTGGGTGCGCGCGCTGATGGCGCCCGATGCGATGACCATCCCAGCGCGGCTGGACCAGGATGGAGTGGCCCGCCCGGAGCAGACCGGCCCAGTTTTCTCTATAGATCCTTCATGCACCGCACTGCACATGCGCTACACCGCACGCACGCGCAGTGTGCTGTGGAAGAAGGATTCAGTGACCCAGGCTGCCGTGGCGTTTCTCGAACAATTCCTGGCGAGCGATGCATCCCCCGTATTTCGCCTGACACTGCAGCCCGGCATGGGACTGGTATGCAACAACGTGCTGCATGACCGCGCCGGCTTTATCGACGATCCACAGCA
>JBAXNI010000062.1:0-16406 GCA_037133835.1 Comamonadaceae bacterium | reverse complement strand
CAGCGGCAATATCAACGCCACCGGCAACACGCTGGCCAATGTGCTCACCGGCAACGACGGTGACAATGTGCTGACTGGCGGTGGCGGCATCGACACGATGGACGGCGGCAAGGGCTCTGATACCTACGTCATCGCCCTGGCGGCTGACCATACGGCCGCCGAGATCAAGGACAGCGGCGATACCGGGATCGACCAGGTTCTGTTCAGCGCTGACGGCGCCGGCACCCTGACCCTGTTCGCAGGGGACACGGGAATCGAGACTGTGGTGCTGGCAACGGGCACGGCCGACCTGAACGTGAATGCAGCAGCGGTGGTGAACGCGCTGAACATCACCGGCAACGGCGGTGCCAACAGCATGACAGGCACGGCCTATGCCGACATCATCAGCGCTGGCGCTGGCAATGACACGCTGATTGGCGGTGCCGGAGTCGACACCATGAGTGGCGGCGCGGGCGACGATCTCTACATCATCAACCTGCAGAGTGAGCACGGCGCAGCCGAAATCACCGACAGCAGTGGAACGGACGAAGTGCGCTTTGCCAGCATCACCGCTGGCCAGACACTGACCCTGTACGCGGGTGATACCGGCATAGACAGCGTGGTCATAGGCACGGGCGTGGCGGCTGCAGCGGTGATCACCGGGACGGTGGCACTCAATGTGAACGCGGCAGCGGTTGTGAACGCGCTGAGCATCACCGGCAACGCGGGTGCCAACATCCTGACAGGCACGGCGTACAACGACACCCTCAACGGTGGCGCTGGCGATGACACGCTGATTGGTGGCGCGGGTGCGGACACCATGATGGGCGGTGCTGGCAACGACACCTACTATGTTGACAACGTGGGCGACCAGGTGATCGAGAGCAGTTCCACAGGCGGCACGGACCAGGTTTATGCCACGGCCAGTTTCGCGCTGGACGTCTATGTCGAGAACCTGACCCTGACGGGCAGCGGCAATATCAACGCCACCGGCAACACGCTGGCCAATGTGCTCACCGGCAACACAGGGGCCAATGTACTGATCGGCGGATTGGGAAACGATACGCTGAGCGGCGGCGCCGGTGCTGATTTCTTCGTTTTCAACGAGACTCCGAATGCGACCAGCAACTACGACACGGTGACGGACTTTGTGCACGGCACGGACAAGCTGGAGCTCAGCAAGGCCGTCTTCAGTGCCCTAGGGGTTGTGGGTGTGCTTACCAGCAACGAGTTTGCCGCCGGTAACTTCTCGAGCGGTCAGGACAGTCTGGATCGCATTATCTACAACACCAGCACTGGCGTGCTGTACTACGACGCAGACGGCAGTGGCAGGGGCGCGGCGGTAGCAGTGGCACTGCTGGGAGTCGCCGTGCATCCGACGCTGGATGCCTCCGACATCGTTGTCATTGCCTGATCTGTCTCGATGGTCTGATGCCATGACCCAAGTCCTGATCGTTGACGACGACCCCGACATTCGACGTCTGCTTCGCATTACCTTGGGCGCGTACTACGCCCTTAGTGAAGCAAAAGATGGCGTCGGCGCGCTCGAAAGTATCAGGCAGTGCGCGCCGGAGGTGGTCTTGCTCGATGTTGTGATGCCGGGAGAAATGGACGGCTTGCAGGTGCTTCAAGCGATCAGGAACAACCCGCAAACCAGGAGCATTCAGGTGGCCGTGGTGAGTGCGAAAGGCCAGCAAGCCGATTCGGATCTGGCACGCTTGCTGGGAGCGGATGCGTATTTCACCAAACCCTTCAGTCCGTGCAAGCTTAGAGACTGGGTTCGGGACACACTGCGTGAACAGGCGCATGGCGACTCATGGAGATCCGGATCGCCAAGCCTTGCGGGCGGGTTTGCCACGACGGGAGGGTCTGCGCTTACTTCAACCAGCCGTGTTTCCTGAGGTAGCAGATGGGCACCAAGCGCGCCGGCAGTTTGGCCGCATCGATCAGGCCGGGGTCCTGCCTGGCGCGCAGGCGCAGCAGGCTGGATTCTTCCTGGACCTCGATGTCTTCCTTGGACAGTCGGCCATTGGCCAACGTGAAGGCGTTGCGCATGGCTTGCGGGATTTCGGCATTCGACCCCGATGCAGTCAACGTAACTGCAGGCTGGCAACCGGGAACGGGTTGCAAGGTGAAGTGTCGGGCAATTGAGTTGGCGAAATTATCGCATTGCGCCGGGACTTGTGTGCGATGCAAATATTTTTGAAAGTTCTGCTTTAATTGCATTGCGTCAACAAATGCTATTGCACTTTGGACGCACAGGGGGCATAGTGAATTCGTTGAAATTCTTTTAACACGCAACGCAACTGGAGAGTATTTATGAACATGACGATCAGCGGCCACCATCTTGAAGTAACACCTGCCCTGCGCAACTATGTCACGAGCAAGCTCGATCGGATCGTTCGGCATTTTGACCAGGTGGTTGACGTCAAGGTGCTGCTGACTGTGGAAAAGCAGAAGGAAAAAGAGGGTCGGCAGCGAGCGGAGTGCAATATTCACGTCAAGGGCACCGATATCTTCGCCGAGAGTTCGGATGCCGACCTGTACGCGGCCATCGATGAACTGGTGGACAAACTCGACCGTCAGGTTGTGCGCCACAAGGACCGGCTCCAGGATCATCATCATGAAACCCCGAAACGCGAGGTGCAGGCTTGAGGGCATAATCTGGCGCTAAATCATGAATCGACTTTCCAATATCCTCAGCGCCGCACAAGTGCTTGTGCAGGTCGAAGCCAGCAGCAAGAAGAGAGTTTTTGAGGAAGCGGGACTTCTGTTTGAGAGGCTGCATGGATTGAGCCGTGCGCTGGTGACGGACAGTTTGTTCTCCAGGGAGCGTTTGGGTTCCACTGGCCTGGGGCATGGCGTTGCCATACCGCACGGCCGGATCAAGGGCCTGAAGGCGCCGATGGCGGCGGTCTTCCAACTGGCTCAGCCTATTGTTTTCGACGCGCCGGATGAACAACCGGTGGCCCTGCTGATCTTTCTGCTGGTGCCTGAGGCAGCAACGCAGAAGCACCTGGAAATCCTGTCCGAGATTGCAGAACTGCTCAGTGATGCGCCATTGCGTGAAAAGCTCGCCAGTTGCGCTGACGCTGGCCAACTCCATGGTCTGATCGCCGACTGGCGTTCGACCCAGGTGGCATGACGTCGTGAAACCCAATGTTGTCAGCGCCAACGTACTGTTTGAGGAATTTCGCAACGCGCTGAAGTGGGAGTGGGTGGCCGGTCTGGGCGCCTCCGAGCGGCGCTTTGACGAGGGTGCCGTGCTCGCTGCGCGTTCCGGCGCTGATCTGGTCGGTCATCTGAACTACATCCATCCGTACCGCATCCAGATTCTGGGTCAGCGCGAAATGGCCTACCTGACCAACGCTACACCAGAGGACTGTGCGCGTCGCATTTCCCGTATCGTGACCCTTGAGCCGCCGGTGCTGGTTCTGGCCGACGGCCAGCGCGCGCCGCCCGCCTTGTTGTCGATGTGCGAAGAATCGCAGATTCCGATGTTTTCAGCTCAGGGTTCATCCGCTTTCGTGATCGATGTACTGCGCGCTTACCTTTCAAAGCATTTTGCAGACCGCTGCTCGATGCACGGCGTGTTCATGGATATTCTGGGTTTGGGAGTCATGATCACGGGCGAGTCTGGCCTGGGCAAGAGCGAACTTGGGCTGGAACTGATCTCACGCGGCAACGGCTTGGTAGCCGACGATGCCGTCGATCTTTATCGCATCAATCAGGACACCATCGAGGGTCGTTGCCCGGAATTGTTGATCAACCTCCTGGAGGTGCGCGGTATCGGCTTGCTCGATATCCGCTGCATATTTGGCGAGACAGCGGTGCGCCGCAAGATGCGGCTCAAGCTGATCGTGCATCTGGTGCGTCGCGAAACGCTGGAGCGCGACTATGAGCGTATTCCCCACGAACCATTGCGGCAGGATGTGCTGGGTGTGCCGGTCAGAAAAGTGGTGATTCAAGTGGTTGCCGGTCGCAATATTGCGGTGCTGGTCGAGGCGGCGGTGCGCAATACGATTTTGCAACTGCGCGGCATCGACACCTACCAGGAATTTGTCGAACGTCAGCGCAAGGCGATGGATCCGATCGAACAGGACGGCTAGAGCGTTTCGGCTCCTGGACGATGCGGGCAGGTGGCCGTCGTGCAGTGGGCGTACAGGCTCAGGGCGTGGTCGGCAATGGCAAAACCTTTGGTGGCTGCGATGGCGTGCTGGCGTTGCTCAATCTCGGGGTCGTAAAACTCTTCCACCTTGCCGCAGTCCAGGCAAACCAGATGATCATGGTGTTGGCCCACATTGAGTTCAAAGACGGCCTTACCACCTTCGAAATGGCTGCGACTCAGGATTTCGGCATGCTCGAATTGGGCCAGAACACGATAAACCGTCGCCAGTCCGACATCGGAACCGGCCTCAAGCAGGACCCGATAAACATCTTCGGCCGACATGTGGCGGCGCGCATGGCTCTGGAAAATCTCCAGTATTTTCAGCCGCGGCGCAGTGGCCTTGAGCCCTGTGCTCTTGAGTTCGTCGATAGTGGTCATGGGTGCCTCTCTCTTGCCGGCTGACAGCGCGCGGCCGCAGGTACAGCCGGTACAATGGTGCGATCATATCGCTACCCAACAGCTCATCCCATGTTTGATCTTTATCGTCGCAGTGCCCGCTTGATCATGCTCATTACCAGCAGCGCTGGCTTGCTCGCTTGCGGCAGTCTGGACAGCGCCAGTAACCGGATTGTGGGATTGGTAAAGCCGTATAAAGTGGACATTGTCCAGGGGAATTTTGTCTCCAAGGAGCAGACTGCAATGCTCAAGCCCGGAGCCACCCGGGCGCAGGTGCGCGATATTCTGGGTACACCGCTCTTGATGAGTGTTTTTCATGCTGATCAATGGGAATATGTCTTTACCTTCCAGCGTCAGGGTTTGCCGTCCCAATTGCGCAAGCTGACTGTCAGCTTCAAGGGCGATGTGCTCGACCGGATTGACTCCGAGCCGATGCCGAGCGAGGCGGATTTTGTGGCATCTCTTGACTCCGGGCGCCAGACCCGCAAGGTGCCGGTGCTTGAGTTGAGTGAAGAAAGCCTCAAGCAGTTACCTGTGCCCGCGAAGAAAGCCGATCCGAAACCGCTGCCACCCTTACCCGCAAGTTATCCGCCGCTCGAGCCGGCACTGCGCTAGAGGTCAGCGTGACCAAGAGTACCAGCAACCCCGCACAGGCCATTGCCGTGGCAGGTGCGTCGGGTCGCATGGGCCAGATGCTGATTGAGGCGGTGCGCGCGGATCGGCACTGCCGGTTGGTCGGCGCCCTCGATATGGCCGCCAGCGCGGCCATCGGCGTCGACGCCAGCGCCTTCCTCGGGCAGAACTGTGGCGTGCTGATCACGGCCGACCTGAGCGCCGGGCTGCAGCAAGCCGACACCCTGATTGATTTCACCCGGCCTGAGGGGACGCTGGCGCATGTGCGGGAGTGCCGGCAGCGTGGCATCAACATGGTGATTGGCACGACCGGGTTCAATGCGGGGCAGAAGTCTGAAATTGAAGCAGCCGCGAAAGATATCGCCATCGTCATGGCGCCCAACATGAGCGTTGGCGTCAACGTCACGCTCAAACTGCTGGAGATGGCCGCGCGCTCGCTGGCGACCGGCTACGATATTGAAATCGTCGAAGCGCATCATCGGCACAAGGTCGACGCACCGTCTGGCACCGCGCTCAAGATGGGCGAGGTGATTGCCAGCGCCCTCGGGCGCGACCTGAAGGACTGTGCGGTCTATGCCCGCGAGGGCGTGACCGGCGAGCGCGATCCTTCGACCATCGGGTTTGCCACGATCCGGGGCGGTGATATCGTGGGAGACCACACGGTGCTGTTTGCCGGCATCGGGGAGCGTATTGAGATCAGCCACAAGTCCAGTTCGCGCGCAACCTATGCGCAGGGCAGTTTGCGCGCGGCGCATTTTCTCTCTGGCAAGAAGACGGGTCTTTTCAATATGTTTGATGTGCTGGGCCTGCAATGAACGTGGCACAGTTGTTCTTGCAGGGCGATGCTGTCACGCAGGCGGTGGCGCTGCTGCTGCTGGCGATGTCGGTGGGTAGCTGGGTCGTCATTCTCTGGAAGGCCTGGCTGCTGCAGCGCGTCGGCTCCGATGTGGTGCGCGCCATCGCGGCCTTCTGGCAGTCCGCCTCGGTTCCTCAGGCGCTTGAAAGAGTGCGGGCGTTTGACCGGGAAGCTCTGCTGGTTTCCATGCTGTTGGCAACAAAAATGGAAGATGCAGGTACGTTGGCGACGGCCGGCGACCGATCGCAGCAACTCACGCGCGTACTGCGCGATGCCCTGCACCTGGCGCTCGCCAAATTGCAGCACGGGCAGGTGCTGCTGGCCACTGTTGGTGCGACCGCACCCTTTGTCGGTCTGCTGGGTACCGTGTGGGGCATCTATCACGCCCTGATCGGTATTGCCACGGCCGGGCAGGTCACCATCGACAAGATCTCGGGTCCGGTCGGAGAGTCGCTCATCATGACCGCCGCCGGACTGGCAGTTGCCATTCCGGCCGTGCTGGGCTACAACGTGCTCGGGCGCGTGATCGCGCGTATTGAGGCCGAACTCGAAGGCTTTGCGCGCGATCTGCGCGAGTTGTTGGTGGCTGCATAAGATGTCTTTTGGTCGCCTGGAACGGACACCGGGCTCGCAACCGATGAGCGAGATCAATGTCACTCCGTTGGTGGATGTGATGCTGGTGCTGGTCGTCATTTTTATCATTACGGCACCATTGCTGGCCAGCTCCATCAGGCTCGATCTGCCAAGAACCGACGCTGCCAAACCGGGTGAAGCGCCAAAGTTCGTTACGCTCGTGGTCGACAAATCGGGCCAGGCATTTCTGAACGATCAGGCCATCGAACTGCCCGAACTCGGGCGCAGTCTGGCGCAAACCGCTGCCAGTCGTCCCGACACCGAGGTGCAGCTGCGTGCCGACGCCGCCGTGCCGTATGGAAGGATTGTGGAGGTGATGGGTCTGGCGCAAAAAGTGGGCCTGAACCGCATTGGTTTTGTCGCTGAGCCTGTTGGCAAACCCTAGAATCGACAAATTGCGGTCCTTTGATCGCTTGAGTGAACCCAAAATGCAAGACAAGTACCAGCATATCGAGGTCGAGCAGGCCGCACAGGCGCACTGGAGCGCGGTCGACGCCTATCGCGTCACAGAAGATCCGGACAAGAAGAAGTATTACGCCTGTTCCATGCTGCCCTACCCCAGCGGCAAATTGCACATGGGCCATGTGCGCAACTACACCATCAACGACATGCTGACGCGCCATCTGCGCATGAACGGCTATAACGTACTGATGCCCATGGGTTGGGATGCCTTCGGTCTGCCGGCCGAGAATGCGGCACTCAAGAACGGCGTGCCACCGGCCAAATGGACCTACGAGAACATTGCCTACATGAAGGGCCAGATGCAGGTCATGGGCCTGGCGATTGACTGGAGCCGCGAAGTCGCGACCTGCGACCCGAGTTATTACCGATGGAACCAGTGGCTGTTCCTGAAGATGCTTGAAAAAGGCATCGCCTATCGCAAGACCCAGGTCGTGAACTGGGATCCGGTTGATCAGACTGTACTGGCCAACGAGCAGGTCATCGACGGCAAGGGCTGGCGTACCGGTGCGGTGGTGGAAAAGCGCGAAATTCCGGGCTACTACCTGAAGATCACCGACTACGCCCAGGAGTTGCTCGAGCAGGTGCAATCGGGCCTGCCCGGCTGGCCCGAGCGCGTCAAGCTGATGCAGGAGAACTGGATTGGCCGCAGTGAGGGTGTGCGCTTTGCCTTTCCGCACGAGGTCCGCAATGACGCCGGCGCCCTGATTGGCGATGGCAGGATGTACGTCTTCACGACGCGCGCGGACACCATCAAGGGTGTGACTTTTTGCGCTGTGGCGCCGGAACACCCGCTGGCGGTGCATGCTGCACTGCGCAACGCGAAGCTGGCTTCCTTCATAGAGGAATGCAAGGCGGGTGGCACGACCGAGGCTGAGCTGGCAACGCAGGAAAAGAAGGGCGTCGACACCGGCTTGCTGGTGACACACCCGCTGACCGGCGATGCGGTACCGCTATGGGTTGGCAACTACGTCCTGATGAGTTACGGCGACGGTGCCGTGATGGGTGTGCCGGCACACGACGAGCGCGACTTTGAATTTGCCCGAAAGTACGGCTTGCCGATCAAGCAGGTCGTGCACGTGGATGGCGAGCATTACGACTATGAACACTGGCAGGACTGGTACGCTGACAAGCAGCGCGGCGTGACCATCAATTCCGGCAGTTTCAGCGGCATGTCGTTCGCACAGGCGGTGGAGGCTGTGGCGCACAAGCTGGCTGGCAAGGGCTTGGGCGAAAAGAAAATAACGTGGCGACTGCGCGACTGGGGTGTGAGCCGCCAGCGCTACTGGGGCACACCGATTCCCATCATCCACTGCCCCGAGCATGGGGCCGTGCCAGTGCCGGAGAAGGACTTGCCAGTGGTGCTGCCACTGGACTGCGTGCCCGACGGTTCCGGCAACCCGCTGCACAAGCACGAAGGATTTCATGCCGGCGTCGTCTGTCCGGTCTGTGGCGTCGCGGCGCGGCGCGAGACCGACACCATGGATACCTTTGTCGATTCGAGCTGGTATTTCATGCGTTACTGCGATCCCAGGAACGAGCAGGCGATGGTGGCCCAGGGCGCAGCCTACTGGATGCCGATGGACCAGTACATCGGCGGCATCGAGCACGCCATCCTGCACCTGCTGTACGCACGCTTCTGGACCAAGGTCATGCGTGACCTTGATCTTGTCAAGGTCGATGAGCCGTTTACCAAACTGCTGACGCAGGGCATGGTCTTGAATCACATCTATTCGCGCAAGGGACAGAAAGGCGGCGTCGAGTATTTCTGGCCCCATGAAGTGCAGGACAAGCACGATGATGCCGGCAAGGTCACCGGCGCCAGCCTGAAGGAGGCCAAAGGCACGCTGCCAGCCGGCACGCTCATTGACTACGAGGGCGTGGGCACGATGAGCAAGTCCAAGAACAACGGTGTCGATCCACAGGACCTGATAGAGAAGTACGGTGCCGACACGGCGCGCCTGTACACCATGTTCACGGCGCCCCCGGAGGCGACACTGGAGTGGAACGACGCTGCCGTCGAGGGCTCCTACCGGTTTCTGCGTCGCCTCTGGAATTTTGGCGTCAAGTTGCACGCCGGCGGGACCGGCGCAGTGGCGCAACAGCAACTGCAACTGCAGGGGTTCAGTTTTGGCAAGAATGCCAAAACCCTGCGACGCGAAATCCACAGTGTGTTCAAACAGGTCGATTACGACTATCAGCGCATGCAGTACAACACGGTTGTCTCTGGCGCCATGAAGATGCTCAATGCGCTCGAAAGCTTTCAGGATGACGCTGCCAATGGCAATCAGGCGGCGCTGCGTGAAGGCTTCGGCATCCTGCTGCGCTCCATCTATCCGGCGACACCGCACCTGACGTATGCCTTATGGGTCGACCTTGGCTACGCCGCCGACTACGGCGACCTGCTCGATGCAGCCTGGCCAACCGCCGATGAAACTGCTTTGTTGCAGGACGAAATGGAGCTGATGCTGCAGATCAACGGCAAGCTCAGAGGCTCCATCATGGTGCCTTCGACCGCGCCTCGCGAAGACATCGAGCGAGCGGCCATTGAGAGCGAGATTTTTCAGAAATTGGCGGGCGGCGCAGCAATCAGGAAGATCGTCATCGTGGCAGGGCGTCTCGTCAACGTGGTGGTTTGAGCAGCTCGCCATGAATCGTCGTGACGCCCTGGTGAGGATGTACCGGCTGGGCAGCAGCAGCGTGGCTGCGCTCGCGCTGACGGCTTGCGGATTCAAGCTGCGCGCGAGCCAGGACTTCGCTTTTTCTTCGCTTGCTGTAATGCCACAGCCGGGCGGACCGCTGGCTATCGAGTTGCGCCGTTCCTTTGGCAGTGCCGTACGCGTCATCAGACCCGAGGAGGCGCAGAGTCAGGCGCAGATCGTGGTCGAAATCCTGCAGGAGCAGCGCGAAAAGATCGTGGTCGGTGTTAACAGTTCGGGTCAGGTACGTCAATTTCAGTTGCGGATTCGACTCAAATTCAGGGTCCGCAGCGCACAGGGGCAGGAACTGGTGGCGCCGGTCGAAATCGTTCAGCAGCGCGACATCAGCTTCAACGAATCCGCGGTGCTGGCCAAGGAGGCCGAAGAAGTCCTGCTGTACCGCGACATGCAGACCGATCTCGTGCAGCAACTTCTGCGTCGGCTGGCGGCAGTGCGGCCCGTCTGAAATTTGTGTTTTATTCTCTTTATTGGGATCTTTCCCCCACTCACTCCCCCCCGCCCGGGTTATTGGGGTCAGACACCAATTTCGCTGCGGCGCATTGCGCCGCACCCTTTGGGCGAGCCAAAGGCTCGGCGAATTTGGGCTCTGACCCCAAAAACCCGGGGGGAGCTTCATTTGGCCGCGTCTGTGAAGCAGCCACGTTCCACTCCACGTTTTTGATTTCTGGAACTCGTGCGCTTGTGGGCACTGCGATGTTTTTATGCTCGTTGGCTGCGACTTGCAAGAGACCTTCTCATTTGTACTTCCCTTGTTCAAACACGAGGCCAGATAGGGCTGTTGGCTCCCTCTTCCGCCCGGCGGGGCACGAGAGGGCGGGGGTATGAGTGGGGAGAAAGTAAATGCAGTTAAGCCCTAACCAACTTCAAACCCACCTGCAAAAGGGCCTGAAAAGCCTTTACACCCTTCACGGTGACGAACCGCTGTTGATCCAGGAGGCGGCCGATGCAATCCGTGCTGTGGCGCGCAGCCAGGGCTTCACCGAGCGCAGTTCGCATACTGTCAGCGGCGCACGTTTCGACTGGAGTGCGGTGCTGGCAGCGGGTGGCTCCATGAGCCTTTTTTCCGAGAAACAGTTGCTCGAACTGCGGATTCCTTCCGGCAAACCGGGCAAGGAGGGTGCGCAGGCCCTGACTGAAATGGCGCAGCGCGCGCGCGGCGCCCAGGACACACTCACGCTCGTCCTGCTGCCGCGCCTGGACAAGGCGGCCCAGAGCAGCGCCTGGTTTGCTTCACTCGATAGTCTGGGCGTCACGCTGCAGGTTGAGGCAGTCGGTCGCAATGCATTGCCGCAGTGGATTGCGCAACGGTTGGCGGCGCAGGACCAGCGTGTGCGCGCCGGGGAAGAAGGGCAACGCACGCTGCAATTCTTTGCCGACCGGGTGGAAGGCAATCTGCTTGCCGCGCATCAGGAGATCCAGAAGCTGGCCTTGTTGTTCGCGCCTGGAGAACTCGGTTTCGAGCAGGTAGAGAATGCCGTTCTCAATGTTGCGCGCTACGACGTTTTCAAGCTGTCGGAGGCGGTGCTGGCGGGCCAGAGCCGCCGCGTTGCCCGGATGCTGGACGGCTTACAGGCCGAAGGCGAAGCCGAAGTATTGGTGCATTACACCTTGAGTGAAGACATTCGCGCCCTCAAACGCGTGAAGGATGCCGTAGGCGCCGGGCGACCGCTACCGCTGGCGCTGCGTGAACAACGTGTCTGGGGTGGCAGGGAGCGACTGTTTGAGCGTGTGCTGCCGCGTTTGAGCGGTGCGACGCTGGCACGCTGGCTGCAGGCCGCGCATCAGGTCGATGGCATCATCAAAGGACTCAAGCGCGCCGACTGGCCGCTGGACAACTGGCAGGCTTTGCAACGCCTGGCGCTGCTGGTGTGCCGCGAATGTCAAGTCCAGCCTTCAGAGCAGCGCGTGCGCTGAGCGTCACGTGCTCATGAGAGAATGAAAGTATGACGGTGCTCAATATTTCAGACTACACCCAGGAACTGGGAGGCAAGGCAAGGGCAGCCTCGGCGCTGATGGCCAGAATGCCTGCAGCGAGCAAGAACAGGGCTTTGCGACGCCTGGCTGAGCTGCTGCGTGCCAACAAGCAGACGCTGCAAGTCGAAAATGCCCGTGACGTTGAGCGCGCGCAGGCGGCAGATTTGACGCCGCCGCTGGTGGATCGACTCCGGTTGAGCGCGAAAGACATGGAAACCTGCGCCCTGGGTTGTGAACAGCTGGCGGCGATGCCCGATGTGATCGGAGAAATCATTGGCATGAAGCAGCAGCCCAGCGGGATCCGGGTTGGCCAGATGCGGGTTCCCATCGGTGTCTTTGGCATGATTTTCGAAAGCCGCCCGAATGTCACGATCGAGGCCGCCGGTCTGTCCATCAAGAGTGGCAACGCCTGCATCCTGCGTGGCGGCTCCGAAGCGATTGAGTCCAACAAGGCGCTTGCCTGCCTGGTGCAACAAGCCTTGCTTGACAGCGGTCTGCCGATGGATGCCGTGCAACTGGTGCAAACCACGGATCGTGCAGTGGTTGACCAGTTGATCAGCATGCCGCAGTACATCGATCTCATCATTCCGCGCGGTGGACAAGGCTTGATTGAACATATCAGCCGCTTGGCCCGTGTGCCGGTCATCAAGCATCTTGACGGCAACTGCCATGTTTATGTCGATGACCCCTGCGACCTGGAAATGGCCGTGTGCGTGGTTGACAACGCCAAGACACAAAAATACAGCCCCTGCAACGCGATGGAGAGCTTGTTGGTGGCACGCTCCGTGGCAGCCGAGTTTCTGCCGCGTATCGGCGCGGTTTTCGCCGCGAAGGGCGTTCAGATGCGCTGTGATCCGGAAAGCCTGGTCTTGCTCGCCGCACTGCCTGACGCGGATCCGCAAGCTGCCACGGAGGACGACTGGTACCAGGAATACCTGGCGCCTGTGGTCAGCATCAAACTGGTTGATGGCGTGGAACAGGCCATCAACCACATCAACCAGTATTCCTCGCACCATACCGACGCGATCATCACGCGTGACCACGTGCACGCGCAGGCCTTTTTGCAACAGGTCGACTCGGCCAGCGTCATGGTCAATGCCAGCACCCGCTTTGCCGATGGCTTCGAGTATGGTCTGGGGGCCGAAATAGGCATCAGCACCGACAAGTTTCACGCCCGTGGCCCGGTCGGCATTGAGGGGTTGACTTCGCTCAAGTATGTGGTGTTGGGAAATGGCGAACTGCGCGCCTGAACGCTGGCAGCGACGCGTCCAATATTCCCTAAAATCGAGCCCGATTTCCCGCTAAAATTACATTCGAGGACCGTATGGTTCCACATCTTGTCACTGCACTTACCGGACCCATCAATGAACTCGAGCAACGTGTGCTCGATTCCATGCCTGCTATCGAGCGCTGGTTTCGTCTCGAGTGGATGGAGCACACGCCACCGTTTTACAGTTCGGTCGATGTCCGTAATGCCGGTTTCAAACTGGCGCCGGTTGCGATCAACCTGTTTCCAGACGGCTGGCATCACCTGACAGCCGAGATGATGCCGCTGGCGGTGCAGGCTGCCATGGCAGCGATCGAAAAGATTTGCCCGGAAGCGCGCAATTTGTTGCTGATACCCGAAAATCGCTCGACCAGCACTTCGTACCTGTCGAGTCTGGCCCAGTTGCGGCGCATTTTCTATATGGCCGGTCTCAATGTGCGAATGGGTTCCATCGACCCGGCCATCAAGACGACAACGGCCTTTACCCTGGACAACGACGAGACGGTCACACTCGAGCCAGTCATTCGCGGCAAGCGACGTCTGGGAGTCAAGGATTTCGACCCCTGCACGATTCTGCTCAACAACGATCTGGCCGCTGGCGTGCCCGGGATCCTGGAAGAAATTCACGAGCAATATCTGTTGCCACCGCTGCACGCGGGTTGGACGACGCGGCGCAAGAGCAAGCATTTCAAGTGTTATGAAGAGGTGGCCAAGCGCATGGGTAAATTGCTCGGCGTTGACCCCTGGCTGATCAATCCGATGTTCGATAAATGCGTTGGGGTCGATCTGCTGCAAGATCCTGGCCTGGAGAGTCTGGCCAGCCAGACAGACGCGCTGCTGACCAGGATTCGGCGCAAGTACAAGGAGTACGGCATCAAGGAAAAGCCCTTCATCGTCGTCAAGACCGATGATGCGGCGCCTGGGATGGGCGTCGTGATTGTTCGAGATGCCAAGGAACTGCCGGAGCTCGGCCTTACCGTACAGGTTCGGCTCCGCGCTGGCAAGACGGATGTGCGAAGCCGTGACATCCTTCTGCAGGAAGGTGTCTTGACCAGGGAGAGAATCGATGATGCAGTCGCAGAACCGGTCGTATTCATGATGGACCGCTACGTTGTTGGCGGCTTCTACCGCATTCATCCCGACACCGGTGTTGATGAAAATCTGAATTTGCGCGGGTCCAGTTATGTGCCGCTGGCATTCGAACACAGCACGCACTTGCCGCAACCCGGCAGCAAGCCCGGCGCCAGTGCCCCCAATCGCTTTTACATGTACGGCGTGGTTGCGCGCCTGGCCATGCTGGCCGCGAGCTACGAACTCGAGGCGACCGATCCTGATGCCGAGGTTTATTCGTAGGCCCTGCGCCCGCGACTTGCTGATCTGGATGGAATAAGCGTGGCAGCGTCCAAGTCTTCCCTGAGCGCACTCACACTGGGTGCGATCGGCGTCGTTTATGGTGACATCGGCACCAGTGTGCTGTACGCATTCAAGGAAGTGTTTGTCAGTGGCCACCTTCCGATAACGACCGACAACATCCTGGGCGTGTTGTCACTTTTCTTCTGGACCCTGACCACTATCGTGACGGCGAAGTATGTGGTCCTCATCATGCGTGCAGATAACGCCGGCGAAGGCGGATTGATGGCCTTGCTGGCCTTGGCCTCGCAATCGGTCAAGGATAGGCCGCAGTTGCGTGGCATCCTCCTGATGATTGGTGTCTTTGGTGTCGCATTGTTCTTCGGCGACGGAGTGATTACGCCGGCCATCACGGTGCTGGGCGCGGTCGAAGGTCTGGAGATTGCGACGCCGGCGGCAAAACCTTATGTCGTGACGATTTCTCTGGTCGTGCTGATATTCCTGTTTGTCATGCAACGACGTGGCACGGCCGATATCGGCAAGGTGTTTGGCCCGATCATGGTGTTCTGGTTTGGCTCGATTGCCGTTGCCGGTCTGGCGCAGATTGTGCAGAACCCGGTCGTTCTCAAAGCAGTGTGGCCGGGCTATGCGCTGCATTTCATCGTCGAGCATTACGCGATAGGATTCATTACGCTTGGCGCTGTTTTTCTGTGTGTCACAGGTGCTGAAGCCCTGTACGCCGACATGGGTCATTTTGGCAAGAAGCCGATTCGAATCGCTTGGTTTGTCCTGGTGATGCCGGCGTTGGTGTTGAATTACCTGGGTCAGGGTGCATTGGTGTTGCGCAACCCGGCCGCGGCGGAAAATCCCCTGTATCTGATGATGCCAGGCTGGGCACTGATCCCAATGGTCGCATTGGCTACCGCCGCTGCCGTGATCGCATCGCAGGCCCTGATTACCGGTGCCTTTTCGGCGACCAAGCAAACCATTCAGCTCGGATTCCTGCCACGCCTGTCGATATTGCATACGTCGATCAAGGATACGGGTCAAATCTACATCCCGACCGTAAACTGGATCCTGCTGGCCGGCGTGATTGCCGCCGTAACCCTGTTTGGCTCCTCCACAGCCCTTGCCGCAGCCTACGGTATCTCGGTCAGTCTGGTAATGGTCATCACCACGCTTCTCACGTTTTATGTTGTGCACTATGGCTGGCGTTACCCGTTGTGGCTCAGCTTGGCTTCCACCACCTTCTTCGTCATCATCGATGTGGCTTTTTTTGCATCGAATTCCTTGAAGATCGTTCAGGGTGGCTGGTTTCCCTTGGCGATGGCACTTGTGCTCTACGTTGTCATGACCACCTGGAAGGACGGGCGACGCTTGTTGAACCAGAAACTGCGCGTCGACTCGATCGACCTGGCGAGCTTTCTGCAGGCCGTGTTCGTAAGTCCACCGATACGGGTTGAGGGTACTGCCGTCTTTCTTACCGCTGAACCGGGCACGGTACCCAATGCCCTGTTGCACAATTTGAAGCATAACAAGGTGCTGCACCAGAACAACCTGTTCGTGACGGTTCACAATCATGAAGTACCATGGATCGGAATGGACAAGCGCCTGGAAATTGAGGCCTTGGGTCACGATTGCTGGCAGATCGTGATTCACTACGGTTTCAAGAACGATCCCGACTTGCCCAAGGCACTGCAGCAGATCAAGGGTCACGGCTGTGAACTCGATTCCATGTCCACCAGCTATTTTCTGTCGCGCGACATTGTGATTCCGACGATTGGCGGCGGCATGGCGCAATGGCGTGAAAAGCTGTTTTCACAGATGCATCACAACGCGAGTGCCGCTGCGGAGTTTCTGAAACTTCCCAACAACTCGGTGGTGGAACTGGGCTCGAAGATCGAAATATGAACGTCCTTTTTGTTGCTGATCCGCTGTCCTCCTTCAAGATCTACAAGGACACCACCTTCG
>JBAXNI010000061.1:0-17021 GCA_037133835.1 Comamonadaceae bacterium | reverse complement strand
GCGATTTCGATGCTGTCGTAGAAGGTCGGCACCACCAGCAGCGTCAGCAACGTGGAGGTGATGGTGCCGCCTATGATCGCCACCGCCAGGGGTTGATAGAACTCGCCACCCTCGCCCAGGCCCAGAGCGACCGGAGACATGCCCGCAATCAAGGCGAAAGTCGTCATCAGAATGGGCCGCAAGCGGACCCGACCTGCGTGCATCAACGCCTCTTCGCGGTCCACACCCTGGGCTTCGCGCTTGCGTGCGGCATCCAGCAGCAAAATCGCGTTCTTGGCTACCAGTCCCATCAGCATGATGACGCCGATGAAGCTCATCAGATTGAGCGTGCCCCGAGTGATGAGCAGCGCCAGCACCACACCGATAAGCGACAGCGGCAGCGACAGCATCACTGCCAGCGGCGCCGTGAACGAACCGAACTGCATCACCAGAATCAGGTACATCAGTCCAATACCGGAAACAAGCGCAATCGACATCTCGGTGAACAGTTCCTTCTGATCCTGCCCGGCACCACCGAGTGAGAGCCCGTAACCGGGCGGATAGTCAAAGGTCTTGGCCAGTTTCATCGCATCTTCGGTCACCTCGCCATTGGAGCGACCCTGGGCATTGGCCGACACCGTGATGTTGCGCTTGCCATTGGTGTGTTCAATCCCCGAAGGTCCCTTGCCCATGGTGATCGTCGCGATCTGATCGAGCGGCACCATCAAGTTGGTCCCTGCAACGGCGATCGGCAGACGTTCGATGCTCTCCTTGCTGACGCGGTCGTCCGGGTGCAGGCGCACCGCCACGTCGCGCGTCTCACCCGTAGGGTCAACCCAGTCGCCGACTTCAATGCCGGCAAACGCCACGCGCAGGGCCTGCGCAGCATCGTTGGCCGAGATGCCCATGGAGTTCGCCAGACCGCGGTTCAGTTCAATCCTGAGTTCTTTTTTCGGGTCCTGCTGGGACAGGCCGACATCAACCGCGCCCGGCACCATGCGCAGCTTGTCCATATAGGCACTGGTGATCTCCAGCAGCTTGCGCGAATCCACCCCGGTAAAGTCGATCTGTATCGGCTTGCGCGCCCCGTTGTTCAGGTCATCGAGTACCGTGTACTCAGCGCCTACCAGCGTGCGCACCTTTTCACGTAACTCTGCGGCAATTTCCTTGGCGCTTCGTGAACGCGTGTTGCGTTTGCCAATGTCCACATAGATGCGACCGCCACTGGTTGAAATGTTGCTGTTGGTTTCCTTGGTTTCCGGGATGGTGCGTGCCAACTCGGCTGCGCGTTCCATCTTCAGACGGGCATATTCCACCGATGAGGAGGATGGCGTGCGTACTTCGATCAGCAAGTTGCCTGAATCGCTCTTGGGTAGAAACTCGGAACCACCCACCGTCACTTGCAACACCACGGAGGCAATCAGGCTGAGCAACGCGATGACCGCCATCCAGCGGCGGTGATGCAGCGCCCAGGCAATGACGTTGCCGTAACGGTCAGCCTGATGGTCGAACCATGCATTAAAACGCGCCAACACCGCGCTGAGCCCTTTTTTCGGCGCGCTGTGGTGGTCTGGTGGATCACCCCAGTAGGCGGAGAGCATGGGATCGAGCGTGAACGACACGCCAAGGCTGACCAGCACCGAACAAGTCACAGTCAGCGCGAACGGGCGGAACCACTCGCCTGAAACACCTGGCATGAAGGCCACCGGAACGAACACGGCGATGATGGAAAACGTCGTCGCGGCGACCGCCAGACCAATCTCGGCAGTACCTTCGAGCGATGCGGTGCGACGATCCGAGCCGCGCTGCATATGTCGCACGATGTTTTCCCGCACGACGATGGCGTCGTCAATCAGCACACCAATGGCCAGCGAGAGTCCCAGCAGCGTCATGAAGTTCAGCGTGAAACCGCACAACCACACCGCAATGAAAGCGGCAATCACCGACGTTGGCAAGCTCAGGGCGGTTATCAGCGTGGAGCGCCAGGAATTGAGGAAGGCATAGACCACAAAAATGGTGAGTACAGCGCCCAACACGAGTGATTCGATGACGTTGTTCAGGCTGCGCTGCGCATCGGTGCCACCGTCGCGCGTGATTTCGAGCTTGGTGCCAGGAAGATCCTTGTCGAATTCCGTGTTGATGTCCTTCACCAGCTTGCGCACATCGTTGGCAACGCTCACGGTACTGGCGTCACGGGAGCGGGTTACAAATATGCCAACATTGGGCTTGCCGCTGCGGATGCTGAAGCCGCTGACATCGGCAAAGCCGTCGCTGATGGTGGCCACATCTACCAGTCGCACGATCTGGCCGCCAAAGCGCTTGACCACAATATTCTGAAACTCCTGCGGCGACTCGATGCGCCCTACCAGACGGATACTCTCCTCGTCAAACTGCCCCTGCACCTTGCCAACCGGGGCGTTGGAGTTCTCTGCGCGCAGAGCCGCCACCACTTCGCCCACCGACAGGTTGTATTCCCGCAGTTTGCCAGCGCGTAGCAGCACCGACAATTCCCGCTTCAGGGAACCGTTGACGTTGACCGTGGCAACGCCTGCAATGCCCCGCAGTTTGTCGGCCAATACGTCTTCCGCCAGTCGTGAAATTTCGGCGTGGCTCTGCGTATTTGACGACAAGGCCATGTTCATGATCGGCTGCGCTGCGGGGTCGAAGTGTCGCACCACGGGTTCGCGCATTTCGGTCGGCAGCTTGTAGCGCGCGCTGGAGATGACGGTACGCACATCGTCTGCCGCCTCGATCATGTTCTTCTTGAACGAAAACTCGATCCAGAAGCTGGCGTTACCTTCACTGCTGGTGGAGTAGACATCGGTGGCGCCCGGAACACTTTGCAGTGACTTCTCGAGCCGGTTGACGATCTCACGCTCCACTGAATCAGGTGACGCCCCAGGGTAGGCAATGAAGACCTGAATACCGGGTATTTCCACGTCCGGGTTTTGATTTACCCGAAGTTTGTTCAGGGCCAGCAGGCCCAGGGCCATCAGGGCAATGATCAATACGACCGTCGCCGTGGGCCGTTTGATGCTGAAGTCGGACAGAAACATGCTTACGCCCCTGTGGCGGCGGATGCGGCGGATGCGGCAGATGCAGCCGCGGCGGGCGGTTTGGCACTGACCAGTTCAACGCGCTGACCATTCTTGAAGCTCGAACTCGGGTTGCGCACGATCAGGTCGCCATCGGACAGGCCGCCACGCACTTCGAAATTTCCGGTGCGAGCATCGCGCGCGCCGAGCGCCAGATCGATCTGGTTGAGTGCATTGGCCTTGACGCGCCAAACCGACGTCTTGTCGCCCGCGCGCACCAGCACCGATTCCGGCAGCGTAACGGCCTTCGCACTGGTCGCTTCAATAACTCCCTCGGCGTAGAGTCCCGCGACGCGCGGCTGGTTGATATCGCTGAAGCCAACCAACACCTCCACCTGACGCGTCACGTCATTTGCGCTCGGATCCACACGGGTTACCTTGCCACGAAACTCCCGCCCCCCGTAACCGTTGATGCGAAAGCTGACGGTCTGGCCGACGCTGACGACACTGATCTTGTCGGCTGATACGCGTCCGGTAAAACGCATGCTGCTCGGGTCGATCACCTTGAGCAGTTCCTTGCCGACCGATGCCGTATCACCGGCCGACACCTTGCGCTCGCTGACTACGCCATCAAACGGCGCTCGCACAACGGTACGTTCGAGCTGCTGGCGAGCCAGCACGGCACGCGCGCGGGAGGCCGACAACTCACTTTGCGCACCGTTGTACCGGACTTCGGCATCGTCCAGCGCCTGAAGCGAAGTCATGCCGGAGTCGCGCAGCGTTTTGAGGCGCTGCAGATTGCGCTCGGCCTGGTCCAGGGCCTGGGTCGCGTTGCGGACGTTGGCCTCAGCCGACTGCAGGTTGTCCCGAATGGACGTTGGATCCAATCGCAGCAACACATCGCCACGCCGGACCACATCGCCATTTTCCTTAAGTACCTGGAGCACGACGGCGGATATCTCGGCGCGCAGGTCAGCCTTGCGTTCGGGTTGAATGGACCCGGTCACGACCGGACCCGACGACAAGGCGTTGGCCTGGATGGTCAGCACGTCTTCGGGTGCAACGACCAGCTTGACGGGGGTGGCGACAGCGTCCTTCTTGTCGGCCTTTCCCGGGAATTTGTCACAAGCACTGAGGCTTGAAAGCAGCATGACAGCGGTGACCAGAAGGCGCAGCATAGGGAAATCTCCGAGGGGAAAGCGAATTGGCTTGGATTATGGCTTTAGCGAACGATGTTTGCTTTGCACGCAATGTAGCCAAGGTCAATCTTTACCGCACCGCATTTGCGATCAATAGCGGCTTCGCGCGACGATCTGCCGATTTTGGCGTCCGGGCCGCGTCGGCCGAACCCGCGGCTCCGTTTCTTCAGGCTTTCGCCACGCCCGGAGTGACCTTGAAAATACCAGCGCAAGCGGCACGGGTCTCATCCTGCTCAGGCAACTTGGCGCAGACTGCATCCATCTGCATTTTGAATTTGTTCAGCTCTGCCTTGTGCAGCCCTCCCTTGTTCCAGGCTTGCAGGCGCTGTCCCATCTTCTCCAAACCGCGCCGGTTGCGCTCATAAAAGGTCTCTGGCACGGCTTCCAGCTCAGCCAGCACGGCGGTCGCCGCTTTTTCAATGCGCACGGCGTCCTGCGGCGCCAGCTCGATCAGGCGATTCACGTAACCACTGCCCCATTGCAGCCGGGTAGCCGGCCCTTTGGCGGCGTTCCAGGCCTGCTCCGCCCAGTCCAGTGCGCCCGCCTTGTCGCCACGCTGGCGGGCGTTGGATGAGAGCACCAGCATGTGGTAGTACGGCGAGAGCGCCTTGGGCAATTCGGCCTTCAGCATGGCGTCAGACTCAGCCAGCAAGCCAGCCTCGCTCAGCACATCGGCCGCATTCGGAATGACTGCCTGACGCTCGTAAGCGCTGCTCGCGGCCTGATCGGCTGCCAGCACAGCAGCGCGCACCTGCGTCAGCAGTGCCGCATTGAGTTCGGTCTTGTCATCCTTGGCTCGACCGACTTTGGCCAGCGCAACCTTGCCGGCAATCGCCGACAGACGATCGGCGCTGGAGAGACTGGCGTCGGCGGCAAACTGGTCCAATGCCGAGTTCCAGGACGTCAGCAGACTGTCGCGTTCGCTGCTGCCTGAAGCGCTGAGCAACTCCAGCAAGTCGGGTGCGTAGTTCACCAGCTGGTCAAAATTGTTGCGCCGCAGTGGCGCATCGCCCAGAATCTGCTGCACGCGCGCCAGCGCTGCCGCCTTGTCCGGCAGCGCCGACTTGTCCTGCGCCGCAGCCACCATCGCCTTGAGCGCCAGCCGTGAAGACGCTTCCACCTGCGCTGGTGGGCAAGCTTGTGCCAGTTTGTACAGGGTCTGTGCACGCTCTTTCGGCGCCACCAATTGCGCTTCGTCCTGCTCCCAGGAATAGTAGGCCAGTTGGCGCCAGGCCTCAGGTGTCAGTTTGACCTCGCCACCGCTTTGCACAGCAGCCAGTGATTCCTTCGCCGAAGCACCGGAAGCCAGCCCCAGATTCAGTACTTCCATGTACTGCGATGGCTGGACCTCGCCCGGCAGACGCGTCAGTTCGGTGCCGTCAGGCCGCAACAGAATCATGGTGGGGTAACCGCGCACCTTGAAGCGGGTACCCAGCTTTTGTGCTCCCGCTGTGTCGCCGTCCAGGTACACCGGCACAAAGGACTTGCTGCGCTCGACGAAGTCCTGCCGGTTGAAAACCGTCGCCTTGATCTGATTGCATGGCGGGCACCAGACTGCGCCCCAATACAGGAACACCGGCTTGTTGGCGGCCTTGGCCTGGGCAAAGATCGGATCCATGTTGGCACCATCAGGCTTGACCCAGGCCACCGTGGACGCTGGAGCATGCGGAGCCGCCGTTGGCGGCACCTCCGGCGCCTTCGAGCAGGCCTGCAGCAAGAGCAGCGTCGATGCCAGCAGCAAGGCCGCCCCTAATTTGTCATTGCGGACTTGATCCGCAATCCAGGGTTGGCGTGACACTGGATCCCGGATCAAGTCCCGGATGACACTATTTTCCGTCGTGTGCTTCATGACTCAAGCTCCCTCATTGGGCGAGAACGGCCAGACCGCGCGGAATGGCACCCAGCAGTTGCTGCGTGTAGGCGTGCTGCGGCCTGGCATAAATTTCTTCGGCGCTACCGCGCTCCACCACTTCGCCCTGACTCATCACCAGAATTTCGTCGGCCATGTATTTCACTACCGCCAGATCATGACTGATGAAAACATAGCTCAGACCAAACTCGTCCTGAAGATCCAGCAGCAGATTGAGCACCGTGGCCTGCACACTGACATCCAGCGCGCTGACGCTCTCGTCGCAAACGATGATCTCGGGCTTCATGGTCAGGCAGCGCGCAATCGCAATGCGCTGACGCTGGCCACCCGAAAACTCGTGTGGATACTTGCCGAAGTCCTCACGCTTCAAGCCCACCTTTTCAATCAACTGGAGCGCCAGCTGCGAGCGCTCGGCATCATCCTTGCCAATCTTGTGGATACGCATCGGCTCAATGAGGATCTGCCCAACCGTAAAGCGCGGGTTCAGGCTGGCGTAGGGGTTCTGAAAAATGATCTGGATGCGACTGCGGTAGATCTGCATCTGGGCGGCGCTGAGTTGCGCCAGATCCACGCCTTCAAACATGATGCTGCCAGCGCTCGCCTCGGTCAGGCGCGTCAGCATCATGCCGATGGTGGTCTTGCCAGAGCCGGACTCGCCGACCACACCCAGCGTACGGCCTTTGTAAAGCGAAAAATCGGCGTGCTTGACCGCGCTGAAAACCTTGCGCGTGAAAAGGCCCGACTTGAGCAGGTAGTCCTTGCCCAGGTCCTTGACTTCAATCAGTGCCGCACCAGTGATCGGCGCAGCAACCCGTTGCTCGGTACAAGGCGGACGGTGGTTGACAATGTCGTCGATCACGGCGAGCCGGCGTGGCCGCGAGTCCAGGCGTGGACGACAAGCCAGCAAGGCCTGCGTGTAGGCGTCCGCCGGCGCGCTAAAAATGCGCTCCACGGTCCCTGCCTCACGCACTTCGCCGCTGCGCATCACCACCACATGGTCCGAAATTTCTCCTACGAGACCGAGGTCGTGGCTGATGAACAAAATGCTCATCTTCTGGCGTTGCTGCAGCCCCGCCAGCAAATCCATGATCTGGCGCTGCACCGTCACGTCCAGCGCTGTTGTCGGTTCGTCGGCAATCAGCAATTTGGGTTCGCAGGCAATCGCCATCGCAATCATGACGCGTTGCTGCTGCCCGCCCGAGAGTTCGTGCGGGTAGGACTTGAGCCTCTCTTTCGGGTTCGGTATGCCAACCTCGGTCATCAGATCAAGGGTGCGGTCCAGGGCCTGTCTCGCATTGAGCTTCAGGTGAATGCGCAAAACCTCTGCGATCTGCTCGCCGACCGTGAACACCGGATTGAGCGAACTCATGGGCTCCTGAAATACCACTGAAATGTCCTTGCCGCGCAGGCGTCGCATCTCTTCAATCGGTGCGGCCAGCAGGTCACGTCCGTTGTACAGGACTTTGCTGTGCGGTCCCAGAATGGCGTTCTCGGGCAGCAGTCGCACGATGCTCATGGCGCTGACACTCTTGCCGCTGCCCGACTCGCCCACCAGCGCAACCGTGCTGTTGGCCGGGATGTCAAAACTCACGCCTCGGACCGCCTCCACGGTCTCGGTCTTGCTCATGCGAAAGGACACGTGCAGATCCTGCACACTGATCAATGGGTTCATGGCTTGTTCTTTGGTAAATCCATCCGCGTCATTGCGGACTTGATCCGCAATCCAGAGCTCGTGTAGTACTGGATGCCAGATGTTGTAACCCCGGACCTGATCCGGGGACGGCATGACAAGAGGTGCATTGTCTGCATCATCTCAACGCAATTTCGGGTCCAGCGCGTCGCGCAGGGCGTCGGTCAACAGCGCGAAGGCCGTCACGAAGGCGGCCATGAAGGCGGTTGCGGCCACCAGTTGCCACCACTTGCCCTGCACCAGTTCCGTCTGCGCCTCCGACAGCATGGTGCCCCAGCTCACCATGTCGATGGGAACGCCCAACCCCAGGAAGGACAGGATCACCTCGGCCTTGATGAAGCCGACCACGTGCAGGCTGAGTTGCACGAGCACAACGTGGCTGATGTTGGGCAGGATGTGGGTGAACATGCGCGAGGCATGCGAGGCACCTATGGCCTCGGCAGCGCGCACATATTCGCGCGAGCGGTGCTTCATGTATTC
Source organism: Comamonadaceae bacterium (assembly GCA_037133835.1). Classification (GTDB taxonomy): domain Bacteria; phylum Pseudomonadota; class Gammaproteobacteria; order Burkholderiales; family Burkholderiaceae_C; genus Rhodoferax. The sequence continues at coordinate 8,768 of JBAXNI010000061.1, read as the reverse complement.
AGAGCGCACCAGGCGGTAAATACCGGTCCAGCCGACCAGGCTCAGAATGATCACCACGGTCCAGGCGCCACTGCCCAGAGTGCCTGCAAGTGGGCCGGATTTCAGCACCGCTGCCAGTGCGAACACCAGCAAAATATACGGAATGGCGGTGAACACGTTGTAAACCCACTCCAGAAAATCGCCAGCGCGGCCGCCGAAATAACCGCCGATGGCGCCCAGGATGGTGCCGATCAGGGTAGCAAACAGGGCCGCAGTCAGTCCTACCGTAATCGATACCTGTGCGCCCTTGATGACCTTGCTGAGTACATCGCGCCCGAGTTGATCGCCGCCCAGCGGCAAGGTGTCTGACTTCTGCGTGATGGTGGCCTTGAACTTCGTCGCACGCTCCTGCCACTCCTTGTAGCGCGGCGCCAGCGGATCGACATCGCTGATATCCACGTTCGGTCCGGCGATCGCATCAATTACTGCGGTCTGCGAACCATCCGCAATCTTTCCGACGATGTGCGGTGGCGCAAAGGGTGTACCAACCTCCTTCTGCCAATCTTTCGCCACCAGCCCCATTTGAGCCAAAAGCACCAGAACAATAAAGAACAGCGTCACGCCCAGTGACACCATGCCAACACGGTCGTTCTTCAGGCGCGTCCAGGCCTGCGCCCAGACGCCGGGTGAACGGGGCAAGGTTTGCAAGATTTCGGTACTCATTTCAGTGTCACCCTCGGGTCAACAAACTTGTACAGCACGTCAGTGATCAGGTTGATCACCATCGTCAACGCCGCGAGATAGACCGTGGCCGCCTGGATCACCGGATAGTCGCTGCGGTTCACTGCGGTGACGATCTCCCGGCCCAAGCCCGGGATGGAAAAGAACACCTCGATCAGGAAGGAGCCGATGAAGACACCCGGCAAGCCGGTGGCAACATTGGTCAGGATCGGGATCATGGCGTTGCGTAGCACGTGCTTGAGCAGAATCGTGTTCTCCGAGACTCCCTTGGCGCGTGCCGTACGCACATAGTCCTGTCCGATTTCATCGAGGAAGAAACTCCGGTAGAGCCTGGTCTGTGGCGCCAGACTGACCAGCACCGCCAGAAACACCGGCAAGGGCGCATAGGTCACCAGATTCTTCCAGACGCTGTTGCTCCAGCCCTGCACCGGAAACCATCCCAGTACAAAGCCAAACAGGAACTGCCCGACGATGATGTAGACCAGAAAACTCACCGACAGTGCGACCGTGGTGATGATCATGATGGCGCGATCGGTCAGACTGCCGCGCACATAGGCCACCGCCAGACCGGCGATGATGGCCAGAATGACTTCGAGCAGCAGGATCGGAATCATGATGGTCAGTGTGGCTGGCAGTCGCGTTGAGAAGATGTCGGAGATCGCCTCGTTGGTGGTCCAGCTCTTGCCCCAGTTGAAACTGAAGATCTGCTGCACGAATACCCAGAGCTGTTCCCACACCGACTTGTCCAGGCCGAGTTGTGCGCGCAGGGAAGCGATTCGCTCCGGTGAGGCTTTCAGACCTGCCATGATCTCGACCGGGTCGCCACCAAAGAACTTGAAGAGGAAGAAGATCAACAGAATCACCCCCAGCAGCGTGGGGATCATCTGCCAGATGCGTCGCAGGATGTAGGAAAACATATTGTGAGACTTTTCGTGCCAATGGCGTGAATATACTGACCGCTGCGATTATGCTTGCACTGGTATCAATTGGCACGGGTGTTTCTTGCTATGAAATTTCAATTTTCGCGATTTTTTTGCCTGATCTGTCTGCTTGTGCTGGGTATCGGCGGTGCGCCGGCTCAGACCAAGCCAGCCGAAAAGGTGCTGCGCTACGCCTTTGAAATCGCCGAGACCGGCTTCGATCCAGCCCAGCTCTCGGACGCCTATTCACGCATCGCCACCGAAAACATTTTCGATGCGCTTTATACCTACGACTACCTGGCACGTCCAGCCAAGGTGATCCCTAACGTGGCGCAGGGCATGCCGGTCATGAGCGATGACTTCCGGACCTACACCGTCAAGATCCAGCCCGGCATCTACTTTGCCGATGACCCGGCCTTTGACGGGAAGAAGCGTGAACTCACTGCCTACGACTTCGCCTACAGCTACAAGCGCATTTTTGACCCGAAGACCAAGAGCCAGCTCTACAGCGATCTGGAGGAAGAAAAACTGCTCGGCATGGAAGAATTGCGCCGCGACGCAGAAAAGCCTGGCGCGCACTTCAACTACGAGAAAGAGGTGGAGGGGATTCGCGCACTGGACCGCTACACGATCCAGTTCAAGCTGCAGGAACCCCGACCCCGCTTCATTTACGCGCTTGCCGACTCCAGCATTTTCGGTGCCGTGGCACGCGAGGTGGTGGAAAAGTACGGCGACAAGATCATGGAACATCCGGTTGGCACCGGCCCCTTCAAGCTCGACCATTGGGTACGTTCGTCCAAAATGACCTTTGTGCGCAACCCCAATTTCCGCGAAGCGTACTGGGACGCGGAGCCGCCGGCTGATGATGCCCGCTCTCAGCAGATCTACCAAAAGCTCAAGGGCAAACGGATCCCGCTGGTGGACCGTGTCGAGATCTCCATCATCGAGGAAATTCAACCACGCTGGCTCTCTTTTCTGAGCAACGATCACGATTTTCTGATGTACCTGCCCGCCGCCTTCTCCTACCAGGCCATTCCCAACAACCGCGTGGCACCCAATCTGGCCAAACGCGGCATCACGATGGAGCGCGTCGCTGCGCCGGACGTCACGGTCACCTACTTCAACATGGAAGACGCTACCGTGGGCGGATACACGCCAGACAAGGTTGCGCTAAGACGCGCGATCGCGCTGGCCTACAACACCGAAGAGGAAATCCGGCTGCCGCGGCGCAACCAGGCCATTCCTGCGCAGGGTCCGATGCAACCCACCACGTACGGCTACGACCCCAAGTTCAAAACTGAAATGAGTGATTTCAACCGGGCCCGCGCTGCCGCGCTGCTTGATATGTACGGCTATGTGGACCGCAACGGAGACGGCTGGCGCGAGATGCCCGACGGCAAGCCACTGCTGCTGCAATACTCCACTACTCCGACCGCCGCAGACCGCGAACTCAATCAGATCTGGAAGAAGAACATGGACGCGATCGGCATCAAAATCGAGTTCAAGACCGGCAAGTGGCCGGAACACCTGAAAGCGGCGCGCGCCGGCAAGCTGATGATGTGGGGTCTGGGGTATGGCGCCTCCAGTCCGGACGGCGCTGGCGCCCTCGGCCTGGCGTATGGTCCGAGCAAGGGCGAGGGCAATCTGTCCCGCTTTGAGAACGCCGAATTTGACAAGCTATATCAAAAGCAGCAACTGATGGCCGACGGGCCGGAGCGGCTGGCCATCATGCAGCACCTGGTCAAGATCATGGTCGCCTACATGCCCTACAAGTTTTCCACGCACCGCATCCGCACCGACATGATTCAGCCCTGGCTGATCGGCTACCGACGCCATCCGACGTCCAGGGGCTTCTGGCGCTATGTCGATATTGATACGAGCAAACTACCTCAATAAGTGCGTCTGCCGGGCGCACGATAATTCCGGGATACCAGGAACTACAACCATGAACCGTGTTTTGAACAAGTCCCTTACTGCGATGGCACTCGCCAGTGCCTTGCTCATCCCCAGCTACGCAGCAGCGGTACCGCCGGGCGTTCAACTTCATCCCACCCAATCCTTGACGCGCAGCAATGGCTCGGAGCCCGAGAGCATGGACCCGGCCGTTGCCGAAACCGTACCAGCCAATCAGATTCTGCGTGACCTGTTTGAGGGTTTGACGGCCACCGACACCACCGGCAAGATCGTTCCCGGCGTTGCTGAAAGCTGGAAGCAGACGTCGGCGACAAGTTGGGTCTTCAAGCTGCGCTCCAACGCGAAGTTCTCCAATGGGGACCCGATCAGCGCCGAGGATTTTGTCTACGGCATCCGCCGCTTTGTTGACCCCAAGACGGCGTCGCCCTACGCCACGACCTTTGGCGTCTTTCTGCTCAATGGCCTGGAAGTGGCGCAGGGAAAGAAGCCAACCAGTGAAATCGGCGTGAAGGCCCTGGACAAGCTGACACTGGAAATCAGGACGCAGGACCCGGTCGCCTTCATGCCGGAACTGGTAGCCAATACGCAGCTCGGACCGGTCCACAAAGCAACAGTTGAAAAATGGGGGAAAGACTGGGTCAAACCCGGCAACATGGTTGGCAACGGCGCCTATGTGCTCAAGGAATGGCAGGTGAACAACCGGATCGTGGTGGAAAAGAATCCGAACTACTGGGATGCGGCGCACGTCACACTTACACGCGTGACCTACCTGCCGATTGAAGACCAGTTTGCCGACGTTAAATTATGGGAGTCCGGTGAGACCGATTACGTCTATCAACTGCCGCCAGGCGTGTTTGAAAAGTACAAGACGCAATACCCCAAGGAGTTGCGCAACCAGGCCATCATCGGCATCCGCTATTACGATTACCAGACCAGAGACCCGGCGTTCAAGGATGTGCGTGTGCGCAAAGCGCTGTCAATGGTGATTGACCGCGAGATCCTCTCCAGACGCGTCACCGCCGACGGGCAGGCACCTGCCTACAGCCTGATCGTGCCGGGTGTCGTGGGTGCCGACCCGACACCTTACGAGTGGGCCAATTGGACCATGGACAAGCGCGTGGCGGAGGCCAAAAAATTGCTGGAGCAAGCCGGTGTCAAGCCTGGAACGAAATACGGGTTTTCCTACAACACCAGCGAGTACCACAAGAAGATGGCGGTGTTCGTGGCATCAGAGTGGAAGACCAAGCTCGGCATCATCATGGAAACCGAGAGCATGGAGTTCAAGGTGCTGGCCAAGAAGCGTCACGACGGCAGCTTTCAGATAGCGCGCAACGGCTGGCTGGCCGACTACAACGATGCCACCACCTTCCTGGCCCTGGTGCGCTGTGACTCGGACCAGAACACGAATCACCATTGCAACCGCGAGGCCGAAGCGATCATTCAAAAGGGTACGCAGTCCACCGATGTGGTCAAACGCAAGGCGCTACTGACGCAAGCCTCCAAATTGATCATGGACGACTATCCCATCATCCCGCTGGTGCAGTACTCACTTCCGCGACTGATCAAACCCTATGTGGGTGGCTATTCCGAGCTGAACCCGCAAGACCACTATCGCTCCAAGGACTTCTACATCATCAAGCACTGAAGCGCACGCTACCTATGTGGTCCTACACGCTGCGCCGGGTTCTGGCGACATTGCCAACCATGCTGGCAGTGATTTCGGTCTGCTATTTCCTGCTGCACGCTACGCCTGGCGGGCCGTTCGACAGCGAGCGCCAGGTCTCGGCTGCCGTGCTGGCCAATCTCCAAGCCAAGTACCACCTTGATTTGCCTCTGTGGCAGCAATACCTGCTCTACCTGCAGAGTCTGCTGCAGGGTGACCTGGGAGCGTCGTTTCGCTACGCCGACTGGTCGGTCAACGATCTGGTGGCCAATGCACTTCCCGTGTCAGCGGCCATCGGTGGCGGCTCGCTGATCCTGTCCATGTTCATTGGTGTCGGCCTGGGTATCGTCGCAGCCTTGCGACAAAACAGCGTGGCAGATCACTTCGTCATGCTGATCGGCAATGTCGGCAGCGCCGTACCGAGCTTTATCATCGGACCGGTGCTGATCATCGTCTTTGCGATCTTGCTGAAGTGGCTTCCGGCAGGAGGCTGGCACGATTTCGAGTTGCGCTTCATGGTCTTGCCGATGGCGCTGCTGACCTTTATCAACGTCTCGGTGATTGGACGCGTGATGCGCGGCAGCCTGATTGAAGTCATGCACAGCAACTTCATCCGTACGGCGCGCGCCAAAGGTCTGCCGACACGCGTCGTCGTATTGCGCCACGCCCTCAAACCCGCGCTGCTGCCAGTCGTTTCGCTGATCGGTCCTCTGGCCATATCCTCCATCACCTCGGCCCTGGTGACCGAAACCGTCTTTTCCCTGCCAGGGTTGGGCAAGCTGATCGTGAATGGTGCCGGTAACCGTGACTACACACTGGTACTGGGCCTGGTGGTACTGGTTGCGGTGCTCACCGTGGCACTCAATCTGCTGGTGGATCTGGCCTACGCCTGGCTTGACCCGAAGATCAGGTACTGAAGCAACCATGCTGAGCGCCCAAGAGTTCAACCGACTGACTGCCAGAGTAACGCAGAGCGGCTCCGCTGCGTCCAAGCCGCGCAGCCTGTGGAGCGATGCGCGCCGGCGTTTCATGCGCAACAAGGCGGCCATCGTCAGCCTGTGCCTGCTGTTTGTGATCGCGCTTGCCTGCATCGTTGGCCCCTGGGTTTTGCCCCATGCCTTTGACAGCGCCGATTGGGATGCCATGAGCACGGGTCCGAGTCTGAAGAACGCGCATTTCTGGGGCACCGATGAAGCCGGGCGCGACTTGCTGGTACGCTGCCTGATCGGTGGTCGCATTTCACTGACGGTGGGCTTGCTGGCCACACTCGCCTCGGTCTCGTTGGGCATTGCCTGGGGCGCTACTGCGGGCTTTCTGGGCGGCAAAGTCGATGCCGTGATGATGCGCATCGTCGACATGATGTATGCCATCCCCTACCTGCTGATTGCCATCTTGCTGGTGACTATTCTGGGGCGCGAGTTCTATCTGGTGGTGATCACGATCACGGTGTTTTCCTGGATGGATATGGCGCGCGTGGTCCGTGGCCAGACTTTGTCGCTGCGTTCCATGGAATACGTGGAAGCAGCGCGTGCCATGGGCGTGTCGACGACACGCATCATCTTTGGCCACATCGTTCCGAACTTATTGGGCGTCGTGGTCATCTACACGACCGTCACCGTGCCGGGCGTGATTCTGACCGAATCGGTACTCTCATTCCTGGGCCTGGGCATTCAGGAACCCATGACGAGCTGGGGCGTGCTGATCCAGGATGGCGCCAAGGTGATGGAAGTTTCACCCTGGATTCTGCTGTTCCCGGCCGCCTTGCTATCGGTCACGCTGTACTGCTTCAACTTTATTGGCGACGGTATGCGCGACGCGCTCGACCCGAAGGAACGTTGATGTCGCTGATTGAAGTCAACAAACTAAGCGTGCAGTTTCAAACGCCCGATGGCGTGCTGACCGCCGTCAACGACATCAGCTTTTCGCTGAGCCGTGGGCAGACCCTGGGCATCGTCGGTGAAAGCGGTTCCGGCAAGAGCCAGACCGTGCTGGCCATGATGGGCTTGCTGGCCATCAATGGCGCGGCCAGCGGCCAGGCCCTGTTTGACGGCCAGGACCTGTTGACCTTGCCTGCTTCCGCGTTGAACCGGATTCGCGGCAACCGCGTGGCCATGATTTTTCAGGACCCGATGACATCGCTCAACCCCTATCTGACGGTCGAACGCCAGATGACCGAGGTGCTGGAATTTCACAAAGGCATGACGCGCGCAGCGGCTCGCGCCCGCTCGGCGCAGGCGCTCGACGCTGTCAAGATTCCCGAAGCTGCGCGGCGCCTTGGCATGTACCCGCACGAATTCTCCGGTGGCATGCGCCAGCGCGTGATGATCGCGATGGCCTTGCTTTGCGAACCCGAGGTGCTGATTGCTGACGAACCGACGACGGCGCTTGATGTCACGGTGCAGGCGCAGATCATCGCCCTGCTGCGCGACTTGCAACGCGACTTTGGAACCGCCATCGTCATGATCACGCACGACCTGGGAGTGGTCGCGGGCCTGTGCGACGAGGTCATGGTGCTGTATGGTGGCCGCGTCATGGAGCAAGGCAGCGCAGAGTCCATCTTCTACCGCCCCAGTCACCCTTACACGGTTGGTTTGCTGGGCGCCATACCGCGTCTGCACCAGGGCGAGCAGGCGCTGGTTGCCATTGCTGGCGCGCCGCCGAACATGGCCCTGCTGCCACCGGGTTGCCCGTTCAGTGAACGTTGCTCAATGGCCCAGGCGCATTGCGTCCAGCAACGCCCGGCGCTGGAATGTGGTCTGGGCGGCGACGATGGTCAACGCGGCGTGCTGCGCGCCTGCCACAAGAGCGCCATCGAAGTGCAACGCCACGCCCGGGAGCTTGGCGTATGACTCAGTCCGCGCCGCTCTTGTCGGTCCGAGACTTGAAGGTTCACTTTGAGATGAAAGGTGATTCGCCCTGGCCCTGGACTCCCTCGCGCTGGCTCAAGGCGGTCGATGGCGTATCGTTCGATATCTCGCCCGGTGAGACGCTGGGCATTGTTGGTGAGTCCGGTTGCGGCAAGTCAACCCTGGCACGCGCCATGCTCAATCTGATTCCGGCGACTTCGGGCAGCATTGTCTGGCAGGAGCAGGAACTTTTTGGCGCGAGCCGGCAGACCTGGCAGAGCGTACGCAAGAGCGTGCAGATGATCTTTCAGGACCCGCTGGCATCGCTCGATCCACGCATGACCATAGGCCAGATCATTGCCGAGCCACTGCGCACGCATTACCCGGCGATGACGAGCATCGAGGTAATGCAAAAGGTGCGCGCCATGATGGAGCAGGTGGGTCTGACAGAACAACAAATCAACCGCTATCCGCATGAATTTTCAGGCGGCCAGTGCCAGCGCATCGGCATTGCCCGCGCCCTGGTGATGGAGCCCAAACTGGTAATCTGCGATGAGCCGGTGTCGGCGCTGGACGTCTCGATCCAGGCACAAATCATCAATTTGCTGATGGAACTCCAATCCCGCATGGGTCTGGCGCTGGTCTTCATTGCGCACGATCTGGCCGTGGTCAAACACATCAGCCAGCGTGTCATGGTGATGTACC
>JBAXNI010000060.1:0-17144 GCA_037133835.1 Comamonadaceae bacterium | reverse complement strand
TGGGCGGCTTGCAGTCGCTGCACACCGACGCCTACGACGAGGCGCTGTCCTGCCCAAGCGAGTTCGGCGCGCGCATTGCGATTGCCACACAACACGTGCTGCGCGAAGAGGCGCACCTGACCGACGTGATTGACCCGCTGGGTGGCAGCTTTTACGTGGAGACGCTGACCGACCAGATGCAGGCGCAGATCGAGAGCGTGATGCAGCGGGTGCAGGAGGCGGGCGGCATGTACAAGGCGGTGGAATCCGGTCTGGTGCAGGGCATGATTGGTGAATCGGCGCGCAGGTTCCAGCAAAAGGTGGACTCCGGCGAACAGACGGTGGTGGGCGTGAATGCCTACCAGGTGGAAGAAGACAGCAGCGCGCGCCCCATCAACACACGCCCGGATCGCAGCAGCATGCAAACACTGATTGATGAATTCAAGGCCTTCAAGACCGAGCGCTCGCAGTCCGCAGTTCAAACAGCGCTGGATGCGCTGGCGCGCTCCGCCGGTGACGTCAAAGACAACGTCTTTGGCCGGGTCGTCGAGGCGGCCGAGGCGGGTTGCACGCATGGCGAGATCTGCCAGACGCTGCGCCGCGAGATGGGCTTTGGTCACGTACAGGCCATCGTGTGAGCCAGTCCAAACTTCCGCAACACCATTGGGCCGTGCCGCCAGCCCTGCTGGCAGGTGACCGGCGCGTGCTGGCGCGCACCATCAGCCTGATCGAGCATGGCGAGCTCGCCGCCGGCGCTGTCTCCAAAACGCTGGCATCGCATCTGGGTCGCGCCCATGTGCTGGGCATCACGGGCGCCCCTGGCGCCGGCAAGTCAACGCTGGTTCACGCCATGCTGGGCGAACTGCTGGCACGCGGTCAGCGCATCGCTGTGGTGGCGGTCGATCCGTCGAGCCCGATCAGCGGCGGCGCCGTGCTGGGCGACCGCGTCCGCATGGGCGAGCACGGTGCTCATCCGAACGTGTTCATCCGCTCGCTGGCCACACGCGGCCATCTGGGAGGCTTGTCGCAAAGCACCGAAGAAATTGTTGATGTGATGGATGCAGCAGGCTTTGACACCATCATCATCGAAACCGTCGGCGCCGGGCAGTCCGAAGTCGAGATCATGCGCGTGGCCGATACGCGCCTCGTCGCCTGCGCGCCAGGCATGGGCGACAACGTGCAGGCGATCAAGGCCGGCATTCTGGAAATCGCCGACCTGCTGGTCGTCACCAAGTCCGATCTGCCAGGTGCCGATGCGACGGCGCGCGACCTCAAAGACATGCTGCATCTGCGCTCGGCGCAGGCGGCAGCAACATGGACGGTGCCGGTTCTCAAATCCTGCGCCACGACGGCAGCCGGTGTGGTGGAACTGCTTGATTCGATTGCCCAGCACGCCACGGTAGCTGGTCATGGCCGGCGTTTAGCAGTTCGTCGGCCGCCCAAGGCGGCAGTGGCGCTTGACTCCACCGCGCTGGTGATGCATCTGGCGTCCGTCGATCCGTTCGCGCAATCACTGGGCATCCGTTGCACCGAAGCCGGCAAAGGTACAGCCACGGTGAGCCTGACCTTGCAGGAGCAGCACCTGAACTTCAATGGCACCTGCCATGGCGGTCTTGTCTTTGCGCTGGCCGACAGCGCTTTCGGACTGGCCTCCAACTCCTACGGCAAGGTGGCGGCCGGCATCGACGCGCACATCACCTACCAGCAGGCCGCGCGCCTGGGCGACTGCCTGCAGGCCCGTGCCACCGAGGTGTCGAGGTCGCGCAAACTGGCGGTGTACCGGATCGATGTGACGCGCGCTGACGGCGCTGTCATATCGAGTTTTACCGGCACCGTTTACATCACCGGTGTTGACATTGCCGCGGCCGCGGCACACCTTACTCAGGAAAGGATGTAGGCAGCAGTTCCGGTGGACAGCAGTTCGCCGTTGGCACCCAGGAACTCCATGCGGGTCGATGCCACGCGCGAACCCAGGCGCAGTACCTCGGCGCGCAGCTCGAAGTGATCGCTGATGGCAGGACGCAGGTAATCGACTCGCAAGTCGATGGTGCCTAGCTTGGCAAAGCGGTGCAGGCGCTGCATCGGTGGCTCGTCCATGTGACGCGCCCCTATCGCCGCCATCACCGCCAGTCCCGCCATCGCGTCCAGTCCGGCGCTGATCACGCCACCGTGCAGCCGGTTGAAGGCGAAATGCCCGATCAGGTCGCGCTTCATGTCGATGCGCCCTCTGACCTCGGTCGGTTTGAGCGAGGTGACTTTCAGGCCTATGACCTGGTTGAAGATGATCATCTCCTCAAAGATTTTCTTCAGCCCCGTCACAAATTCCGGTTCGAATTCGAGGTCCGGCGGGGGCGCAGCTCTTTTAATCATGGTGTCATTGTCACAGACCGAGCTGGCGCGAAGCCAGTTCCTTCATGATCTCTTCGGTGCCGCCGCCAATCATCATGACCTTGACCTCGCGGTAGATGCGTTCGCAAGCGGTGCCACGCATGAAGCCCATGCCACCGAGAATCTGCACACCCTGATCAGCGCAAAACTGCATGGTCTGCGTCGCGTGATTCTTGAGCAGACAAACCTCTGCCACCCATGCCGCGCCCTTGATGCCAGCGTCGGCGCGTGCCGACACCGAATCAAGCCAGGCCCGGGTGGATTCGATGCGCATCTTCATGTCCATCAACTTGTGGCGAATCACCTGATGATCGACCAGCGCCGTGCCAAAGGTCTTGCGCTGGCGCGCCCAGGCCAGCGCCTCATCCAGGCAGCATTCAGAAAAACCCAGCGCCAGCGCCGACATGCCCAGTCGCTCACCATTGAAATTGGTCAGAATCATCTTGAAACCGGTGCCTTCTTCACCCACCAGATAGCGCGCCGGAACCCGCACGCCGTCAAAGCGCAGTTGCGCGGTGTCAGAGCACAGCCAGCCCATTTTCTTGAGCGCTGTGCGCGACAGGCCTGGCGCGTCCCCCGGCACCATCAGCATCGAGATGCCCCCCGGCCCTTTGTCCTTGGGATGCGTGCGCACGGCAACGGTCAGCCAGTCAGCGCGCATGCCGGAGGTGATGAATATCTTGTCACCATCCACCACATACTCATCACCCTCCAATCGTGCGGTGGTGCGCAACGCCGATACATCGGTACCACCGCCCGGCTCGGAGATGGCCAGCGCTGATATCTTTTCACCACGCAACACTGGCGGAACCACCTCTTGCTGCAAAGCGGCGCTGCCATGACGCAGCACCGGCGGCAAGCCGATGTTGTGACTGAACAGGCTGGCCATCAGGCCGCCACTACCACCCACACGCGCCATCGCCACCGTCATCGCGTTGCGCAGAGTCCAACTCGCCGGCGTGCCCCCCAGATGCTCGGGGTAACCCATCGCGAGCCAGCCGAGTTCGGCGGCGCGCTGGTAAAGGCTGCGCGGAAATTCGCCGGCTTCTTCCCACTCATTGAGGTGCGCGGCAACCTCGGTCTGAATAAAGCGGCGTGCCGCATCGGCCAGTGCAGTTGCGTCCGGGTCGGTATCTACCATCGGGTCCATGTTCATTCCTTGCTTGTGGGCGTTTCGACTTGAAACACCTTGGGTGTCTGGGCACGGTGAAAGCCGTCAAAGGGTTTGATGGCAGCGCGCTGCTGTACCTCTTTGGAAGCCACACGCATGGGCCAACCCATGCGGACCTGTGGCCGTGCGGCATCGATGCGCAGGGTGCTGCCGCTGATAAACGAGGCGGCCGGACTGAGCAGAAAGACAATGCCGGCCGACGTTTCAGCCTCGGTGCCAAAACGCCCGATGGGCACCGTTTTGGCCATCTCACGCAACATCGGCCCGGCCTCAATCGGGTACTTATCCATGCCGCTGGAAGCAATATAGCCCGGCGCCACCGCATTGACGCGCACACCCCGACCCGCCCATTCGATGGCCGCGGTCTCTGTGAAGCTGACCATGCCGGCACGCGCCGCACCGCTGTGACCCATTCCCGGCATGGAACCCCAGATATCGGCCACGATATTGACAATGGCGCCGCCATGCTTGTTCATGCTTTGCACAAAGCACTCGCGCGCCATCAGGAAGCCACCGGTCAGGTTGGTGCTGATGACCGCATCCCAGCCTTTGGCACTGATCGCCTCCAGCGGCGTCATGTACTGGCCACCAGCGTTGTTCACCAGACCATCGATGTGCCCATGACGCTCGACCACGGCGCCCACCGTTTGCTTGACGACATCTTCCTGACGGATGTCGCAGACATGGGAACTGGCAACGCCTCCGTCCTGCGTGATCTCGTCTACCACCGCCTGCAGGGATTCCGGTTTGCGCCCGAGCAGCACGGTGTGCGCACCGAGCGCCGCCAGCTCGTGCGCGACGCAGCGCCCGATGCCGGAGCCGCCACCTGTGATCATGACCACTTTGCCGGCAAACAAGCCGCTCGCAAATACAGAACCGTAAGCCATCAGGACTCCTTCAAAAACAAGGCCATGGCGACATCGGTCAGTTCATCGACCGAGGCACCCTTCTTTCTGTCAAACCACTGAACAGACCAGTTCAGCGCGCCCAGCATCAAGAGCCGTGAGAGTTTCACTGGCGCACTTAAATGGCCGCTTGCATGCAAGGCCTCCAGTACCGGTGTCCAGGCCGCCTCGTAGTCGACCTGCAGTTTGCCTAGCGACTTGCGCTGCTGTGAATTCAGGGACCGGTGTTCGTAGAGCATCACGGGAACAAAGTCATTACCGGGCCCGAGCAGGGTATCAAAGTGGGCGCGGATCAACCTTCTGATTTGAAGCAGCGGTGTGCCGGGGCCGCCGTCCTCCTGCAAGGCGTGGGTCTGTCGCGCAATGGCCCGGTGCATGCCCTCTTCCATGACGGCACAAAGCAGGGCATCCTTGCTTTTGAAATGATAAAAGGGCGAGCCACTGTGCATGCCCACCGCAGCGGCGATGTCACGCGTGCTGGTGGCGTCAAAGCCCTGGACCCGAAACAGGCGCGCCGCCGCGGCGAGCAGGGCCTGGCGGCGGTTGCCGTCGTCGCGCTCGTCTTCGGTTTTGCGCGGGCGGCCACGGGCTCGCTTCACGGGATGCGGAATTGACAAGGCGGTTGCAATCATGGCCCCGCAGCATACCCAGATTCGCTATTTTTGGCAAGCAATTGCTTTGTATAAATATGAAGGGCCAGGCCATGACCCAACGGTCAGGTTTTCGTCGATAGTGACATGGACGGCCGTCTCGCCATCGACTCTCTCCAGCGTTGCAGGTTCGGGTGCTGTTCGCCTGGCTTGACCCTGACGATGCGTGCAAAGTCAACTGCGACCACTGCAGTGATGTCGGCAACGCTCAATCGCTCGGTGGCGATGAAGTCCCTGCCAGCAAGTCGGTCGTTCAGTGTGACAAAGAACTGCTGCAGCCTTGTTACGCCACGTTGCGCCAGTTCGGGAATCTGCTGGTAGTCCACCGGACCAGGAAGCGCCCGGTTCGCCATGGCCGGGGCGCTGTTGCGCAACGCTTCGGCAACGGCCAGCAACCCTTCGAACTCGGCACGCCAGTTCCAACTGGCGATTTCCGCCTTTTCGATCGGTGTGATGCCCAGCAGTGGCGGCTCCGGGTAGCGTGCCTCCAGGTAGGCAGTGATCGCAGCGTTGTCGGCCAGCACCTCGCCCTCTTGCGTGCGCAGTGCGGGTACTGTGCACTGCGGATTGATCTTTCGGTAGGCGTCGCTCAGTTGCTCGGAGTTCCTCAGGTCTACCTGTACCGTCTCGTGGGCCACACCTTTTTCAGCCAGAAAAATCCGTGCACGGCGCGGGCTCGGAGCAGTGACGCAGTCGTACAGCGTGATCATGATTGAAGCAACTTGTCCTGTGTTCTGGTTTCGAAGTCGCTGGCATCATGGCGCTCGTGCAATTGGCTGCTCGGTTCGCCCACGACGCGGTTGACCATGCGACCGCGCTGAACAGCCGGCCGTTGGGCAATCTGGTTCGTCCAGCGCAAAACATGGGTATACGCCTGAACCTGCAGAAATTCACCCGCTTCATAAAGCTGGCCCTTGACCAGCGTACCGTACCAAGGCCAGACCGCCATGTCGGCAATGGTGTACTCGTCCCCTGCCAAATACGGGCTATCAGCAAGTCGCCGGTCAAGCACGTCAAGCTGACGCTTGACCTCCATCGCATACCGATCAATCGCGTATTCGATCTTGATTGGCGCATAGGCATAGAAATGGCCGAACCCTCCGCCAAGGAAAGGCGCACTGCCCATTTGCCAGAACAACCACGACAGGCATTCGGCGCGCTTGGCGCCACTGGCAGGAAGAAAGGCGCCGAACTTCTCGGCCAGGTAGATCAGGATCGCGCCTGACTCAAACACCCTGATCGGTGTCGTTCCGCTGCGATCCAGCAAGGCCGGAATCTTGGAGTTGGGATTGACCGAAACGAAGCCACTGCCGAACTGCTGGCCCTCGTTGATCCGGATCAGCCAGGCGTCGTACTCTGCGCCCATGTGCCCCGCTGCCAACAGCTCTTCGAGCATCACCGTGACCTTGACGCCGTTGGGCGTACCAAGCGAATAGAGCTGAAGTGGATGGCGTCCCACTGGCAGTTCCTTTTCATGTGTCGGGCCGGCGGTCGGACGATTGATGTTGGCGAACCGGCCGCCGTTTTCCTTGCTGGCAGACCAGATCCTGGGTGGCGTGTAAGAGGATGAGTTGTCCATGAAGAAGGTTGTTTGTGGTGTTTCAGGGTTGCTTGATCAAGTTGACATTCGAATGGAATGGTGCCACGGAGCAGTTCGATTCTGACTGCTCTGTGTGGATCAATCAACGAAGAAGTCAGGCAGGAAGTGTTTGGTTCCTGGCGTCACCGAGTACTTCTCGAGGTCGGTGATGCCGTGCTCGGCCAGCACTTCGTCGTCGATGTAGAAGTTGCCGCTGACGGAATTGTCACGGGTCAGAATCAGGTAGGCGGCGTCTGACAGGATTTCAGGTTTGCGGCACAAGGCAACATCGACACCGGGGATCATCTGCATGGCCGCGGTAGCGATGGCGGTGCGTGGCCACAGGCTGTTGACGCCAATGCCGTATTTCTTGAACTCCCCGGCGTGGCCCAGCGTACACATGCTCATGCCGTACTTCGCCATGCTGTACGCCGTATGCCCCTGGAACCAGTGCGTCTTCATGGACAGTGGCGGCGACATGGTCAGCACCTGCGGGTTGCGTCCGGCAGCACCCGACTTCTTCAACTCCGACAAACAGGCCATGGTGCACAAGTAAGTGCCACGGGCATTGATGCCGTTCATCAGGTCAAAGCGCTTCATCGGCGTGGCTTCGGTATTGGTCAGGCTGATGGCGCTGGCGTTGTTGACCAGAATGTCGATCCCGCCAAAGGTCGCTACCGCTTTGGCGACGGCGGCAAAGACCGCCTCGTCATCGCGTATATCCACCGCCAGCGGCAATGCCTTTCCACCGGCAGCCTCCACCTCGCTGGCCGCGCTGTAAATAGTGCCCGCCAGTTTGGGATTCGGATCCGTGGTCTTGGCGACGATGACGATATTGGCGCCGTCCGTCGCTGCACGTTTGGCAATGGCCAAACCGATGCCGCGGGAGGCACCCGTGATGAAAAGGGTTTTGCCCTTCAGTGTGTTGTTGGGCTGTGCTGTGTTCATATGCTGCTGTCCTTCAATCAAAGTGGCCGTTGCCGCACAGCGTCGATGCCCAGCACGCTGGCGTCTTGTGCGCCATGGCCGGCGGCGATCAGCTGGTCCATCCGCTGCGCTACCAGGGGCAGTACCGCCATCGGTCGATCGCCCGCGGTCTCCAGCATCAGTCGTACGTCCTTGCGTGCCATCGTCAGTTCGAAGGTCGGCGTGAAATTGCCTTTGGCCATATTGGCGCCACGTATGGCAATGGTTGAATTCAGGTCGATCAGACCAAAGAGTTTGACGGCCTCTTCGCCACTGACCTCGCTCGCCTGCGCCATCGTGAGCACGTCGGCCATCAGCGCTGATATGCCAATGATCATGGCATTGCCGAACAGCTTCTTCACGGCGGCCAGATCGGTGCGCTCACCGAAGTACTCCAGGCGTGCCGTCATTCTGGCCAGATCCGCCTTGACGCTGTCAAAAAGCGCTTGTGGCCCGGCCACCATCATCGAACCCTTCGCCGTGCGTGCAGCGGCCGGCCCCATGAAGACCGGGCAGTGCAGGTACTTCACGCCCTGTGCGGCAAGTCGCGCGGCACGCGCCGCCGTCAAGGCAGGCAGCGTCGTCGTGTGATCGATGATGACGGCGTCAGGCGCAAGGCCGGCATGCGCAGCGGCCAGAACGTCATCGACGACGGCGTCGTCCTTGAGTATGAGGTGAACGCGCGCAGCACCTCGAACCGCCTGGGCCGGTGTTGCTGCGGCAATGACGCCGAACTGCCCGAGCGCAAGCACCTTGCCCGCTGAGCGATTCCACGCAGTCACCGTATCGCCGCGCCCTGCCGCAGCCTCCGCGAAAGCAGCGCCGAGCAGGCCGGTGCCAAGAAATGCAATGTTTGACATAGGTGTGATCTCTCGATTCTTTGTGTGTCTGGAAAAGTATTCAGGCTTTTGAAAAATCCGGTTTGCGTTTTTCCAGGAAGGCAGTGAAGGCTTCCCGTGCAGCCGGCTCCGTGAGAAGGCGCGCGAAGCTGACACCCTCCTCCTGCAGACGCTCGGCGACGATGGGGGCATGGCTCTTCTTCATCAGCCGCTTGGTCTCGATCAGCGAGCGCAAGGGCTTGGCCGCGAGTTTGCGCGCCTGGCGCTGCGCCAGCGCCGAGGCTTCGCTGGGTGGCACGATGCGACTGACAAGTCCCATCTCGAGAGCGGTTTCAGCGAGGAAGGGCTCGCCCAAGAGCAGTGCTTCAGCGGCGCGTCCATATCCCATGAGCTGCGGCGCCAGATAGCTTGATGCCGCCTCCGGACACAAGCCAAGATTGACGAACGGCATGGAAAAGGCGGCATTGTCCCCGGCGTAGACCAGGTCACAATGAAACAGCATGGTGGTCCCGATACCGACGGCCGGACCGCAAACAGCGGCCAGCAGCGGCTTCGAGAAGACACTGATGGCATGCAGGAACTGGAAGGCTGGCGACTCCTGCCCACTGGCCAATCGGTTCAAGAAATCGCCGATGTCATTGCCGGCACAAAAGACGGTCTCATGGCCCTGCAATACGACGGCACTCAACGCGGCATCCGCGTCGGCCTGCGCCAGTGCCTCGGCCATGCCGGCGTACATGGCACGCGTCAGGGAGTTCTTCTTTTCCAGCCGGTTCAGCGTGATGGTCAGGACACCATCGGAACGGTCTATCAGTAGTTCATTCATGCTTCGTCTCTGTCAATGGGCCAGTGCTTCGCGCACAAAGTCGAGCCTGTCCTGGCCCCAGAACATCTGATCTCCAACAAAGAAAGTCGGGGCGCCAAAGATACCGCGTGCCACGGCAAGCTCGGTCTCGCTTTTGAGTTTGTCCTTGACAGCTTGCTCGCTGGCCAGCGACAGCAAAGCCGGCGCGTCAAAGCCGGCGGCCTGCAATACGGTGGCGACGACGGTTGCGTCGTTCATGTTCAGCGCTTCAACCCAGATGGCGCGGTACATGGCAGTGCAATAGTCCATGAAGCGCGGATCATTGCGCAACTGCAGACCAACCGCAATACGCATCAGGGTGATCGTATTGATGGGAAAGAAGGGGTTGACCTTGAGCGGCACACCATAGCGCCGGGCAAAGCGTGCAAAGTCACCAAAGATGTACTTGCCCTTGGCCGGCACGCTGGCCGGCGAGTGATTGCCCGTGGCGACAAATACGCCGCCGAGCAACATCGGGCGCCAGAGCACCGTGGCACCCGTCTGCGCCGCCAGCGTCGACAACTGGGTCGAAGCGAGGTAGGCAGCGGGGCTGCCGAAGTCAAAGTAATATTCAACGGTCTTGCTCATTTTTTGTCTCCATTCATCAACATCCTGTCAGAACTTTTCAAGCCAGGGGCGCAGATCCAGCTCATGCGTCCAGGCGTCACGCGGCTGGCAATGCAGCATCCAGTATTGGTCGGCAATGTGCTCCGGGTTCACGATCCCGTCCTGCGCCTTCTGGGCATAGCGATCCGGAAAATTATCGCGGATGAACGCGGTGTCGATGGCGCCATCGATCACCACGTGCGCCACGTGCACACCCAGCGGGCCGAGCTCACGTGCCATGCTTTGCGCCAGCGCACGCAGCGCATGCTTGGCACCGGCAAAAGCCGCAAAATTGGCGCTGCCACGCAGCGACGCCGTGGCTCCGGTGAAGACGATGGTTTGCGCTCGCTGCGCACTGGCGCGAGCGACCATGCGCTTGGCAACTTCGCGACCGTTGAGAAAACCGCCGAAGCAGGCCATCTCCCAAATCTTGAAGTACTTGCGCGCCGTCTCCTGAAGAATACTGCTGGGTGCGTTGGCGCCGATGTTGAATACCAGCACCTCGATCGGCCCGATGGTCGATTCGATTTGCTCAACCAGTGCCACCACGTCTTCTTCCTTGCGGGCATCGCTGGCAAAGCCATGTGCGGCTCCACCGTCAGCGCGGATGGCATCGAGCAGGGGCTGCAGCTTGTCCAGGCTGCGCCGGGTCACACAGGCGGTGAAGCCTTCACGCGCAAAACGTCGGGCGATGGCGCCACCCGTGGCGTCACCCGCACCGATGATCAGGGCTACTTTGTTCATTCCTTGTAGTAGACGATCTGGTTGGTGGTTGCCAGCAACAGGCCGGCTTCGCTCCACAACTGCGAAGTCTGATCGAAAAAGCCATTGCGAAAGGTCTGTGCCCGCGCCTGACCAAGCAGGTGACCCGTGCCCGACTCCCTCAACTGAGTGCTATCGGCATGAAAATAGACGGTCATCGACACGGTACCAGCGGGAACGCGCAAGGCGCGGCGCAGATAAACGCGGGGGTAGAAGATGTCGGCCATGGCCGAGAGCGAGCAGAAGTCGAGCACGCGCAGTGGCATGTCACGCATCCATAGTTGCGACAGGCTGCTGTCACCGCGGCCATCCCACTCCCTCGGAAAGGGACCCTCGACAAAGCGCATGTCGTAGCGATGGACCCATTCAACCCCGGTCATCGGTTTTTCTTCCGGCAAACCGGTCGGCCGCGGCACCATTGGCATCGCTGTGTCTTCGCTGCCCCAGGTCGGACGACGCGCCGCCGTGAGCGCCGTGGCCGTCAGCATCACCTCTTGCACACCCGACGTGTTGGGCTGCGTCATTTCGATCGTCCAATGCTGGGTAGAGCGATTCGTGCGTTGCGCTGTCGCTTTGATTCTGAAGGCACCGGCGAGCAAGGCCCCTGCATAGTTCACCGTCAGGGAAACCGGCTCGCCCAGCAGCGCCGGATGCTGCAACACAGCGTTCAGGGCGGTGGCCGCGGTGACCCCGCCGAACGGCCCGACCATGTTCCAGTAGGCTGCGCACGTACTACCCTGATAGACGCCTGGTTCCAGCGGTGTGAGCTGCAGTGCGAGGTCAAACGGATGCTTGTTCATCGCCACAGTATGCCCGCGACGCAATCTTGCTGCAGTCCGGTGCGTGACGCGCCCTTCAGACGCGCTCAAAAATGCCGGCTGCGCCTTGTCCCATGCCAACGCACATGGACACCATGCCGTAGCGCAGTTTGTTGCGGTGCAGGGCGTGGATGGCGGTAGCGGAACGGATGGCGCCCGTGGCACCGAGCGGATGACCCAAGGCGATGGCACCGCCCATCGGGTTCACCTTGGCCGGGTCCAGACCGAGCGTGTTGATGACCGCCAGCGATTGCGCTGCAAAGGCTTCGTTGAGTTCAATCCAGTCAATGTCGTCCTGCTTCAGGCCGGCGTAGCGCAGCGCCGCCGGAATCGCCTCGATCGGACCAATGCCCATGATGTGCGGCGGCACACCCTTGGCGGCAAAGCTGACGAAGCGAGCCAGCGGCTTCAAGCCAAAGCGTTTGACTGCCGCTTCGCTGGCCAGAATCAGTGCGCCGGCGCCGTCCGAGGTTTGCGAACTGTTGCCGGCCGTCACGGAGCCGCGCGCGGCAAACACCGTCTTGAGTTTGGCCAGCCCTTCAAGTGTTGTGTCCGCGCGTGCGCCCTCGTCCAGACTGACGGTGCGGCGGGTCTCAATGACGCTCCCGCTTTGCAGGTCGGGTGAACGGTCAATCACCTCAACCGGTGTGATTTCATCGCTGAACTGGCCGGCCGCCATGGCCGCCAGCGCGCGCTGGTGTGAGGCGACGGCAAACTCGTCCTGCGCTTGGCGGCTGACTTTCCACTGTGTTGCCACCTTTTCAGCGGTCAGTCCCATGCCGTAGGCAATGCCGATGTTCTCGTCGCTGTTGAACATCGCCGGCGACAGCGAGGGCGCGTTGCCCATCATGGGCACCATGCTCATGCTCTCGACACCGGCGGCGATCATCACATCGGCTTCGCCGACGCGAATGCGGTCGGCCGCCATTTGCACCGCAGACAGACCGGAAGCGCAAAATCGGTTGACGGTGATGCCACCGACACTGGTCGGCAGACCGGCCAGCACGGCGCCGATGCGCGCAATGTTGAGCCCCTGCTGGCCTTCGGGAATGGCACAACCACAGATCAGGTCTTCAATCGCTTTCGGGTCCAGAGTCGGCACTTGCGCCAGCGCTGCCTGCAGGACGTTGACGAGCAAGGCATCGGGCCGCGTGTTGCGGAAATAGCCGCGGTGCGAGCGGCCAATCGGCGTACGGGTGGCGGCAACGATATAGGCTTCTTGAATTTGTTTCATGGGATCTCTCAATCAGTTGGGGACAGAGCAAAATTGCTGCGCAATTCTTGGTCTGTCCCACAAAGTTATTAATTTCTCACTGGCTTACCCGTGGACATCATTCCCATGATGCGTTCCTGTGTCTTGGGGTGCGTCAGCAGCGAACAGAAAGCCTTGCGCTCCAGCGCCATCACGTACTCTTCTGTCACCAGACTGCCGGCATCGACATCACCGCCGCACACGACCTCGGCAATCAGTCCGGCAATGTGGAAGTCGTGCGCGCTGACAAAGCCACCGTCGCGCATGTTGACCAACGACCCCTTGATCGTGGCCACACCGCTGCGGCCTGCCACCTGGAACATGCGCTTGTGCGGCGCACGGTAGCCGGACTTGAACATGGCCTTGGCCTCGTTGATCGCGACAAACAGCAGCTCATCCTTATGGGCCACGATCACGTCGCTCTCCAGCACATAGCCGAGCTTGCGTGACTCCAGTGCGCTGGTCCCGACTTTGGCCATGGCTGCAGCCGTAAAGCCCTCGGTCAGGAAGGGCAGCAAGTCCTTGCCGGTAGAGGCGGCCGCATTCTCGGCGGCACGCCGGGCGATGTAAGTCAGACCACCAGCACCGGGTACCAGACCGACACCGACTTCGACCAGGCCGATATAACTTTCCATCGCGACAACGCGTTTGGCGGAATAGACAGCCAGTTCGCAGCCACCGCCCAATGCCAGACCGCGCACTGCCGACACCACCGGCACATTGGCATAGCGCAGCCTGAGCATGGCTTGCTGCATTTCCGCCTCGGCGCCGTCAATCGCTGCGGCGCCGCCGATCATGAAGGCCGGCAGCATGGCTTGCAGATCGGCCCCGGCCGAGAACATCTCATCGCTCGACCAGACCACCATTCCCTGGTAGCCAGCCTCGGCCAACTCAATGCCCTGCAGCAAGCCTTCAACCACACCCGGGCTGATGGCGTGCATCTTGGTCTTGATACTTGCAATCAGCACTTCATCGTCGAGCGTCCACAGTCGGATGGCTTCATCCTCATGCAAAGTCTTGCCGGCGGTCTGAGCCGAGGGTGCGTTGGCGCCCAGCACACTCTCGGGGAAGTGTTGGCGCGCATAGACCGGCAGGCTGCGCGGCAGGACAAACTGGCCACTGCTGGGATTCCAGGAACCTTGTTCTGTATGAACGCCGCCAGCGTCAGCCACCGGCCCTTTGAAAACCCAGTCCGGCAGCGGCGCCTTGCACAGCGCCTTGCCGGCGTCGATGTCTTCCTTGATCATGTTGGCCACCGTCAGCCAGCCGGCTTCCTGCCACAACTCAAACGGCCCCTGCTTCATGCCAAAACCCCAGCGCATGCAGTAGTCCACGTCACGCGCGTTGTCGGCAATCGAGGCCAGATGCACGGCACAGTAATGAAAACTGTTGCGCAGAATGGCCCACAGGAATTGCCCCTGCGCACCCTCGCTGTTGCGCAGCAGTTGCAGGCGCTGGGCCGCCGGCTTTTTCAGCATGCGGGCGTAGACCTCATCGGCCTTCTGGCCGGCCGGTACGTACTCACCTGACTCCAGTTCGAAGCGCATCACATCGCGCCCGACCTTCTTAAAAAAGCCCGCCTTGGTTTTTTGCCCCAGGTTGCCCATGTCGAGCAAAGTCTTGAGCACCTCAGGGGTGGCAAAACTCTCGTAAAAGGGATCGACTTCAAGACTGAGCGTGTCCTGCAGGGTCTTGATGACATGGGCCATGGTGTCCAAGCCCACCACGTCGGCGGTGCGGAAGGTGCCGGAACTGGCGCGGCCAAGTTTCTTGCCGGTGAGGTCGTCCACTACGTCGTAGCTGAGGCCGAAATTGGCAACCTCTTTCATGGTGGCCAGCATGCCGGCAATGCCAACGCGGTTGGCAATGAAATTGGGCGAGTCCTTGGCGCGCACCACACCCTTGCCCAGCACGCTGGTAACAAAAGTTTCCAGATCATCCAGAATCTGCGGCTCGGTGGTGGGCGTGTTGATCAGTTCCACCAGCATCATGTAGCGCGGCGGATTGAAGAAATGGATGCCACAGAAGCGTGGCTTGATCTCCTGCGGCAGCACCTCACTCAATTGGGTGATCGACAGGCCGGAAGTGTTGGACGCGACGATCGCGTGCGGTGCCAGGAAGGGGGCGATTTTCCGGTACAGATCGAGTTTCCAGTCCATGCGTTCGGCAATCGCTTCGATCACCAGATCGCAGTCCTTGAGCAGTTCCAGGTGCTCCTCGTAATTGGCCTGGCCAATCAGGGCCGCGTCGGCCGCCACACCCAACGGTGCCGGTTTGAGCTTCTTCAAACCCTCAACGGCCTTGCTGACGATGCCATTTTTGGGGCCATCCTTGGCAGGCAGGTCAAACAGGATGACCGGCACTTTGACGTTAACCAGGTGCGCCGCAATCTGCGCCCCCATCACGCCAGCACCCAGCACGGCAACTTTACGGACTTGAAATCGACTCACAACATACTCCTAAGCTGTTTTCTCACACCGCCCCGGACGAGCCCGGGGCCAGTGTCACTCGACGCGATGCCAGACCTGCGTGCGGTAGAGAAACCCGATGTAACCCCGCATCTCAAGCGTCTTTCCACCGTCAACCGGCTTCAATCTGGTTTTGTACGTCTTGCCATTGTTCGGATCCAGAATCTCGCCACCGGTCCACAAACCCTTGTCGTCTGCATCCTGACGGACGTTGCGAATGATGGTCATCCCCAAAGCCGGCTTGTCCTTGCGTTCATCGCTGCACTGATCGCATTTGGAATCCTGCTTGGTCGGGTCAAAGATCTTCTCGATCACGCCAGACAGCACACCACCCTTTTCGGTGATGCGCACCAGCGACTTTTCGGTCTTGCCATCGTCATCGATGGTCTTCCAGAGGCCGACGGGTGTCATCTGCGCCATGGCTGAGGTCGACAGGATGCTGAATGCAAGTGCAAAGACGAAACGAAACATGGTGAACTCCTCTTTGTAGTTGAACGAACGAAAAAACGCTTTACGCAAATACCGCGTCGGTGTCCATCAGCACCTTGCTGCCGGCGCGCGCGGTACGCATCAATGTAGCTGTTTCCGGGAACAATTTGGCGAAATAGAAGCGCGCCGTCTGGAGTTTTGCCAGATAGAACGGCTCCGTATTGCCGGCGGCAATCTGGCGCAATGCCACTTGCGCCATGCGTGCCCAGAAGTAACCGAAAACCAGATGCCCGGCAACGCGCAGATAGTCGACCGCCGCAGCGCCGACTTCGTCGGGATTCTGGAAACCCTTGAACCCGATCTCGGTGGTGAACTTGGTCATCTGTTCGCCCAGCACGGCGATGGGCGTGATGAATTCGGCCATCTTCTCGTTGACGCCCTCTTCTTCCACCAGTTTGGCGACCAGCTTGCCAAATTTGCGCAGCGTCGCACCGTTATTACCCAGAATCTTGCGGCCCAGCAAATCCAGCGACTGGACGGTGTTGGTGCCTTCGTAAATCATGTTGATGCGGGCATCGCGTACGAACTGCTCCATACCCCATTCCTTGATGAAGCCGTGACCTCCAAAGACCTGCAGGCAAGCCGAAGTCGCGGTCCAGCCGTTATCCGTGAGGAAGGCTTTGACGATAGGCGTCAGCATGGCCAGCAGTTCGCCAGAATCCTTACGTACTTTTTCATCCGGGTGGTTATGCTCTTTTTCCAGCAACATCGAGCTGAAGCACATCAGGGCACGCCCACCCTCGGCGTAGGCCTTGGCCGTGAGCAGCATCTTGCGCACATCGGGATGGACGATGATGGGGTCGGCCGGTTTGTCCTTGGCCTTGGGCCCGGTCAGGGAACGCATCTGGATGCGGTCCTTGGCGTAGGCAAGCGCATTCTGGTAAGCCACTTCGGTCAAGCCGAGAGACTGATTACCAACGCCCAAACGCGCCGCATTCATCATGACAAACATGCCATTCATGCCCTTGTTGGCCTGACCAACCATGGTGCCAATGGCGCCGTCAAGCACGATCTGCGCCGTTGCGTTGCCATGAATGCCCATCTTGTGCTCGAGACCACCGCAGTAAATGCCGTTGCGCGCTCCCAGGGAACCATCCTTGTTGACCAGGAACTTGGGCACGATGAACAGGCTGACACCCTTGATGCCGGGCGGCGCATCGGGCAGCCGCGCCAATACCAGGTGGATGATGTTGGCTGTCATGTCCTGCTCACCGGCGCTGATGAAGATCTTGTTACCCGTGAGCTTGAATGTGCCGTCCGCTTGCGGCTCAGCCTTGGTGCGCATCAGACCCAGATCGGTTCCGCAGTGCGCCTCGGTCAAACACATGGTGCCGGTCCATTCGCCGCTGGTCATTTTGTGTAGATAGGTCTGTTTTTGCTCTTCGGTGCCGTGGGTGAGCAGCGACGCGTAAGCGCCGTGGGTCAAGC
>JBAXNI010000059.1:0-17341 GCA_037133835.1 Comamonadaceae bacterium | reverse complement strand
GCAGAAAAGCCACCAGCGGCGCAAAGGCCAGCACCATGATGCTGTCGTTGAGCGCGACCTGCGACAGCGTGAACAGCGGGTCGCCGCCGGTGAGCCGGCTCCATACAAAGACCATGGCCGTGCACGGCGCGGCTGCCAGCAGAATCAGGCCGGCGATGTAGCTGTCGATCTGGTCCGGCGGCAGCAGCGGTGCAAACAGGTGGCGTATGAAAAACCAGCCCAGAAAAGCCATGGTGAAGGGCTTGACCAGCCAGTTGACAAAAAGCGTAACGCCTATGCCCTTGATGTGTTTACGCACTTCCTGCAAGGCGCCAAAATCGACCTTGACCAGCATCGGGATGATCATGACCCAGATCAGCAGACCGACTGGCAGATTGACATGCGCAACTTCCAACGCGCCTATGGTCTGGAACACACCGGGCAGCAACTGACCCAGCGCAATGCCGACCACAATGCACAGAAAAACCCAGACCGTGAGGTAGCGCTCAAAGACGTTCATGATTTCAAGCCTTGGCCAGTTCGCGGGCGGTGGTTTGCAGCATGGTCTTTTGCAGTTTTTCGATCGGCAAGCTGATCAGAATGTCCAGGCGACGCTTGATCGCATGCAGGGTCTGCCGGAACGCTTCAAGTTTCTGCACGTCGCTACCTTCACCCGCGGAAGGATCGGCGTAGCCCCAATGCGCCGTGGCGGGTTGGCCGGGCCAGTAGGGGCAAACCTCACCGGCCGCGTTGTCGCAGACTGTGATCACCAGATCCATATGGGGTGCGTCGGGTTTGCCAAATTCGTCCCAGGACTTGCTGCGCAGCCCCTCGGTCGCCATACCTGCGGCCTGCAGTACCTGCAAGCCCAGCGGATGGGGCTGCTGGTTCTCGCGCGGACTGCTGCCAGCCGACCAAGCCTTGAAGCGGCCTTTGCCGATGTGGTTCAGGATGGCTTCGGCCAGGATGCTGCGCGCCGAATTGTGGGTGCACAGGAACAGCACGTTCAGGACTTGATCTGTCATGAGTTGAATTCTTTCAAGCAGGTTTCAGCGCAGAGCTCAGGATGCCCGGAGCAACATTCCTGGGTCAGGTAGGCGACCAAGTCCTGCATCAGGGCCAGTTGGGCGCGATAGCGCAGAAAACGCCCCTCCTGCGTCACCGACAGCAGTTGCGACTGCGTCAGCGCCTTCAGGTGGAAGGAAAGGTTGGTTGGTGGCACGCCCAGTTCAGTGCCGATTTCGCCGGCCACCAAACCAGCGGGACCGGCCTTGACCAGCAGCCGGTAAATGTCCAGACGGATGCCTGACGAGAGGGATTCGAAGATTTTGACGGCCGACGATGTATCCATGTTTTGATTGTACAACTATTATTGAACTATTGATTTGATGTAGTTTCGCTGGCCAATGAGCCAAGCCTGGTGCATCTCTTTATGGAAGACCCGCGCCGGGCGGGACAATCTGTCCTTGCACAGCGGTTTATGCTGCCGCTGCCTGCTCAGGCAAGCTTGGCCAGCGGCGCCGACGCGCCGGCCAACAAACTCTCACGCTCCTTCGCCACCGCAGCAGCAGACGCTTCACGCACGTGGCCATAGCCGCGAATCTTCTGCGGCAGGGCCGCCAGCGCGACCAGTGTGTCGAGTGACTGTGTCTGCGGTAAGTTCAGAAGGCTCTCGATTTCCTGCTCGTACTCGGCCAGCAAGCGCGCGTCAAGCAGACGCTCGGCGTTGTTGCGAAATGGATCGAGCCAGGTTCCCCGCAGACCACGCAGCGCATTCATCACCTTGAACGCGGTCATGACCCAGGGACCAGCTTCAGCCTTCCGGATCTTGCCCGTGGTTTTGTCCACTTTGCCAAAAGGCCAGGCACCGAGGTGAAAGTGCAACCGGTAATCGCCCTCGAAGGTGCTGGCGAGTTGTTGCCTGAAAGCGTCGGAACAATAGAGACGCGCCACTTCCCATTCGTTCTTGCTTGCCAGCAGCTTGAAATAACTCTGGGCCACGGCTCTGGACAGTCGCTCCTTGGCACCGAGTTGCAGGTCCACCTTGGCAACCCGCTCCACCAGGGTGCGATAGCGCGTGGCGTAAGCCGTGTTCTCATACTCTGTCAGAAAGGTCCGATGGCGCTGCATCAACTCAGACAGAGACTCGTTCGTGCGCGGAACAAACTTGACGACGTTGGCTGGCGTTGCCACTTTTTGCACCGCCGCCAGATCGGTAGCGGCGCGCCGGCCCCAGAGAAAGGCAGCCTTGTTGAATTCGATCTGCACGGCGTTGAGCTCGATCGCCTTGTTCAGTGCTTCGAGGGTGACCGGCACCCAGCCGCGCTGCCAGGCAGCGCCAAGCATGAACATGTTGGAGGCAACGCTGTCACCCATCAGAGCCCGGGCAATCTCGATCCCATTGGCGGCAAAGAACTGCTCGCCGCAGACACTTCCAATGTTCTTCAGCATGGCGTCCGCGTCCACGCTCCAGTCGGCATTGCGGGCAAATTCCGAAGTCGGCGTCACGTCGGTGCAGACCACGGCGCAGGTACGCCCGGCGCGCATGCGCGACAGCGCTTCATCGCCAGCGGTCACGATCAGGTCGCAGCCGATCACGGTATCGGCCTCGCCCGGTGCAATGCGGGTTGCGTGCAACATGGCGGCGCTCGGCGCCATGTGCACATGCGAGAGCACAGCGCCGTATTTTTGCGACAGCCCGGTCACGTCCAGAATCGAGCAAGCCAGGCCGTCGATGTGCGCCGCCATGCCCAGCAACTGGCCGATGGTGACGACGCCGGTGCCGCCAATGCCGCCGACCAACACACTGAAACTGCGCGTGGGGCGCTCAAAGACCGGCATGGCCGGCTCGGGCAGCGCAGCGCTGGTCTGGCTGCTGACCTTGGCCGGTTTGCGCAGCGCGCCACCATGCACGCTGACAAAACTGGGACAAAATCCTTCGACACAGGTGAAATCCTTGTTGCAACTGTTCTGGTTGATCTGGCGCTTGCGCCCGAGCGGTGTTTCCAGCGGCTCGATTGACAGGCAGTTCGAAACTGTGCCGCAGTCGCCACAACCTTCGCAGACCGCCGCATTGATGAAGCTGCGCTTGGCCGGGTCCGCCCACTTGCCGCGCTTGCGCAAGCGCCGGCGCTCGGTGGCGCAGGGCTGCTCGTAGACCAGCACGGTCACGCCCTTTTGTTCTCGCAGCCGGCGTTGCACCATCTCCATGTCGTCGCGGTGATGCACCTTGACCTCAGCTGGCAAATTGGCGCTCGCGTATTTTTCGGGCTCATCACTGACCAGCACGACTTCGCTGACGCCTTCGGCCAGCAACTCGCGTATGGTTTGCGGCACTGTCAGATCGCCGTCCACTGGTTGGCCGCCGGTCATCGAAACAAAGCCGTTGACCAGCAGCTTGTAGGTCATCGGCACCTTGGCCGCCACCGCCTGCCGGATGGCGAGGAAGCCGGAGTGAAAAAATGTACCGTCGCCCATATTGGCGAACACATGAGGCTCGTCGGTAAAAGGTTGCTGACCCAGCCACATCGCACCTTCGCCTCCCATGTGGGACACCGTGCCGGTGGTGCGCGGGTTGTTCAGCATGGCAATCGTGTGGCAGCCGATGCCGGCCAGCGCCCGCGAGCCCTCGATCACCTTGGTGGATCGGTTGTGCGGACAGCCGGAGCAGAAGCTGGCGTTGCGTTGAGGCGATCCCGGCCCGGACGCCTTCGGACCGGGCAGGCTGATCGCTTGCAAGCCGCAGTCCGGCTGCAGCATCAGCATGACGTCGAGCAGCACTTTGGCGACGATCAGCGGCGAGATTTCGGCGTTGTTCGGGAACACCCTTGCCGAGCGTTCCAGGCCGTAGGTGGGCGCGCCGAGCGCTTTGCCAATCACTTTGGGCCTCTTGTCCAGATTCAGATCGTACAGAATCGACTTGATCTGTTCTTCGAGCAGTGGCCGTTTTTCTTCCACGACCAGAATCGCGTCCACTCCCTGCGCCAGTGTGCGCACAAACTCGGGGTCGAGCGGCCAGGTCATGCCGACCTTGGCGATGCGGATGCCCATCTCAGCCAGTTGGGCTGCCGACCATCCCAGTTCCACCACGGCCTGGCGCACGTCCTGGTAGGCCTTGCCGGCCGACACAATGGTCAGGCGCGGCTTGTCGGTGTCGCTGCTGATGACGTTCAGATGATTGGCGCGGGCATAGGCCAGGGCCGCGTAGAGCTTGTGGTTGTAGAGCCGCTCTTCGGCCAGCAGGGCCGTATCGAAGGGCCGGATGGAGAGGCTGGGCGCACCCATCGGCGTGCCGGCTGGCAACGAGGGCACCTCGGGCAGAACGATCTTGGGCGAGTCAGGACCGACGTAAATCGTGCCTCCGCCTTCAACGACATCGGTCACCACTTTCATGCCAACCCAGCATCCGGAAAAACGCGACATCGCGATGCCGTGCAGGCCGAAGTCAAGTAGTTCCTGCGTGTTGGACGGATACAGCACAGGCAGCCCGGCAGCAATGAAAATCTGGTCGGAAAAATTGGTGATGGTGGACGACTTGGCGCCATGGTCGTCTCCCGCCAGCGCAAGCACGCCCCCGAGAGCGCTCGTGCCCGCGCTGTTGGCATGACGCAGCACATCGCCACTGCGGTCGACACCCGGTCCCTTGCCGTACCAGATGCCAAAGACACCGTCGACACGGGCGCCCGGGAAACTGCCTACATGCTGGGAGCCCCAGATGGCGGTGGCTGCCAGGTCTTCGTTGACGGCCGCTCGAAAGACAACATTGTTCTGCTTGAGAACCGCTTCGGCCTGCCACAGGTCCATGTCGTAACGACCGAGCGGCGAGCCACGGTAACCCGAGACATAGCCGCCGGTCTTCTTGCCCTCGGCCTCATCGCGCAAACGCTGCTGGATGGGCAGACGCACCAGTGCCTGCGTGCCCGCCAGAAAGACCCAGCCCTGCCTGACCTGGTATTTGTCGGCAAGACTGATGTCGGGTCGAGTCAAGGGGTCAGGCGCGTTCATGGACTACTCTGGTTGCTGCACAAGTTGGTCATTATCAGACAGCTCGGTCGGACTGTCCGGGCACGTCGCGCACACAACTGGCGATAATCACCCAGACCCTGGACATGTCGTAGTACATTCCACCCTATGGCCGCAGTCGATCTCGTTCTTCCTGAAACCTCCAGCACCATCCTGCCAGGCTTGGGGCGTGCGCTTGTGCTGGCCGGGAAAATTGGGCAGCAGAAGGCCGAAGACATCTATCGCAAGGCACAGGCCGCGCGAACCAGCTTCATCGCCGAACTCACCGGCTCGGGCGCAGTGTCGGCGATTGACCTGGCGCACACGCTGTCGGCCGCCTTCTCCACGCCTCTGATCGATCTGAAAGCGATTGATGCGCAGCGCTTGCCCAAGGGGTTGCTTGACCCCAGGATATGCCTCGATTACCGGGTCGTCGTACTGGCCAAACGTCACAACCGGCTGATCGTTGCGACGGCCGACCCGTCGGACAACGAAGCCATTGAAAAAATCAAGTTCGCGACCCAGCTGCGCGTTGACTGGGTGGTTGCTGAATACGACAAGCTGCTGGCGCTGGTATCGAGCAGCGCCGCCTCGGCTGTGGAGACGATGGACAGCATCATCGGTAACGAGTTCGAGTTTGACGAATCCGGCTCCGCTGCCCTCACCGAAATTGAGGACAACTCTGCTTCTGAAATCGAGGACGCCCCGGTCGTCCGGTTCCTGCAGAAGATGCTGCTCGATGCGTACAGCCTGCACGCATCCGATCTGCACTTTGAGCCCTACGAGCACCATTACCGTGTGCGCTTTCGCATTGACGGCGAACTGCACGAAATTGCAGCACCGCCGATTGCCATCAAGGACAAACTGGCCTCGCGCATCAAGGTCATCTCGAGGATGGACATCTCGGAAAAGCGCATTCCGCAGGATGGCAAGATGACGCTCAAGGTCGGACCGGACCGTATCATCGATTTCCGTGTCAGCACCTTGCCGACCATGTTCGGCGAAAAGATCGTGATCCGTATCCTGGATCCCAGTATCGCCAAGCTCGGCATCGATGCCCTGGGATACGAGCCCGTCGAAAAAGAGAGATTGTTGCGAGCCATTGAACGGCCCTATGGCATGATCCTGGTGACAGGTCCGACTGGGTCAGGCAAGACAGTGTCGCTGTACACCTGCCTGAACCTGCTGAACAAGCCGGGCCTGAACATCGCAACCGCGGAAGACCCCTGCGAAATCAATCTGCCCGGCATCAACCAGGTCAATATCAATGACAAGGCCGGTCTGACTTTTTCCGCCGCCCTGAAGTCCTTTCTCCGACAGGACCCCGACATCATCATGGTCGGTGAAATTCGCGACCTGGAAACCGCCGACATCTCGATCAAGGCGGCACAAACCGGACACCTGCTGCTGTCGACGCTGCACACCAATGACGCGCCAGCGACGCTGGCACGTCTGCGCAACATGGGGATTGCCCCGTTCAACATAGCCTCCAGCGTCATTCTGATCACCGCACAGCGTCTGGCCCGGCGCCTCTGCGCAAAATGCAAGGCACCGATTGATATTCCGCGAAAGGCGCTGCTCGATGCCGGCTATCAGGACAACGAGCTCAATGAGCCCTGGGTTTCGTACCGTCCGGTCGGCTGCGCCAGCTGCACCAAAGGTTATAAGGGCCGCGTCGGCATCTACCAGGTCATGCCGATCAGCGAGGACATGCAGCGCATCATTCTGCGCGATGGCAACGCTCTGGAGGTCGGCCAGCAAGCAGCACTGGAAGGCGTACGCACGCTGCGCCAGGCTGGCTTGCACAAAGTTAAACTGGGTCTGACTTCGCTGGAAGAAGTGCTCGCTGTGACGAACGAATAAACCAGCAATCCAGAGGACACGATGGTAACTTCAAGGATCAAGGGCATCAAGGACTACGTCTTTGAATGGGAAGGCCGCGACCGCAACGGGAAATCGGTGCACGGCGAAATCAGGGCCGGCGGCGAACATCAGGTACAAGCTGCACTGCGCCGCCAGGGTGTGACGCCGTCCAAGATCAAGAAGCGCAAGATGCGCTCTGGAAAGGCGATCAAACCCAAAGATCTGGCGATTTTCACGCGCCAGCTGGCAACCATGATGAAAGCCGGTGTGCCCCTGCTGCAGGCCTTCGACATCGTTGGCCGCGGCAACCCCAACGCGAGTGTCACCAAGCTGCTCAACGACATCCGCACTGATGTCGAAACCGGCACCTCGCTGAGCATCGCCTTTCGCAAGTATCCCCTGTACTTTGACAACCTTTACTGCAATCTGATCGAGGCTGGTGAAACCGCCGGTATTCTGGACCAGTTGCTGGACCGGCTTGCGGTCTACATGGAAAAGACCGAGGCCATGAAGTCAAAGATCAAGTCGGCCCTGATGTACCCGATTTCGGTGTTGATTGTCGCGTTTGTGGTGACTGCGGTGATCATGATCTTTGTCGTGCCGGCGTTCAAGGAAGTGTTCACCAATTTTGGTGCTGACTTGCCGACACCCACGCTTGTGGTGATTGCAATCAGCGAGATATTCGTCAAATACTGGTGGCTGATTTTTGGATCGATGGGCGGTGGTTTCTATTTTTTCATGCAGGCCTGGCGGCGCAGCGAGCCGATGCAGCACGTGATGGACCGCATCTTGCTCAAGATGCCCATCTTTGGTGTACTGGTGGACAAATCCTGCGTCGCGCGCTGGACGCGCACGCTGTCGACCATGTTCGCGGCCGGCGTGCCTCTGGTGGAAGCGCTTGATTCGGTCGGTGGTGCAGCCGGCAACCTGGTCTACCTGTCTGCCACCAAGAAGATTCAGCAGGAGGTGTCGACCGGCACTGCGCTGACGGTTGCCATGGGCAATGTGGGTCTTTTTCCAACCATGGTTCTACAGATGTGTGCCATTGGCGAGGAGTCGGGCTCCATCGATCACATGCTGGGCAAGGCCGCCGATTTCTACGAAGCCGAGGTCGATGACATGGTCGCGGGCATTTCAAGCCTGATGGAGCCCATCATCATTGTCATTCTGGGCACGGTGATTGGCGGCATTGTGGTCGCCATGTACCTGCCCATCTTCAAACTGGGGCAGATAGTCTGATGTTGATATCAAACGGAGTTGACGCCGCCCTGTTCGGCGTCCTGGGGCTCTTGATCGGCAGTTTTCTCAATGTCGTGATCCACCGCCTGCCCATCATGCTGGAGGCACAGTGGAAGGCCGAGTGTGCAGAACAGAGCGGCCAGCCCGTGCTGGCGCCGGAACCTTTCAACCTGATGCACCCCCGTTCGCGCTGCCCCCACTGTGGCCATGCCATCGCCTGGCACGAGAATATTCCGGTCCTGAGCTACCTGTTCCTGCGCGGCAGGTGTTCTGCCTGTCAGGCCGGTATCAGTCCGCGCTATCCCCTGGTGGAACTGAGCACTGGCATCCTGTTTTTTTGTTGCGCCTGGAAATGGGGTGCAACCCCGACAGCGCTATTGTGGAGCGCATTTTCGGCGACCTTGCTGGCACTGGCCTTGATCGACTGGGATACCACCTTGCTGCCCGACACGATGACGCTGCCGCTGCTCTGGGCCGGGCTGATTGCCGCCGCACTCCATTGGACCAGCGTCCCGCTGGAGGAAGCATTCTGGGGCGCTGTTGCGGGCTATCTCTCGCTGTGGCTGATCTACTGGGCCTTCAAGCTGATCACGGGCAAGGAGGGCATGGGTTTTGGCGATTTCAAACTCTTTGCCGCGCTGGGCGCGTGGTTCGGCTGGCAGGCACTGGTGCCAATCATCCTGATGTCCTCTGTCATTGGCGCCGTGATCGGCATGGCGATGAAATTTTCCAGCGGTCTGCGCGAGGGTGGTTACCTTCCGTTTGGTCCCTTTCTGGCGGGTGCCGGCTTGGCAGTCATGGTTTTCGGTCCGGGCACGCTGCTTCATCTGGTCGGACTTTGAACGATGCATCCCCCTGTGCGGCTCGGATTGACCGGCGGCATTGGCAGCGGCAAAAGCACGGTCGCCCGTATGCTGGTTGGGCTGGGCGCAGGCCTGGTTGACGCAGATGCCATTTCGCGCCAGCTGACCGCGGCAGGAGGCCTGGCGATGCCGGCCATTGCAGCGACTTTTGGTCAGGATTTTGTAGGCGCCGACGGTGCTCTGGAGCGCGACCGTGTACGCCAGACCGTGCACAGCGATCCAGGTGCGCGACAACGACTGGAAGCCATCATTCATCCCCTGGTCGGGCTGGAAAGCCGGCGTCAGGCAGCGCTGCTGGCTGAGCAGGCTTGCCCCTGCATCGTCTTCGATATTCCCCTGCTGGTCGAGTCTGCACACTGGCGGCACGACCTGGATCATGTGCTGGTGGTCGATTGCACCGCAGAAGTCCAGATCAGCCGCGTCATGGCGCGCAACCAGTTGTCGCGATCACAGGTGCAAAGCATCATTGCTTCGCAGGCCAGCCGCAGCCGCCGCCTGGCGGCAGCCGACAGCGTGATCTTCAACGTCGACCTGTCGCTGGATGAACTGGCAGCGCAGCTGCAGGAAATTTCAGCCCGCTTCGGGCTATCATCAGGGTAGCACCGCCGATGGACTGAGCACAGAAACTAGCGTGATCCTTTACGAATACCCCTTTAACGAGCGCATCCGCACCTATTTGCGACTGGAGCAACTTTTTCTGCGGCTGGGAGAATTCATCTCGCGCGAATCAGCCCTGGACCATCACTTCGCGCTGGTCACGATTTTTGAAGTGATGGATGTCGGAGCGCGCGCCGATCTCAAGTCGGATGTGCTCAAGGACCTGGACAAGCAAAAGCATCTGCTCGACAGCTATCGGAACAATCCGGCGATTGCCACCGAAGTGCTTGACAGGATTTTCAATCAGGTCGATCGCTGCTTTTCTGCCTTGAACAATCTTCCTGGCAAGGCAGGCCAGTCGCTCACGGAAAACGACTGGCTCATGGGTATCCGCAGCCGCGTTGGCATTCCCGGTGGTACCTGCGCCTTTGACCTGCCGGCGTATTACGCGTGGCAGCAGCATGGCGCCGCCCAGCGCAGGGCAGATCTGGAACGCTGGGCTGGCACGCTGAGCCCTCTGGCTGAGGCGATTTACCTGTTGCTCAAACTGCTGCGCGGCTCCAGCACAGCGCAGAAGGTGATGGCGGTCGCCGGTCAGTTTCAGCAAAACCTGCCACAAGGCAAAACGTTTCAGTTGCTGCGCATGACACTCGACTCTGCGCTGGAACTGATCCCCGAAATCAGCGGCAACCGGCTGATGGTGTCCATTCGACTGATGCGCCATGGCGACGATGACAAGTTGCACGCCAGCACCGAGGACACCGGGTTTGAACTGACCCTGTGCTCATGACCACAGTCGACAGACCGATCCCGGTTACGCCAAAGCGCGTCACTTGCCCGACCTGCGGCGGCGAAAGCATTTACGCGATCTCCAATCCGTATCGACCATTTTGCAGCGCGCGCTGCAAGAACGTGGATCTGGGCGCCTGGGCCAGCGAGGGCTTTCGCCTGGCTGCCAGCAGCAATGCTGAAGATCAGCCAATTGAGGACTCGCCGCCCTCATCCGCCAGCCACTGAAGTACGGGCAGGGTTCCCGGTAACACCGGCGCCACCTGCACTGGCAGATGCTGCCACGAGCAGGCCTGCCCTTCGCGCATCTGAAGCGCCCCGCGCCATTCGTAAACTTTGAGAAAATTCAGGCGCACCAGCGCGTGAGGATAGTCCACCATCGCGCAGCGCCAAGGGTGGGCTGCGCCTATCAGTATGCCCAGTTCTTCGTGCAACTCGCGCCGCAGGGCCTGCTCGATGGTCTCCCCTGCTTCGGTCTTGCCGCCGGGAAATTCCCAATAGCCCTGATAGACCTTGCCCGCTGGACGGCTGGTCAGCAGGAAGTCTCCGCCCGGCCTGAAAAGCACACCAACCGCCACATCAATCGGCGCCCTGTCGACGCCGCCGCTGCGCGGTAGTTCGGCATTGGCTATGAGGGTTGGTTCGCTCAAGGGTGAGTTCACGCAGCGCCAGCGTGCCGGCCGGCGTAGTCGCGTGCAAACTGGTAGGCCACGCGCCCGCTGCGGGAGCCCCGCTCGAGCGCCCAGATCAGGGCGTCAGCGCGTGCCGCTTCAATCGCTGTCGCGGGCACTTCAAAGGAGGACAACCACTGCGCCACGATCGTCAGGTATTCATCCTGCGTGAACGGATAGAAGCTGACCCACAGTCCAAAACGCTCGGACAGGGAGATTTTTTCTTCCACCACCTCACCCGGATGAACCTCGCCATCAGCGGTGTGCGTATAGCTGAGGTTCTCCTGCATGTATTCGGGTAGCAGATGGCGCCGGTTGCTGGTAGCGTAGATGAGCACATTGGCTGTGGTTGCTGCGACGGAGCCGTCAAGTATCGACTTGAGCGCCTTGTAGCCTGGCTCACCGTCCTCAAAGCTCAGGTCATCGCAGTAGACGATGAATTTCTCGCTTCGCTCGGATACCACATCAACAATATCGGGCAGATCGGTCAGATCCGACTTGTCGACCTCGATCAGACGCAGACCGCGTGGCGCGTATTCGTTCAGACAGGCTTTGATCAGAGACGACTTGCCGGTACCGCGGGCCCCGGTCAGGAGCACATTGTTGGCTGGCTGTCCGCTCACAAAATGCTCGGTATTGCGCTGGATTTTTTCCTTTTGTGGCTCGATTTCCTTCAGGTCGGACAAGCGCATGGTGCCAACGTGGCGCACCGGTTCGAGCACGCCGTGACCGGAGCCGCGTTTGCGATAGCGATAGGCAACGGAGGCACTCCAGTCGGGCGCAGACAAGGCCTGCGGCAAGACCGCTTCAATGCGGCTGATGAGTTGCTCGGCACGCGCCAGCAAGTGCTCCAGCGCCGTGCTCATGAGCGGTAATCGGCGTTGATGCTGACGTAATCATGGCTGAGGTCACAGGTCCAGACCGTATCGACGGCTGCGCCGCGCCCCAGTACGACGCGCACCGTGATCTCGCTCCGGCGCATGACACGTTGACCGTCCTCTTCGCGGTAGGAAGGATGTCGGCCACCACAGGAGGCGACCTGTACGTCGTCCAGATACAGGTCGATGCGGCGTTGATCCAGATCTTCTATGCCTGCATAACCGACCGCTGCAAGGATTCGACCCAGGTTCGGGTCGCTGGCAAAGAATGCCGTCTTGACCAGGGGCGAGTGGGCGATCGCATAGGCGACCTGGCGACATTCGGCTGTGCTCCGGCCTCCTTCGACCTGGATCCGGATGAATTTGGTGGCGCCCTCGCCATCACGCACGATGGCCTGCGCCAGTTGCCGGGCAACTTCCAGCAGAGCGGCCTTCAGTGCCTGGCCACTCGCGCTGTCCAGATTCTCGATCGGAGCGTGCTGTGCCTTGTTGCTGGCAATCAGCATGAAGGAGTCGTTGGTGGAAGTATCGCCATCGACCGTGACGCGATTGAAGGATCCGTCGGCCAGTTCCGTGGCCAGTCTGGACATCAGCGTCTGACTGACACACGCATCGGTAGCGAGAAAACCGAGCATGGTAGCCATATTGGGCCGGATCATGCCTGCGCCCTTGCTGATGCCGGTGATGCTCACCAAGGCACCATCAATCATGACCTGCTTGCCAAAAGCCTTGGCCACGGTGTCAGTTGTCATGATGGCTTCGGCGGCGCGCAACCAGTGGTCCTCGCGTGCGTCAGCCAGCGCCGCATCGAGTCCGGCTTCAATGCGATCAAGCGGCAGGGGCTCCATGATGACACCGGTCGAGAACGGCAGGATTTCCGAAGGCGAAAGTTTCAATTTGCCAGCCAGCGTTGCACAACTGCGCAGGGCCCGCTGGCGCCCGTCTTCACCTGTGCCGGCATTGGCGTTGCCCGTGTTGATCAGCATGGCGCGCACGCCGGCCGAGAGTGCCAGATGCTCGCGGCAGATCTGCACCGGTGCAGCACAAAACCGGTTCTGCGTGAAGACGCCGGCCACCGAGGCCCCAGGCTCAATCAGCAGCACCGTCAGGTCCTTGCGACCTGCCTTGCGCACACCCGCTTCGGTGATACCAAGGCGTACACCGGCAATGGGGTAGAGCTCGGAAGGATTGGGGGGAGACAGATTGACCGGCATACGGGCCTCAATAATCAGTTGTTAGACCAATTTTCCGTGACACTGCTTGTACTTCTTGCCGCTGCCGCAGGGACAAGGCTCGTTGCGGCCGACACGTGGCACGGCCGCCTTGACGGTCTCTTCATCAACCACAGTTTCAACTTCGCCGGTTTCGGTAGGCGCGCTGTAAGTCACGTTGGAGATGCTCTCACCGCGCGCCTCCATGTCGTCAGCGGCCTGCTCCAACTGCTCACCGGATTGAATCTGCACTGTCATCAGCACTTTGGTGACGTCATTTTTGACAGCGTCAAGCAGTTGCCCGAAAAGCTCAAAGGCTTCGCGCTTGTATTCCTGCTTGGGCTGCTTCTGGGCGTACCCACGAAGGTGAATGCCCTGGCGCAGATAGTCGAGCGAACTCAGGTGCTCACGCCAATGGGTGTCTATGCTTTGCAGCAGCACCATGCGCTCAAACTGCGTGAAGTTCTCGCCACCAACCAGTTCCACCTTTTCGTCAAACACCTTGCCAGCCTCAGCGCGCACGCGCGCCAGCAGGTCTTCGTCCGTTATGGCGCTGGCTTCAGTGACCATGCTTTGCAGCGGCACGGTGACTCGCCATTCGTCGGAAAGGATCTTTTCCAGTGCTGCCAGGTCCCACTGTTCTTCAACCGACTCTACCGGCACGTATTGCCGCACCAGGTCGTTGAAACAGCCCTCGCGCAAGGAACCGATTTGCGCCGACAGATCCCTGGCGTCAAGAATTTCATTTCGCTGCTGGTAAATCACCTTGCGCTGATCATTCGATACGTCGTCATATTCGAGCAGCTGTTTGCGCATGTCGAAGTTGCGCGCTTCCACCTTGCGCTGGGCACTCTCGATGGAGCGTGTGACGATACCGGCCTCAATCGCCTCTCCATCAGGCATTTTCAGGCGGTCCATGATGGCCTTGACCCGGTCACCCGCAAAAATGCGCATCAAGGAGTCATCCAGGCTCAGGTAAAAGCGCGAGGAGCCGGGGTCACCCTGACGCCCCGAGCGACCGCGCAGCTGGTTGTCGATCCGGCGCGACTCATGACGCTCGGTTGCAATGATGCGCAAACCGCCCAAACT
This sequence comes from Comamonadaceae bacterium, assembly GCA_037133835.1. Taxonomy (GTDB): domain Bacteria; phylum Pseudomonadota; class Gammaproteobacteria; order Burkholderiales; family Burkholderiaceae_C; genus Rhodoferax. The sequence goes on along the minus strand of JBAXNI010000059.1, from coordinate 3,161 downwards.
CTTGACCTGTTCGTGATCCTGCGCCCACTGCGCGCGGATGGCGTCAATCTGCGCGAGTTTTTGCTGCGCGTCCAGCGCTTCGTCAGCCTCAATCGCTTCGATCGCCTTGCTGACATTGCCACCGAGCACGATGTCGGTGCCGCGACCCGCCATGTTGGTGGCGATGGTGATCATCTTGAAGCGACCCGCCTGCGCCACGATTTCGGCCTCGCGCGCGTGCTGCTTGGCGTTGAGTACCTGGTGCGGCAACTTTTCCTTTTCCAGCAATTCCGCCAGAACTTCCGAGTTTTCGATCGAGGTGGTACCCACCAGAACCGGCTGCCCGCGTTCATGGCATTCGCGGATGTCCCTGATCGCTGCTTCGTACTTTTCGCGCGTGGTCTTGTAAACACGGTCGAGCTGGTCTTCGCGCCGGCTCGGTCGGTTGTATGGCATCACCACCGTCTCCAGGCCGTAAATTTCCTGAAACTCGTAGGCTTCGGTATCGGCCGTGCCCGTCATGCCCGCAAGTTTGTTGTACAGACGGAAATAGTTCTGGAACGTGATTGACGCCATGGTCTGGTTTTCAGCCTGGATGGCGACACCTTCCTTGGCTTCGACAGCCTGGTGCAGGCCATCGCTCCAGCGCCGGCCCGACATCAATCGGCCCGTGAACTCGTCCACAATCACAATCTCGCCGTTCTGCACCACATAGTGCTGATCGCGATGGTAGAGATGATTGGCACGCAAGGCAGCGTAAAGGTGATGCATCAGCGTGATGTTGGCCGGGTCGTACAGCGTGGCCCCCTGCGGAATCAACCCCAGGCCCGACAGGATACGCTCGGCGCTTTCGTGACCCTGCTCGGTCAGAAAGACCTGATGGCTCTTCTCGTCCAGCGTGAAGTCACCCGGCTTGGTGATGCCTTCTCCGGTGCGCGGATCTTCTTCGCCTTCCTGCTTGGTCAGCGAGGGCACCACCTTGTTCATGGCAATGTAGAGCTCGGTGTGGTCTTCGGCCTGGCCGCTGATGATCAAGGGGGTGCGCGCCTCGTCAATCAGGATCGAGTCAACCTCGTCGACGATCGCATAGTTCAGCCCACGCTGAACCCGGTCCGCCACCTCATAGACCATGTTGTCACGCAGGTAGTCAAAGCCGTATTCGTTGTTGGTACCGTAGGTGATGTCGGCGCGGTAGGCGGCCTGCTTTTCCTCGCGGGCCATCTGCGGCAGATTGATGCCGACACTCAGGCCCAGAAAGTTGTAGAGCTTGCCCATCCACTGGGCGTCGCGATTGGCCAGATAGTCATTCACCGTAACAACATGAACGCCCTTGCCCGTCAGGGCATTGAGATAGACCGGCATGGTGGCTGTCAGCGTCTTGCCCTCACCCGTTCCCATTTCTGAAATCTTGCCGTAGTGCAGGGACATGCCGCCGAGCAACTGCACGTCAAAGTGGCGCATCTTCATGACGCGCTTGGAGCCCTCTCGCACGACCGCAAAGGCCTCAGGCAACAAGGCGTCGAGCGTCTCGCCCTTGATCAGCCGTTCCTTGAACTCCTGCGTCTTGCCGCGCAGCGCCTCGTCCGACAGCTGCTCGAGCGCGGTTTCCATCGCGTTGATGCGAACCACGCTGGCGCGGTACTGTTTGAGCAGACGGTCGTTGCGACTGCCGAAAATTTTGGTAAGAATGTTTGTGGCCATGAATGCAGGACCGTCCGGTCAACCCACCTGGGCCAACCGGGCAGCGCAATCCTTTTTCTGATCTGTATGAAGTGGGGGCCCTGTCACGAAACGCAACCGCGCTGATGCAAGACGCTTCGCTGAGAAACCCAAACGGCTGATTTTACCTTTGCGCCAAGGCGCGTCCCGGTGCTATCGCCGACCTGGTTGATAGTGCCCCTGCCAGGGCGGGCTTGCCTGCGCCAGGCCTGGTGACTTGAGCTTGCTACCAGCGGCGAGGAATTTCTGCGGATCCTGGAAGACCCCCTGGATCAGCACCTCAAAATGAAGGTGGGTTCCGGTCGAGCGACCAGTGCTCCCGACCTCGGCAATTTTCTGCCCCTGCTTGATCAGGTCGCCCTTCTTGACCAGCGTTCTGGAGGCATGCGCGTAACGCGTAATCAGGTCGTTGCCATGGTCCACTTCCACCATGTTGCCGTACTCCGGATGGAATTCCTGCGCCACCACCACGCCACCAGCCGCGGCCAGAATCGGTGTACCGCGTTCGGCCTGGAAGTCAATGCCGGTGTGCAGTGCGGAGCGCCCCGTGATGGGGTCGATGCGCCAGCCAAACATGGAACCATAATTGGCCTGCGCGATGGGCAACTGAGTCGGCACCATCATGTTGCGGATCTTTTGGTCAAACAGGCGTGATTCCAGCACCGTCATCACATCCGTGCGCTGCTCAGTCAGCCGGTCCAGGTCTGCCAAAGTTGCCTTCAGTTCTTCCATCGACAAGGGGCGTCCGCTGACCAGAGCCCCCCCCTGCCCCGGCTTCGTCCTGATTTCGTTCGGATTGACACCCGCCAGGCCCGAGACCCGTTCACCGAGCGACTCAAGCTGCGTCATCTTGGCCTGCATCTCACCCAATTGGCGGGCCAGCAGATCGAGGTTCTCGCGCATGAAGCGATCACGCTGTTCAAACTCGTCCTTGACCACCATCCTGACCAGCGTACCAATCACCGGCCAACCCTCCCTGGCCCCTTTGAGAAAGACCCAGTGGTACAGGCCAGCGGCCACCAGCGTCATGACGGTGGACGCCAGCAACGCGGCCAGCACCAGTTTGGTTCCGGTGAGATGAATGGCACGGCTTCTGGCAAGCCATGCATCCGTGATAATCAATTGCATTCCGATCTCCCCCTATGAACTCACCCTTGAGCCGCCGCCATCAAGCGTTCACGTTGCTGCAGGCAACGCAGGACTCGCCAAGTCTGGCACGACTGACCGCGCTCAGCGACGAATCGGTCGCACGGCTCAAGTCGATCGAGCCACTGATTCCTGCCACGCTCAGAACCGCAGTCAAAGCGGGCCCGATTGATGGCACGACCTGGTGCCTGATTCTCGACAGCAACGCTGGCGCAGCCAAAATGCGCCAACTGCTGCCTGTCTTCGAAGCCCATTTGCGAAGCAAGGGATGGGAGGTTACCTCAATTCGGCTGAAGGTCCAAATTTCGCGTCAGACA
>JBAXNI010000058.1:0-17549 GCA_037133835.1 Comamonadaceae bacterium | reverse complement strand
TTCACGCGAACCATGTTGGCAATATTGGAAAACTTGCCGATATCGGTTGACATCAGATCACAACCGCTGCCGAGGTAGGAGTAGTCGTCAAGCAGGCAGTCTGCGATGTGTGACTGCCCTCCGACCTGGGTATAGCGGCCGAAACGGCAGTCGCGCACAACCGCGCTGGCTGCCAAGGTTGGGCTCACGCCGAGCTGAACAGCTTGTGGGAGGTTGTAGGACTCGATGTGGGTATGACGCATGGCTGGCCCGTTGTTGAAATGGTTCAGTAGACCCGCTTGCCAGCAACCCAGGTTTCCATCACCGTCGGCATACCGGCACGGTTCATACGCACCCGCAGGAGATCAGCGCGCTGGCCCACTGCCAGCTCTCCGCGATCTGACAGACCGATGGCGCGAGCCGGATTGAGCGTCACCGTTCGCACCGCCTTGGGCAAGGTCCACTGCGCCAGATGACCCAGCATGAAAACGGCGAGCAACAAACTCGAGGGAACATAGTCGGACGAAAAGATGTCCAGCAAGTCGGCCTGCGCCAATTCGGCGGCAGAGACGTTGCCCGAGTGTGAGCCGCCTTTGACCAGGTTGGGTCCGCCCATGATGATGGCCATGCCAGCCTCGCGCGCAGCCTTCGCTGCGGCCAGCGTGGTTGGAAATTCGGACATGACTATGCCCTCTTCAACTGCCTGTTGAACGTCCGTTACCAGCGTGTCATCATGGCTGGCCAACGGTAGGCCACGTGCCCTGCAGGCCATGACAATGGCCTGGCGGTGCGGCACGGCGTAAGCCTGCTGGTCGGCCTTGCGCTGCGCAATCATGGCGTCAAACACCTCGTCGCTGAAACGCTCATTGCGCTCGGCGTAGCGGCGATAACTCTTCAAGTTGCGCCATTGGCGCTGCCCTGGCGTGTGATCCATCACGCTAACCAGTTTCAACAAGGGGTCCGCAGCATACTGGTTGAATACTTCAAGAATGTCGGGCACCGAGATTTCACAGCGCAGATGCAGCAGGTGCTCGATACGCAGCAAGCCTTCGTCGCGGCATTGATGCAGGGCGGCAATCGAGGTGTGCTGGGTCTGAGCCCGTGCGCCGCCCTGATCCAGGTCGCCAATGACGACTGAATCAAGCACCGTGGTAATGCCGGCGGCCGCGCACTGGGCGTCATGCACCACCATGGCGGAATGGGCGTTCCACAAAACACCGGGTCGCGGTGCCAGGTGCTTCTCCAGATTGTCGGTGTGCAGTTCCACCAGTCCCGGCAGCAGCCAGTCGTTCGCCCAGTCCTCGCCATCAGCAACCGATGTGGGCCCCGGATTCATGGCGCCAATCAGTTCGCCGTCCATTACCAGGCTGCCGGTGAACTCGTCGCCAGCCGTCACGATACGGGCGTTTCGAATAGTGCGTTGAGTCATGTTGTACTTCCGTGTGTGCTTGCTACCGGTTTGCTGTATTGCTCGACGTTCAATGAGCGCGTCGCCACTGCTTCACGCACTTCGTCATCATGGAAGATGCCAACGACGGCGCTACCCTGCTCGCGCGCGGCGCGAATCAGAGCCACGACCACGCGTCGGTTATCTGCGTCGAGCGAGGCGGTCGGCTCATCGAGAAGCAACACCGCTGGCGCGGTAATCATGCCGTGCGCAATATTGACGCGCTGCTGTTCGCCGCCGGAAAAGGTAGCCGGTGGCAAGTGCCATAAATGTTCTTGCAGATTCAGACTTTGCAACCATTGGGCGGCCCGCTCACGTGCCACGCTTGCGTCCACGCCGATACGGCGCAAGGGATCAGAGACGATGTCCAGCGCAGACACGCGCGGAATCACACGCAGGAACTGCGAAACATAGCCCAGCGTGCGCCGCCGCAGTTCAAACACTTCCCGCGGCATCGCGTTGGACAGGTTGACCCAGGCGCCTTGATGGCGAATGCGCACTTCACCACTGCTGGCAGCGTAGTTGCCATAGAGGCAGCGCAGCAAAGAGCTCTTGCCGCTACCGGAATGGCCCGTCAGGGCCAGGCATTCCCCAGCACGCACGCTCAAGTCGATACCAGAAAACACAGGCAACTGCAAGCCGCCACGACCGTGCAGCGTAAACGTCTTGGACAGCGCAACGGTTTCAATCAGGGCAGTCATGGTGTCAGCACCGACGAGACCAGCAATTGGGTATAGGGATGTTGGGGATCGTCCAGCACGCGATCGGTCAGACCCTGCTCGACCACGCAGCCATCCTTCATCACGAGCATGCGCTGGGCCAGCAGCCGCGCAACCGCCAAGTCATGCGTCACGACCACTGCTGCCAGCTGCAATTCGTCCACCAGCTCGCGCAACAAGTCCAGCAGGCGCGCCTGCACCGACACGTCCAGCCCCGTGGTAGGTTCGTCCATGAACACCAGGCGCGGCTGGGTCACCAGGTTGCGCGCAATCTGCAAGCGCTGTTGCATGCCGCCCGAATAGCTGCCGGGCAAGTCGTCAATACGTCCGGTGTCGAGTTCGACGCGCGCCATCCAGGACAGGGCCTCGCGGCGCAACAGACCGTAGTTGCGTGCCCCCAGCGCCATCAGACGTTCGCCGACATTGGCGCCGCCCGATACATTCATGCGCAGACCGTCGCGTGCATGCTGCTCGACAAAACCCCAATCGGTGCGGGCCAACCGGCGCAACTGAGCTTGCGACATCAGGGCCAGATCGACCAGGTTTCCAGGTCCGCTGGCAAGGTCGGCACGCAAGTCGTAATGCACCGAACCCTCGTCGCAACCCAAACGTGCAGCCAGCAAGCGCAGCAAGGTGGTCTTGCCGGAGCCGGATTCACCGACAACTGCGAGCACCTCCCCCGGATAGAGGTCAAAGCTCACATCGCGACAGGCCCAGCGAGGCTGGCCCTGCTGCGCATAGGCCTTGCCAGCGCCGCGAGCCGATAACAGTACGCCAGGCTTCATGCAGCCTCCTGCCTCACAACTTGCTGTCCACCGACGTTGCCGAACTGACGGCGCTCTTCACAATAGTTGCTGTCCGAACACACAAACAAGCGGCTGCCCTGATCGTCGACGATCATCTCATCAAGATAGCTCTCGGTGGCGCCACAAAGTGCGCAAGCGTGCTGCCAGCGCTGAATTTCAAATGGATGATCCTCAAAATCCAGACTGCGCACCGCGGTGTAGGGGGGAACCGCATAGAGGCGCTTTTCCCGCCCAGCACCAAACAGCTGCAAGGCCGGGTTCATGTGCATTTTCGGGTTGTCAAACTTGGGGATCGGTGACGGCGACATCAGATAGCGCTCATTGACCATCACCGGATAGTCATAGGCACGCGAAATCGCACCCAACTGCGCGATGTCCTCGTACAACCTCACGTGCATCAGGCCATATTCAGTCAGCGCGTGCATCTTGATGGTCTCGCGCCGGCGTGGCTCCAGGCGCGCCAGTGGTTCGGGCATGGGCACCTGGTAAACCAGAATTTGCGAAGAGTTCAGAGGCACTTCCGGAATCCGGTGCCGGGTCTGAATCAGGGTTGCGTCGCGCGTCGCCTCCGTCGTCGCAACACCCGTGGTGCGTTCAAAAAAGCGTCGAATATTGACCGCATTGGTGGTGTCGTCGGCGCCCTGATCTATCACCTTGAGCACATCGCTTTGGCCAATGATGCTGGCCGTGATTTGCACACCGCCGGTACCCCAGCCATAGGCGAAAGGCATCTCGCGCGAGCCAAAAGGTACCTGGTATCCCGGCACCGCCACCGCCTTGAGCAAGGCACGCCGGATGCGCTTCTTGGTGCGCTCGTCAAGGAAGGCAAAGTTGTAATGTTGTTCGATCATGCACGTTCCAGGGAGGCGCGAGCACGCAGCTTTCGCACCAGTTCCAGTTCGGCCTGGAAGTCCACGTAATGCGGTAGTTTCAGGTGCTGCACAAAGCCGGAGGCTTCAACATTGTCAGCGTGTGAAAGGACAAACTCCTGGTCCTGCACTGGTGCAACGTGTGGCTCCCCCAACTCGTCAGCACGCAGCGCACGGTCCACCAGCGCCATCGCCATGCTCTTGCGCTCGCCTCCGCCAAACGCCAGACCATAACCCTGGGTGAACTGCGGTGGCATTTCACGGCTACCGTTGAACTGGTTGATCATCTGGCACTCGGTGACCTCCACGTCGCCAATGTCAATCGCAAAGCCGAGTTCATCCGGGATCAGTTCGACACTGACAAAGCCGCGCCGGATCTCGCCGGCAAACGGGTGCGAGCTGGCATAACCGCGCTGGGTAGAGTAGCCCATGCCCAGCAGCCATCCTTCGTCGCCACGCGCCAGCGCCTGCAGGCGTAGTTCCCGTGCTGCCGGAAACATCAGCGGCTCGCGCGTCAGGTCGCCGGCTGGCGCATCCTCATCCGGATCCGGCGTTTCGAGCAGTCCTTCGCGCGCCAGCAATTGATTGATGCGCGGCACCATCACCGTTGCGTCGACAGGTCCCGACTCCACGAACTCGCTTCTATCCTGGGTCGCGGCCGATGCAGTTGCTGCCATGCCGCTGCTCGTGTCTTCGGCCAGCAGCGCAAAGTCGAGCAAACGTTGGGTGTAGTCGTAAGTGGGACCGAGCAACTGCCCTCCGGGGACTTCCTTGAAGGCAGCTGAAATGCGCCGTACCAGGTCGATGCGTGCCGTGTCCAGCGGCAGCGCATAGCCCAGACGCGGCAAAGTCGTGCGGTAGGCGCGCAGAAGGAAAATGGCCTCGATCAGGTCGCCGCTGGCTTGTTTGATGGCCAGTGCCGCCAGTTCGGGGTCGTAAAGTGAGCCTTCGCTCATGACACGATCCACAGCCAGCGAGAGCTGTGCACGAATCTGCGCCACCGACAGTGCGGCAATCGTCGTGTCGCCACGACGCTGCGCCTCCAGCAAGCGCCAGGAACTCTCAATCGCGGCTGCGCCACCTTTGACAGCAACGTACATCTCAGACTCCTTCCAGTGAACTCACGCGCGTCGTGCGCGGCAAACCTATGACCTGCTCGGCGCAGGTGAAGATGATGTCAACGCCCTGCGGGAAAGCCGCATGATTGACTTGCCACTGTGTCCAGAAGTCTGTTGACAGCCCTGGTAGCGCAACCCGCTGCAGGTCCTCGATGCCGGGACCGCGCCATTGCGTCTCGGTGCCGCCCTGCAAGCCGGGTAATTCAATAATGAGCGTGCTGGAATACTCGGGCGATTTCGCGCTGCCCGCCGCAAAATCGGCTAGTGCCGGTGCTGATGCGACATCGGTCAGCAGCGCAAAACTCGCCATGGCAGGGTCCGGCGCCACCGTCGCACCGGTGTGAAAGCGCAACCAGTGTTGCAAATCCGGAGCGGCGCTCTGCCACCAGACCGGAGTTTCTTCATCACACAATGTCAGCAACAAACGGGCCATCGCGCCACCGAGCGCCACGCCAGGCAAGGCTGGCGCCAGCGTCTTGACCTGTCCTGGTCGTGCCAGAGCATCGAGCAATGCGCGAAATGCAGACTGTGTCTCGTGCACCTCGTCGAGCAAACCTGCCGCGAGACTGGTTGCTGTATTCATGTGTCACCCCGCACCAAGGTAAAGAACTCGACTTTGGATGGCGCGACCTCACGCCGCCTGCTGGCGCGGGCCTGCGCCTGCATCGCTTGCAGGGGTTGGATCAGCATGCGCTGCAGTTCGTCATGCCGCATCGGATCTTGCAGCAGCGCGTCAAACAGTGCCGCCAATTCGGCGTGCCGCTTGTCGCGTCCCATGGCATAAGCCACACCCAGCGCTCCGTTGCCCAAACGCACGGCACAGCGCACGACACTGGCCTCCCCCAGATTGAAGGGGTTACCGGTGCCGCCAACACGCCCACGCAGCATCAGCATGCCAACCTCCGGAGGTCGAACCTGTTGCAGGGCGGGCAGTTCGCCCACGAGCACGCGCTTAGCCTCAAGTTCGGTCAGACTCGCACGCGACAGCACGGCCATCCACGAGCGACGCGCCGAAATTTCACCGGCCGCAGTGTTGCTTGTCATACAGATGTCTAAATCAGTCACTAAAGTTCAGCCGAGCCCAACATGCCGCAAATTCGTGCGGGAATAGGGCCCTAGTTCACTGCGGCAACATGAAACATTGATGACATCGAACCAAGTTATTGGCAATAAAGCCCCCGGCCGCCGCACCGGCGTTGCCGTATGGCGCCAGATTGCCGACACCCTGACAACCGAAATTCGGAACCGCACTTACGTTGTCAATGGTCGCCTGCCGGGAGAAGTTGAAATGGCAGCACGCTTTGCCGTAAACCGTCACACATTGCGCCAGGCGGTGGCGGCGCTGCAAAGCGACGGCCTGGTGCGCATTGAACCCGGGCGCGGCACTTTCGTGCAGCACGACCTGCTGGACTACCCCCTTTCCAACCGGACCCGCTACAGTGAGAACCTGCAGCGTCAGGGCTTGTTGCCAAGTCGGCAACTGCTCACAGCCCGGGAGATGCTCGCGCCGGAACATGCTGAGCGCGAACTCAAACTCGAAAAGGGTGACAAGGTATTGATGGTCGAACTGCTCGACGAGGCCAATGGAGCACCGATCGGGCTGGCCACCGCCTATTACCCGGCCGCGCGATTTGGCGGTTTGCTGGAGATGCTGGCGCTGGGACAACGCAGTACTGATATTTTGAAACATTTTGGTGTGCTGGACTACTTGCGTTTGCAAAGCCGCATCACGACACAGATGCCTAGCGACGAGACGGCGCGGTTGCTCAAGCAGCCTGCCAACCGCCCGCTGCTGTGCGTTGAGTGTCTTGACGTGGATATGTCGGGGCAACCCATCAAGTACGGGGAAACCGTGTTTTGCGGCGACCGGGTGCAATTGATCGTGAACGCCAGGGACGATGCATGACCGCGCGCTACGCCGTCTATTTTTCACCTGCAAGGCATTCCCCGTGGTGGACTTTTGGCGCGCACTGGCTGGGGCGCGATGAGTGTCAGGATGCAGCACTGACACAGCCAGTCTCTAGTCAGGCCGAACTGGCCGACCTCTCTTCCATCACAGCGGAGCCGCGTCGATACGGTTTTCATGCCACGCTGAAGGCGCCATTTCACCTCCGAGGCAAGCGCACCGTTGATGAACTGGCGGTGCGCATGGAGATGATGGCAAAGACACTCAAGCCCGTTGATTTGGGCCCCCTGCGTGCCATCATGCTGGGCAACTTTGTCGCGCTCGTGCCAGTCAAGCGCTTTGATCCAACGGCATCGCTGGCTACAAGCTGCGTGCTTGGACTCGACGACTTGCGCGCCCCTTTGTCCGAGGCCGACCTGGCACGTCGCCAGCGGGTTCCACTGAGCGCCAGAGAACAGGAATTGTTGCGACAATATGGCTATCCCTACGTGCTGGAACTATTCCGATTGCACTTCACACTGAGCGGCCCCGTGCCAGCGCACACTGCGCGCTGTGTCATCCAGGAAGTGGCCGAATACGTGAAGCAGCTCAATGCGACCGCGCCCTTGAAACTTGACCGGCTCTGCCTATTTACCGAGAGCGCACCAGGTCACCCCTTCAAGCGGCTGATTGATTTCAGCTTGGGCGCATGACTGGCTGGCGAACAGTCAAATTTGGTGCGCCCAACGACCCTGAACGTGTCTGCCGTAGTTTCAACACCGCTTCAGGTCACTGACTTTCTGATCCGTGCCGAAATCACGTCAATCAAGGTGACTGTGACGACAATGATGATCATCACGGCGCAGGTCTCGGCGTATTGAAAACCACGGATGATTTCCCACAGAATGACGCCAATGCCGCCAGCGCCGACCATGCCAACGACCGACGCTGACCGTACGTTGGACTCAAAGCGATAAAGTGAATAGGAAATCCACAGTGGCAAGACCTGCGGGATGATTCCGTAAACAATTTCTTCCAGAGCATTGGCACCGGTGGCGCGGATGCCTTCGACAGGTTGCACATCAATCGCTTCCACCGCCTCTGAAAAGAGCTTTGCCAGAACGCCGGTCGTGTGAACAAAAAGGGCCAGCACGCCGGCAAACGGGCCGAGCCCGACCGCCACGATGAACAGCATGGCAAATACCATCTCGTTGATGGCACGCGCTGCGTCCATCAACCTGCGCACTGGCTGATGCACCCAGGCCGGTGTGATATTGGCGGAAGAAAGCAGGCCGAAGGGAACGGCAAAAACGACCGCCAGCGCGGTGCCCCACAAGGCGATTTGCAGGGTGACCACCATCTCCTGCAAATACAGACGCCAGTCGCCAAACTTCGGAGGGAAGAAGTCGGCCGCGTAAGTGGCCATATTGCCGGCATCACGCACGAGGTCAAACGGGCGCATATCGGCACCGCGCCACGAGCCAGCCAGCAAGGCCAGCAACGCGCCCCAAGCCAGCAATGCCAGCACAGAGGTGCGTGGCAGCACTTTCGGCTGCACTACTTGGCCTGTGCCAGCGCAGCCAGTTGCCTGTCGATGTCAGCCAACTTGGCCTGCTTTTCGTCGGCCGTCATGGCGACATCGGCTTCATACTTATTGCGCGTCTTGAACAGTTCGAGCTGACGGATCGGCATCAACTGTGCGTTGGAGGACGCCTTGAATCCCGAGAGCTTGGAGAGCTTGAACAGATTGTCCTTTTCCTGCTGACCGCCTTGCCCATAGGTGTAGAAGAAGTCACGCACTTTGGACTTGGTGGCCTCCGGCAGGTCCTTGCGGATCACCAGCGGGTCCAGCGGGATCAGGGGTGAGGTCCAGATGACGCGGATGTCGTTGAACTTCTCGGGCAGCCGGTCTTTGAGCTTGTCCAGGTTCTCGCTGTTGTTGGTAGCCACATCGACCTGCTTGTTGGCCACCGCAAGCGCATTGCCTTCGTGGTTGGCGCTGCGTGAGAGCTTGAAGAAGGTCTTGGCATCGATCTTGTTCTGCGCGAACACATAGTAACTCGGCACCAGAAAGCCCGAGGTAGAGTTCGGGTCACCGTTGCCGAAAGACAGGTTCTTCCCGTTCTTCAACACATCGTCGAGCGTCTTGATCGGGCTGTCCTTGTGCACGATCAAATGCGAGTAGTAGCCCTGCGTGCCATCGACGTTGACCATCTGGGCAAACACTTCGCCGCTGGCGCGATCGACCGCCTCCATGGCCGACTTGTTGCCAAACCATGCGACCTGGACTTTGTTGAAGCGCATGCCTTCGATGATGCCGGCGTAGTCCGACGCAAAGAAGGCGTTGACCTTCATGCCGGTCTTTCTGGCCATATCGTTCAGCACCGGTTGCCACTCTGACTTCAGGTTCTGTGACGACTCGGTTGAAATGATGCCGAAATTGAGTTCTTTCAATTCCTGGGCGGTCACTGGGTTAAGGGCCATCAGCGCGGCACCGGTCAGACTGACCAGTAGTTTCTTGAGCATGGGAAGTTCCTGTAAAAAGATTCAGACAGATGACAAAAATGAATTGGCGGGTCAAGCCACGCGGGCCATCACGGTTGCGCCGCTGAGCGGTGCTGGCCAGACCAGATGCGGCAGCGCAGGCTTGCGTTCCTGCAGGCTGGAGATGTGATCGCCGAGAGCCAGGATGTCGTCGGCCTCGGCGCCATAGAGCTCGCGCAACAAGGCCGGCGTCAAGGCCAGCGACGGACCGTCATACACGACACGTCCCTCGTGCAGGGCGACGGCGCGTGCACAGTACTTGATGGCCACATTCACCTGGTGCAACGAGACCACCACGGTGCATTGATCTTCCTGGTTGACGCGCGCCAGAATGTCCATCACCTTGCGTGACGATTCCGGATCAAGCGACGCAATCGGCTCATCTGCGAGGATCACTTTGGCACCTTGTACCAGAACCCGCGCAATGGCAGCGCGCTGCTGCTGACCGCCCGACAGCGTGGAGGCACGCTGCGCCGAGCAGTCCTCAATGCCAACCCGTCTGAGGGCGTTAATACCGCAAGCCAGTTCCGAGGAAGTAAACCAGCGCATCAGGCTGCGCCACAAGGGCACCCGGTGCAGTGTTCCGGCCAGCACATTGATGATCACGGGCAAGCGGTCCACCAGATTGAACTGCTGAAAGACAAAGCCAATGCTGGCCCGGGTCTGCCGGATGTCGGACGCAATCTTGCCGCGTTGTTGAACCGTATGGCCGTTCACTTGAATCAGGCCCTGCCCGGAACCATCTGCGGTCACCAGTCCGGCCATATGACGCAGCAGTGTTGATTTTCCGGACCCGGAAGCACCAATCAGCGCCACCATTTCACCAGTTCGAATGGTCAGATTGATATCTTGCAGCGCCCTGCGACCACCCGCAAACGTCTTGTTCAATCCATTGATGCTGATTGCAGTGACCACCCTAACTCCTGTTCATGCGCAAAATGTTCATTGCGCAAAAGATAGCGGTCCAACATGTCAATTCGATGTCAGCTTGATGCCGACGCGCCTCATTCTCCGATCACTGAGCTGTCCAAGGTTCTCCAGGCTCGAAGGGCTCGCAGCAGGGGGCGCTTCTTGGTTTGATGATCCTGCATGCGACGCAGAATGTCGTCGAGCGTTCGCATCGCCTCGGTAATGTGCGGACCCTTGTTCAGCATCACACATTCGGCCCGTTCGCCCATCGCCGCATCAGTGATTTCCGCGCGCGACGGCAATCCGGTCTTGGCCAGTGTCTCCAGTACCTGCGTCGCCCAGATCACCGGCATGTGCGTGGCCTCGGCCGCCCAAAGAATTTCCTCCTGGACTTCGGCCAGCCGTTCATAGCCGCACTCCACTGCCAGGTCACCGCGGGCGATCATGATGCCTGCGCTCTTGCTGGCCATCGCTGAGAACAGCAGTTCAGGAAGGTTATCAAACGCGCGGCGCGTCTCGATCTTGAGCACGATGCCGAGGTCTGGTTTGCCGAGTTCAAGCAACCGTTCGCGCAAGGCCTGAACATCGGACGCCTGCTGCACAAAAGACAGGCCAACCATATCGGCGTGCTGCGCCACCACCGTCAGGTCTTCAATGTCCTTTTCGGTCAGCGCTGGCAGACGCAGCTGACTGTCAGGCAGGTTGATACCCTTGTCACCCGCGAGTTTTTCTCCGCTGTCCCGCGCATGCGTGATCTGAACTTCCAGCCACGCCGGCTCGACGCGCTTGATCACGCCGCCAATGCGTCCATCGTCGAACCAGATACGTTCACCTACGCAGACTTGCGCAAAGACTTCGGGCAGGGTGCAGGCCACGGTCGGCATGGGACGTGGCGCCCTTCCCTTTGCCTTGCGGGGCAGCGAATTGACGGTCGGCCCGGTCAACCGCAGGGAGCCACCGCGCTCCAGATGCAGCAATCCGTCTTTGCAAGGCAGATCCATCACGCTGGTCATGGCGTGCTCGCCTCCCGAGTGACAGCGCTTGAGCTTCGTCTGCGGCACCAGGTAGGCCGTCTGGACGCACTCTGCAAGAAAACCGACGTCGTCCTGCTGCACCAGCCGCAGATGGCGATCAGCGCCGCGGGCGTCCGTGAATTCGATCCGGTCACCGAGCTCAAGTTGGGCCAGCCACTGCGCTTCGACTCCAAGGTGCTCGGTGGCGCCGGTGACAGGCACAACAGAGCCCGCCAGACGGATGCCGACGCACGCAGGAGCGAGCACTCGGCCCACATCATCACGCTCCGGTCTGAGCTTGAGTACCGCATTGTCTGAGGGAATATGCCCGGTGCGCAGCTTTGGCCCCCCCAGGTCCATCAGAATCCGGACCGAGCGACCCATGGTCTTGGCCGCGCGGCGGACGTGCGCCGCCATGGTCTTCCACTCGCTTGGGCCATCATGCGCACAATTGATCCGGGCTATGTCCATCCCGGATGCGACCAGGCGTCTGATGAGACCAAAATCCTGGGCGGCTTCTGAAGGCAGAGTGACCATGATGCGCACGACCCGCTCCGCCGGCGCAGCTCCAAGCAGCTCGGCGGTATGTCGCTCAAGCAGTTTCAGACTGGTCTTGATGCCCACCGGCTCATCGGTGGAATGAGGTTCCCACGACTGGTCGGTCAAGCGGTGCAGGATACCCAATACCTTGTCGAGATTCGCCATCACGTGCGACTCGGCCCGGCCAAGCGACGACAGGCCGACCCTGGACAGCCATTCCTGCAGATCGCGTCTGTCATGGCGCCGCAATGCCAGGTAATGGACCAGGTTGCGCGCACTGGCTCTGTAGCTGGGATCGACACTCTGCATCAGAATGCTCAGGCCAGCTTCACTGGCCAACATGCTTTGGCGCAGCGTCCACAGTTGCTCGATGATGCCCTTGCATTCGGCTTCATCCCAGGTATCGACCACCGGGCGTTGTTTGCGAGTTCGCATTTCTTCGCTTCCACGTTGCGCTGTGCCGTGTCTGCCATTCGAACAGCGTGACTTGCTGCTATTGGTTAGCTGCAGCTCTTTAGGGCATCAATTCTCTACCAGTTTGCCGATATTCCAAACATTCTTTTCAATCTGTTCATCGTAGATCAAGCTGGATCGAGATTCACAAGTCAGCAACATGAATCATTTGTGACAACGTCGGAAAAAGAGCCAGTCACCCAGATGAATTTCAACAGCTTTGCGACAGCATTCGGAACGTCGTGGCCGAATTTGCCTTTGGCAGGAAGGACCTGTCATCACGCCGCCGCATTGCATTGCTCACAATCATTTGCGCCGACTTGAGCGCATCGTATCAATCAATTTATCAGGAGTGCCTCATGAACATTGAAAATGCAAGCCACCACATTGACGATCAGGACCGTTCGGAAGATGGTGCCGCAGAAGACGAACAGCAAATGGAGCAGCAGAGTGAAGACGAAGCCGATCGTTCAGAACTTGATGAACCAGCGGCCGACCAGCAAATGGGCGGCATCGCGGGCGAGGAATTTCAAGGTGCGCTGAGTTCGGTGGGAGAGGCCGTGCGGCAAGTTGGTGAAAGTTCCGAATGGGAAGCCGAAAGTGAAAGACTGATCCGCAAGGTCACCGACAGCGACGGTCAAATGGGTTAATTTTCGGCTCTGGCGGATTCGCGTTGGCTAGTCAATGAGCACCCCACCCTGCCGAAAACGATAAGGCCCGGCGTAGTCGCCAATCGCGCAGGTATGACTGACCAGTCGGCCATCGCGCCACAAGTGCAGTTGATAGCCGGGCGGCTCCATCACAAAACAATCCGGCCCATCAGCACGCAAATCCAGCGCAACCTGATGCGCCGGGCTGGGGCAGGTGGAGACCAGCGTGTTTCCAAAACGGCACTGTATGGAGCGATGAATGTGACCACACAGCAGTCGTTCCACATGGCTGTGCCTGCAGACAATCGATTCGAGCGCTTGCCATCCTTCCAGGCCGAGCGCGTCCATGTGGGCGATACCGGTCACAAATGGCGGGTGATGCATCGCAACCAAAGTAGGACTGTTGTCCTCGCTCAGCCGCTCATCAAGCCACGCCAGGCGGCTTGAGCACAACTTGCCTCTGCCCTCCATCGGCACAACGGTGTCCAGCGCTATGAGACGGATACCTCCCAGGTCAACGGCGTACTGTACAAAATCATCGCCTTGATCCAGATACTCGAAGCCGGGCCCGCAAAAAACTTCACGCAGGGCGCTGCGTTCGTCGTGGTTGCCCACCACAAAGTACAAAGGCAAGCCAAGGGGTGACATCAATTCCTTGAGCAGTTCGTACTCGTTACGGCGGCCGTAGTCTACGCTGTCGCCAGTGACCAGAACGACATCGGGCAAGGGATTCAGACGCCTGATGCTGGCGACACAGGCGCTCAGCATCCAGGCAGTGTCAACGATGCCGTAGGCGAGTTTGCCGCCGGCTTTGATATGGAGGTCGGATAGCTGGGCAATCAGCATGCCAGACCCCCGGTATCGACTTCAAGACCGATCGCATCGCCCACCGTGAAGCTCTGTTTGGGTGGAAGCTTCAAGACCACCTCCTCAGCACTGTCCAGCCGTACCTGGACCCGGTTGTGGTCGCCCAGAAAGAAGCTGGAGACAACCTGGCCTCGCATCGAAGATTGGACCAGCGGCACCACGCGGACTTCTTCGGGTCTGAAACTGTTCTTCCCGACGGTATTCATGGTTCCGATGAAGTCGGCGACAAAGCGGTTGGCCGGGCGAAAGTAAATGTCGCGTGGCGTTCCGACCTGAGAAATGCGGCCTTTTTCCATCACCGCAATGCGGTCGCCCAGGGCCATCGCCTCGGCCTGGTCATGGGTCACGTAGACCGTCGTGATACCCAAGCTTCGGAGCAGCGCGTTGATGTCAACTCGCAGCGTCTCGCGCAACCTTGCGTCCAGCGCAGTCAGTGGCTCGTCCAGCAGCAGGGCACGTGGTCGAGGGGCGATGGCGCGCGCCAGTGCCACGCGCTGTTTCTGACCGCCAGAGAGTTGGGTAATCTGCCGGTCCGCGAGAGACTCGATGTGCATCATCTCCAGCATCTCACCGACGCGCTTCCTGCGCTCGGATTCAGGCATCTTGCGCACGACCAAACCGTAGGCAATGTTTTCTTCGACGGTCATGTTGGGAAACAGCGCATAGCTTTGAAACACCATGCCGATGTTTCGCTTCTCGATCGGCAGCGCGGTAACGTCTTCATCATTGAACAGCACGCGACCGGAGTCAGGAACATCCAGCCCTGCAATCAGGCGCAAGGTTGTCGTCTTGCCGCAGCCGGAAGGGCCAAGCAGCACCAGCGTCTCGCCTGACTCGATCTGCAAGTCAGTTGGCTCCAGAACGACCTGATGTTTATAGCTCTTGCTGCAAGCCTGGACCAGGATTCGCACACCGTGGTTCGAGTTCATCTGGAAGCCTTTCGTCCGCCGGCAAGTTGCAGCGCTATCAGCAGCGGGACAATCATCATGAAGAAAACAATCGTGTAAGCGCTGCCGACTTCAATGCGCAGTGACGCATAGGCATCGGCAAGGCCCACCGGCAGTGTCTGCGTCAGTGGCGTATGCAGCAACAAGGTCATGTTGAATTCGCCTATCGACAAGGTCAGCACCATCAAGGCACCGGCGATGATGCCGGACCTGCAGTTGGGAAGGACGATGCCGGTGAAGCGCTGCAGGAAAGTAGCGCCGAGACTGCGCGCACCTTCTTCCAGTGAATGCATATCCACCGACAGCAGGACCGCCAGCACCGAGCGCACCATGAACGGCAACGTGAAGAGGACGTGACCGACAAGAATGAAGGTCCAGTGCGTGCGGAAGTTGCCCACGGCACCGTAGGTCACAATCAGCGCCAACGCCGTTGCCAGACCGGGCAGGGCCACCGGCAGCATCAGCAATTCCTCGATAGTCCGGGCCATTTTTCCCTGGACGCGTGACAACACGTAGGCTGCCGGCACACCCAGCACCAGCGTGCTGGCCAGACACGCCAGCGCAATGCCCAGGGATAGCCACAGACTGTCCTGATAGCTCTCCCAGACCTTGAAGACCCATTGCAGAGTCAAGCCGCTTGAGAGCCCCACAAACTGGTTTCTGGTCAGTCCCGTCAGTATGGACAGGACGACCGGGATCAGCAGAAATCCAGCCACGCCAATGGTGAAGGCCAGCAGCGACCAGAAGACCGGCGAGCGATGGATTTTGGCTGCGCCTGTCATGCTGCCGCAGCAACCACATTGCCGGTCAGACTGCGGGCAAAGGCAAGTGCCGACCATGTCAAAAGGCCCAGAACGAAAGACAGTGCTGCCGCCATGGCGATGTTGGCTTGCAGCGTGAATTCGGTGTAAATAATCATCGGCAAGACATCAATCTTGGTGGCCAGGGTGAAGGCTGTGCCAAAGGCGCCCATGGAGGTCGCAAAGCAGATGGCGCCGGCCGCAAGAAGGGCCGGCTGGAGCCCGGGTATCAGCACGTCAACAAGCACTCGCCAGTTCGAGGCTCCGAGGGACCGTGCCGCTTCGATGAGTTGCGGGTCGAGCTTCTCGGCGGCGGCGATGACGGTCAGTATCGTGCGCGGGATGGAGAAGTAGATGTAGCCAATAAACAGTCCGACCATCGAGTAGGCGAAGACCAGTCGTTCGCCAAACAGCACATTGGTGATGTTGGGGATCAACCCTTGGCGACCACCCAGCATGATGACCATGAAACCAATGACAACACCGGGAAACGCGAGAGGCAGCGTCAATAAGGCAGTAAGGACCTGGCGCCCGGCAAACTCGTGACGCGCCAGAAAGACACCGGCAATGCCAGAAATGATGAGTGTCGTCACAGTGACGATCACGGACAGTATGACCGTGGAGACCATGCTGCGCCAGTAGCGTGCCTCGACGAAGGCGGCCCCGTAGGCTGACCAACCCAGTTCGCCGCTGCCGCCGATGACGAAGAGTTTGGCCAGGGGAATGACAAAGAACGTCAAGAACATGACCGCGACTGGCAGCGTCAAGCCAATCAACCAGGCGCGGTCGGTCTTCATCAGCCAACTTCTTTTTGGTAACGACTGCCGATGGCCTTGGATGCGTCGGCCAGCTTCTGCACATCAATCGCCTTGGCGCGCTGATAGTCGGCATCGGGCAGGAAGCGCTTCTTCATGTCCTCAGACATCGCCTTGGCAAAGACCGGACGCAAGTAGGCGTTGGCCCAGTGGCGCTGGCCCTCGTCCGACAGCACGAAATCAAGGATGCGCTTGCCCTGCTCGGGGTTGGGCCCATTCTTGACCAAACCCATGACGTAGGGAAGCTGCTGCGTGCCTTCCTGCGGAATAACGAAAACGGTGGGCGCCTGGTCGGTGTACTGACCACGGTAGGCGTTGAAGTCATAGTCCAACAGGATCGGAATTTCGCCCGACAGGACCCGCGCATAGGCGGTCTGCGTCGGAACGATGGGGTTATTCGCCTGCAACTGCTTGAAGTATTTGATGCCAGCGTCCAGATTGTCGTAGCTGCCACCCAAGGCAAGATTGACGGCAATGACGCCAACCTGGCCAACCGCAGCGCTGCCCGGGTTGAGGTAACCGACCAGGCCCTTGTACTCGGGCTTGAGCAGATCGGCCCAACTGCGCGGCACTGGCTTGCCGCCCAGGGCCTGCGTGTTCACAAAAAAACCAAGCGTTCCTGAGTGAATGCTGAACCAGTAGCCTTCTGCGTCCCTGAGCGAAGCTGGAATCTCGGCAAAGCGTTTGGGCTGGTACGCTTCAATGACGCCTGCCGCTTTGGCTTGCGGGCCGACCTGGCCCCCGAGGTAGACCACATCGGCCACGGGCTTGGCCTTCTCAGCGATGAGCGCTGCCAGCGATTGGCCGGAGTTCTTGTTGTCCGGAGGCACCTGAATATTCATGCGTTGCCCCACCATGCGCAGCATACCGCCCCAGTCCGCCCATTCCGGTGGACAGTTGTAGCAAATCGCTCGTGACGCCTGGGCCAGTGCCGGGAAAGCTGCGGTCGTCCCTGCCAGAATAGCAGTCGACAAGAGATCGCGTCGGTTCATCATTGGGTTTCCTTTCGAAGTTGGAGATGGAGACTTGAGACACATGGCGCTGGTCGGTACCGCCTTCGCGCAGGGTTCGATGGGTCTAAGTTAACGACGTAATATGTCAAAGAGATGTCAATTCAATAACAGTCTCATCGGCAACCGTTATGTCACTTCTTTGACATATTTCCACGGCAGACTGCGGGGTTCTCGG
>JBAXNI010000057.1:0-17621 GCA_037133835.1 Comamonadaceae bacterium | reverse complement strand
TCCAGAAGTCGACCGGGTTTCTGGGCGGCTCGTTCAGCAACCGGGAGTTTGTTCACGGCTGCTCAGCTGCCTGCTTGCGCTCAGTCAAGTGGATCTTTCTGGCAGCGGTCTTTGTTGCTCCGGTGTTGCTGCTGGCTGCCGGACTTTGGGCCAATAGCAGCAAGCTGCTGCCATTGGCCTTTGCCGTGCAGTACCTTGGACTGCTTGCCGAGCGTTGGTTCTTTTTTGCCCAGGCGAACCATCCGCAGAGTCTCTATTACCAGGCGGTTTGTTGAGTTTTGAAATATCCATACTTTGAGGAAACATTACTATGTCTTTAGTTGAACCCCATGGCGGGCGCGGCCTGCTTGAATTGCTGCTCGAGGGCGATCAACTCGCCGCCGAACTTGCGCGTGCTGACGGCTTGCCCAAGGTGCGCGTCAGTTCGCGCGAAAAGGGCGACATCATCATGCTCGGTATCGGCGGCTTTACTCCGCTGGAGGGCTTCATGACGCATGCCGACTGGATTGGCATCTGCGATGGCATGAAGATGGCGAGTGGCTTGTTCTGGCCCATCCCGATCACCCTCTCGACCGACCCAGCAACTGCTGCGGGCATCCAAATCGGCGGTGAAATTGCGCTGACCGACCCGGACAACGGTAGCGTCCTGGCGACGATGCGCGTGACTGAGAAATATGCCATCGACAAGGCGCACGAATGTGCCACCGTATTCAAGACCACCGATCCCAAGCACCCTGGCGTCAAGCTGGTGATGGAGCAGGGCGACGTCAATCTCGCGGGCCCGCTCAAGGTTTTGTCACAGGGCGACTTTCCGGAGAAATACGGTGCCCTGTTTATGTCGCCCAAGCAGACGCGCGCGCAGTTCGCGGCCATGGGATGGAACAAGGTTGCCGCCTTTCAGACCCGCAACCCGATGCACCGTTCGCACGAGTATCTGGCAAAAATTGCGATCGAGACCTGCGACGGCGTACTGATTCATTCCCTGCTTGGCAACCTCAAGCCAGGTGATATTCCAGCCGAAGTGCGGGCCGAGGCGATTGCCACGCTGACAGAGAACTACTTTGTCAAGAAGACCGTGATTCAAGCCGGCTACCCGTTGGATATGCGTTATGCAGGTCCGCGTGAAGCCTTGCTGCACGCGCTGTTCCGGCAGAACTACGGCTGCTCGCACCAGATTGTGGGCCGCGACCACGCCGGCGTTGGCAGCTACTACGGTCCGTTCGACGCGCATCACATTTTCGACACGATTCCCCAGGACGCGCTGCAGACACAGCCACTCAAGATCGACATCTCATTCTGGTGCTACAAATGCGGCGGCATGGCATCCGGACGCACCTGCCCGCACACCGACGCCGACCGGCTTCAGGTGTCAGGCACGCAGTTGCGTAAGTCACTGTCCGAAGGCGCACCGATTGCGCCGGAATTCAGTCGCCCCGAAGTGCTGGCAATCCTGCGCGAGTATTACGCCGGCCTTGACAGTCAATGATTCCCGTAAACCCCAACCCTAAAGAAGGAGAAGTTAAATGCCCACCTATGTGAGAACCGATAAGTGCGATGGATGCAAAGGACAGGACAAGACCGCTTGCATGTACATTTGCCCCCACGATTTGATGGCACTGGACAAGGATGGTTCGCAAACCGGCCATGCGATGAAGGCGTGGAACCAGGAGCCTGAGCAGTGCTGGGAATGCTATTCCTGCGTCAAGATCTGCCCTCAAAATGCGATTGAAGTACGGCACTACGCGGACATCGTGCCGCTCGGCGGTTCGGTGCAACCGCTGCGTGGCTCGGACTCCATCATGTGGACCATCAAGTTCCGCAACGGTACCTTGAAGCGCTTCAAGTTTCCGATCCGCACGACCGCAGAAGGGTCGATTGACCCGTTCGGCGGCAAACCGATGCCAAAAATGGCCGACCTCACTGCGCCGGGTGTTTTTACCCAGGAAGTGATGGGCGGTTATCGCCCCGGCAAGCCCGAAGAACTGCTGCGCCGCGGCTGATCCCTACATCATCAACACATTGAGGAACCAAAAATGACTGGAACATTTGAAGCACCCGAAGTCGTCGTGGAAGAGCTCGACATTCTGCTGATTGGCGGCGGTATGGCCTGCTGCGGCACGGCCTACGAAATGATGCGCTGGGCCGAGGCCGTCAAGGCCGAGACCGGCAAGGATCTCAAGATCAAGCTGGTGGACAAAGCAGCGCTGGACCGTTCAGGCGCGGTGGCGCAGGGCTTGTCCGCGATCAACACCTACATCGGACCCGATCTGGATCCGGCCGACTACACCCGTATGGTCTCCAACGACCTGATGGGCATCACCCGCGACGATCTGGTCTACGACCTGGGTCGGGTGGTTGACGACTCGGTGCACCTGTTCGAAGAATGGGGCCTGCCGATCTGGAAGACCGACGCTGAGGGCGTGCGTCACGATGGCGCAGACGCCGAGAAAGAAGGCATCCCGGCCCTGAAGGATGGCGGCAAGCCAGTGCGCTCAGGCAAGTGGCAGATCATGATCAACGGTGAATCCTACAAGTGGATCGTTGCCGAAGCAGCAAAGAAGGCACTTGGTCTCGATCGCATCGAGGAGCGCGTCTTCATCGTCCATCTGATTAACGACAAGAACGACCCCAGCCGCATCGCTGGTGCAGCGGGCTTCTCGGTGCGCGAAAACAAGATCTACATTTACAAGGCCAAGGCGGTCATGCTGGCGGCGGGTGGCTGCGTCAACCTGTTCCGTCCGCGCTCGGTCGGCGAGGGCGCGGGCCGTGCCTGGTATCCGGTCTGGAACGCGGGTTCGACCTATGCCATGGCGGCCGAGGCTGGTGCCGAGATGACCATGATGGAAAACCGGTTTGTGCCGGCCCGCTTCAAGGACGGTTACGGTCCGGTCGGTGCCTGGTTCCTGCTGTTCAAGGCCAAGGCCACCAATGCCTATGGCGAAGACTACATGGTCAAGAACAAGGACATGCTCAACGACTATCCGCCCTATGGCGGTGCCATCGTGCCACCGGCCTGTCTGCGCAACCACCTTATGTTGCACGAGATGAAGGAGGGGCGCGGCCCGATCTGGATGGACACCGTGGCCGCCTTGGCCAAGCTGGCCGAAACCCTGACGCCGAAGGAAGTGAAGCATCTGGAAGCCGAAGCCTGGGAAGACTTTCTGGACATGTGCGTCGGACAGTGCGGCATCTGGGTCGGCGAGAACGTGGACCCGCGCGAGAAGAACTCCGAACTGATGCCCACTGAGCCCTATCTGCTGGGCTCGCACTCCGGTTGCTGCGGCATTTGGGTTTCCGGACCGACCGATCTGGGCGCGCCGACCACCGAAGAGTACGCGGACGTGCCGGCGCACCTGCCCAAGGGCTGGAACTGGGGCTACCGCTCCATGACCACGGTCAAGGGCCTGTTCACGGCGGGTGACGGTGTTGGCGCTTCAGGCCACAAGTTCTCGTCCGGCGCCCATGCCGAAGGCCGTCTGGCCGCCAAGGCGATGATCAAGTATGCCCTGGACACTGCTGATTTCAAACTTGAGTTTGACGAGAGCACTGAGCAGATCGCAGCGGCGATCTGGAAGCCGGTGCGCACCTTCCTGGAACACAAGGACTACACCACGGCGATCGACATCAACCCGCACTACATCACGCCCAAGATGCTGCAAATGCGCTTGCAGAAGATCATGGATGAGTATGTGGCCGGCTGCAGCACCTACTACAACACCAACGACAAGATGCTCGGGGTGGCTGAAGAGAAGCTTGAGTTGTTGAAGGAAGACGCTGAAAAGATGCGCGCCAAAGATCTGCACGAACTGCTGCGGGCCTGGGAAAACTACCACCGCATCCTGACTGCCGAGGTCCACATGAAGCACATCCAGTTCCGTGAAGAATCCCGCTATCCGGGCTTCTACTATCGCACCGACAAGAATTTTGTCGATGAAGAAAACTGGCATTGCTTCGTCAACTCGATCTACGACAAGACCACCAAAGAGTGGACTTGCTTCAAGCGCAAGCACGTTGATCTGGTGGACAAATCGAAGCTCTTCAAAGCACCAGCGCCACACTAACGCTTTGTTGCGATTAGTCGAGTAAAGTCGCAAAGGCCGGGCGCCGCAAGGTGTCCGGCCTGTTTTTATATTGGACAAGGTATCAAAATGAACGAAGACACGACGCAAAATCCGCCTTTTCCCGTCAATCCAGTACTGCCGCAGACCTTTGATGCCAACAAGGTGATCCAGTTTCAATGCCGCAAGGGCATTGCCTGCTGGAACGCATGTTGCAGCAATATCGACATTTCACTCACACCGTACGACATTCTGCGACTCAAGCTGCGCTTTGAGATCAGTTCCGGCGCCTTTTTGCAGAAGTACACCTTGCCCTATGAAATGGAGCAAGGAAGCATTGCCGGCGTCAAGCTGCGTCCGGTTGCCAACGGCAGTGCCTGCCAGTTCATGACGCCGCAGGGCTGCAGCGTCTATGAAGACCGCCCGACTGCCTGCCGTTACTACCCGCTGGCCCTGCTGTCCCTGCGCCGCCAGGATGAAACCACTGACAGTACCTCCTATGCACTGGTCGAAGAGCCCCACTGCCTGGGTCACAGGGAAGAGCGCAGCATCAGTGTGGCGGACTACCGCACGGAGCAGGGACTGGACGACTATGACGAACTGGCGCGGGGCTGGCGCCAGCTGATCCTGAAGAAAAAATCATCTGGCCCGAGCATCGGCAAACCGTCCAAGCGCAGTCTCGAACTGTTCTTCATGGTCTGCTACGACCTTGACCGGTTTAGCGAGTTTGTGGCGAGCGCGGGCTTCCGCCAACTCTACGATCTGCCGGCACAAGAGCTCAAAGACATTCTTTGCGATGACATTGCCTTGATGCAGTTTGGTTTTCGATTCCTCAGGCAAGTCCTGTTTGGCGAAGAAACCATTGCCTTGAGCAAAGAAGCCGCCGACCAGCGTCGCCTGCAGCGGATGGCCAAGACCCAGCGGTTGGAGACCGAAGCAGCCGCCCGGCGCGCAATGGAGCAAGATGAGATGCACGACGATTCCGATGATTGACAGCCGTGAAGCTGGACTGCTACAAAACCTGCAGTCATAAGGACATGATGAATCGGTATTTGCGAAGTGTGACGCCGTGCCTTAGATTCGGCACACTGCATTGCATCCACAGGTACCCGACACATGATTCCCCAGAACGACATCACACGCGCTGCGAGCGCCACGGTTTCATCCACCCAATTTGATCGCAACGGCTATTTGGTCGATTCCGACCACTGGACCGAGGACCTTGCCGAAGAACTCGCCAGGCAAGCCGGCATCGCCGAACTGACCGCCAAACACTGGCAGGTGATCGGCATCGTGCGCGACGGCTATTTTTCAATCGGCGCGTTGCCGGTGATGCGTCTGGTCTGCCGAGCCGCCGGTCTGGATCCGAGCCGTGGCCACGAGTTGTTCAGCAGTTGCAGCAGTCTTTGGCGCATTGCCGGCCTGCCCAACCCCGGTGAAGAGGCCAGGGCCTACATGCACTGATGCCACGCGTGACCCAAGGCGGGACTTACAGTTGACGCCAGGGCAGGCCATGTAGGCGCCAGCCGCCCAGTGTGCCCCGGTGGTGGTCAACGTCGAGTTCACCCTCAAAGCCTTCAAGGACATTGCACACGTCGGTAAAGCCGTGCTGCTCAAGTGTCAGTCCGGCTTCGGCTGACCGTTTGCCACTGCGGCAGATCAGAATGATGGGTCGGTCCTTGCGCCCGGCCATGCGCAGCGCGACATCGCTGAAATGCGGGTTGATCTCAAAATCAGGCTCGGTGTTCCACTCGATGTTGACCGCATCGACAGGGTGGCCGACGTAATAAAACTCGGCCTCGGTACGACAATCGATCAACAAAGTGTTGGGGTTGGCCTGAAGAATCTCAAAAGCCTTTTTGGGATGCAGATGTTCCATGTCGTTTCTCCTTGAGCGCATTGTGCAGTCATGGAAAGGTCCGCAATAGACATCTTTGTCATATCCATATTCTGGCCCGTGGGCAGCCTTCAGGTGCTTACTTCACTACGCCCCAGTCCTTGCGCAGTTGCTTGCCAACAGTCAAAAGGAAGCGCAGGGTGTCCTGGGTCTCAGGGTCGCGCATCATGTTCCACAGTCCGCTGATCCCGCCCGCCACGGGCTGGGCGGCTCGACTCGCTTTTGCCGCGGCGTCGATCGACAGCAGAACCTCTTGAACGGTCGTCATCCGATCGGCCAGTTGCGGCAGCGTCGTCGCGATGCGCTCCAGCGCGCCGGTGGTCTGCAGGCCCTCCAGCATCTTGACCATCTGCTCGGCGCCACCCCGACTGAAGCGGTCAAGCAGCGACAGGCCATTGCCAATCGTGTCGGTGAGGCGACCCACCATCTCGTCGGTCAGCGCATCCTCAGCCGAACTGTAAACGCGCACCAGCTTGATCATCCGGTCGAGGTCGCCGTTGTTGACCATTTCGGCCAGTGCGGGGATCGCACGGTCCAGTCCAGCGCGGTTGACCTGATCGAGCAGCGCCAGTCCTTCGCCGACCGCCCCGCTCAAGCGGCTGATCATCTCGTCAGTCAGCGCATCTTGAGCCGCGGCATAAACCCGCGCGAGCTGCGACAGCCGCTCGATGTCGCCGTTATTGACCATCTGCGCCAGTGCCGGAATCGCGCGCACCAAGCCGGCGCGATTGACCTGGTCCAGCAACTCGGCAGCGTCTCCTGCGGTCGAAGCCAGGCGTGACACCATCTCGTCGGTCAAAGCATCACGTGCCGCCGACATCACCTGTTCGACCTCGGTATGGATGACCTTGGCGTCCTCGGTTTGTGCGTTCATGTGCTGATCCTTCAGAGCAGTCCGCGCGCCGAAATCCAGTAGAGCTTGTTGTACGCGGTCTTGAACCAGTGCACGGCCTTGGTTGGCGGTCTGGGGTCTGGCGGGTTGAGATAGTCGAACATCGCGTAGGTCGCGCGGTCCTTGCCGGCCTCAATAAAGCAGAAGACCTTGCCATCGTAGTCACGCACTGGTGCGCCGAGCTTGATCATGGCAGCGATATTTTCTCCCAGCACCTCGGCCTCGAAGTGTGCCGTGGAGCCCGCTTTGCTGATCGGGATGTTGGTCGTGTCGCCGATGGCGAAGACGTTCTTGCGGCCTTCCATGTTGAGCTGGTGCCGGTTCGTCGGGATCCAGCCGCCGACGCCGAGCTTGTTCTTCTCCAGCACCTCCATGCCGCGGTGTGCCGGGACGGAGATCAGCAGGTCGAACGGTGTCTCGGTGCCTTCCTCACTCTTGAGAAGCTTCGCCGTGCCGTCGACTTCCTTGAGGTTGAACAGCGTCTCAACCGTGATGCCCAGCCGATCAAACTCGGGGGCGGCCCACTTGGCGACATTTTCCAGTGAGTGCACACGACCGATCGGGTAGGTGTAATGCAACTGGACCTTGTCGCGGATGCCACGGTCCTTGAAGTAGTCGTGCAGCATGAAGGTGATTTCCAGCGGTGCCATCGGGCACTTGTGCGGCACGCCCATCGCGATCACGACGCGACCACCCTGAAACGCCTGTAGCGCGCGAAACATCTTGATCGCGGTTTCCTCGGTGTAGAACGACTGTCCGTGCTCGGCCAGACCGGGAATCAGTTCGGGCACCGGTCGCGAACCGGTGGCGATAACCAGAACGTCGTAGTCGAAGGTCTTGCCGCTCTTGCTCTTGACCTGGTTCTGGTCGAGCAGGAATTCCTCGGCCGGATCGACGAAGAGCGTGATGCCGGGTTCGAGCAGCGAAGC
The DNA here is from genome assembly GCA_037133835.1 of Comamonadaceae bacterium. GTDB lineage: Bacteria > Pseudomonadota > Gammaproteobacteria > Burkholderiales > Burkholderiaceae_C > Rhodoferax. Next base: position 9,845 of record JBAXNI010000057.1, on the reverse strand, counting down.
CTGGTCCTTGTACAACTCGTCAGGCGTGACGCGGCCGAAAGCGAGGTAGAGCAAGCCAGGCTGGTACATGTGCTTTTCCGACGCCGTCAACATCGTGATTTTGGCCTTGCCGGACTTGAGTTCGGGCGTCAGACGGCGCGCGAGATTGTTGGCGAGGATCGTTCCACCCATGCCGCCACCGATGATCAGTATCTTCATGACTACTCCTTTTTTGAGCCCATACGAACCGATGTTGTCACTTCAATTTCTTGACCGCGATGTGCCAGACGCCCGCTTCCTCGCGCGCGCCCTGGTACTCGTGCCCGACCTTCTTGATCCACTCAGGAACATCGGCGACGGAGCCCTTGTCGGTCGAGAGCAATTCCATCTCGTCCCCGATCTGCGCCATCTTGATCCAGCCGATCAGTTCCATCAGGGGTCCCGGGCAGAAACTGCCTCGGGCATCAATCACTTGTTTCTCGGCCATCGTTCACTCCACTCTTGATGCCAACGTTAGAAAGTCCAAACCTGGGCGTCGCGCGCGTCGCGCAGGAACTTGGTGAGTCCCATGGGTTCGCCCAGGTAGGGTTGCAGATCCTGACCATCGATCCCCATGACATCCAATGCCATGGAGCAGGGATTGATCTTCGCGTCACCCAGTTCCACTGCTTGCTCAAACAGAGTTCGAAAGGGTGGAATGTTCTTGCCAGCCATCAATGTTCCAAACGGCCCTTCTACCGGGGCGGGTGTGGCGTCGCCCTTGACAAAGTAAGGCATGGCGTTCATCGACAGGAACACGTGGACATGGTTGCCACTGACTGCCGCCACAGAGGCCATCATGGCTGCCATCTGCAGTCGCTCGAGGGTCCCGGACACAACAACGATACTGATCTTGTTCGCTTCCATTTCCACCTCTCGACACAACCAGGGCGGCAGTGTGCATGCGCTGAGGCGGCCAGGGGATCGAGCCGCAGGATGCAAAGTATGACCATTCTCTTGATAGTGTCATTCGGTGTTTACCCCTAGAGGGACCCACTGGCGCTTCAGCTTGCAAAGACCGACGAAAATGGACAATAAGTGCAGCTACCCAATCGGTGACCCAACATGGACCTTCAAGAACTACAGACCACGCTGCGCGCCTTTGCGGCCGAACGCAATTGGCAGCAGTTTCACACGCCGAAGAACCTCGCTATGGCACTCGTGATTGAGGCCGCAGAGTTGGCAGAAATCTTCCAATGGATGACACCTGAACAGTCGGTCTCTGCCCGTGCCGACAAGGTCCTGCAGTCCCGCATTGGAGAGGAGTTAGCCGATGTGCTGATTTACTTGCTGCAGCTTGCTGACCACACATCGGTTGACCTGCAACACGCCGTAGCCGACAAGTTAATCAAGAATGCCAGGAAGCACCCGCCTATCGGCGAGGGCCTTACCTCCGGTGCGGTCCCTCACCATGGATGACAGAGGCGCAGTTGCAATGAAACTTTGAATCGTGCATGGCTGCTTTGCCGCCGTGCCTCAATCGGTCAGGTTGTCAGCAACCAGTTCCAGCAGACTCTCGGCGGGCATGTCCCAGTGGGTCAGTTTCGCACCCATCTCCAGCGTGATGCGACACTGACCGCAACTGGTGACAAAGCGCTTTGCGCCGCTTGCCTCGACCTGTTTCTTCTTCATCTGAAATACTTTTTGGCGCAAGGGCGCCGCCCGCTGGTTTGACACCACACCGCCACCGCCGCCACAGCAGAACCCGGTGACACCGTGGTTCCTGAGTTCGATCAGTTCAAGACCCAGTGCGCTCAAGACACGGCGCGCTGCGGCTTCGAGCCCGCCGCGACGAACGATCTGGCACGGATCATGAAAGGTGGCGGTCATACCGATCCTGTTGACGCGAAGGCGGCCCTCTGCAATCAATTCATCCAGAAATTCGGTCATGTGGATGATGCGTACCGGCAGCGCAGCACCGTACCATTTGGCCGCCTCCCATCGCGCTGCGCCGTAGGCATGGCCACACTCGGGCAGCAGGATTGTCGTGGCACCGATCTTTACCGCGGTATCAATCAAGGCGCGGGTCAGGCGCTCCTGCAGATCAAGGTCGCCGTTGTTGAACCCGACGTTGGACGCGTCAAAACCACTCTGGTGCATGGTCCAGCGCACCCCGATGTGATTGAGGACCTTGGCTGCGTCTGCCAGTGCCTTGGTGTGATCACCCAACTCTGCCGGCGCAGCCGTGACCAGGATGTCAGCTTGATCCAGGTCGCACGGAATTTCGACTCCATACTGCGCTGCCGCCTCGGCCAGGATGTCCGGCAGATCATCGCCCGGGGTTGCCGTGCTGTTCCACTGGCGTGCCGTGCGGTCCATCAACGCTAGTCGCTCGGGTATCAGTCCGGCCTTGAACATGCCGTGTCGGGCTTCCTTGACCAATTCCGCGATGTCTATGCCCATCGGACAGGCCACTGTGCAGCGCCCGCACATCGTGCAGGAGTCGTAGAGCAGTTCCTGCCATTGCTGCAGATCGGCGAGGGAGGGCTTTTTGACCAGGCCGAGCGCGCGTACCAATGGCGCAAACGGACTGGCCTCGCGCAGGTACGCGCGCTGAAAAGGCTGGAGCTTGTAAATCGGCGTGTACTTGGCATCGCCGGTGGTGATGTAGAAATGACAAGCTTCAGCACACAGGCCACAGCGCACACACGATTCCAGGTGCAGCGCGCTGGTAACACCAAACTCGGACACGAAGCTTTGCATCGCAGCAGCAAGGCGGACCTCGCCACTCGCTACGCTGCTCATAACTTCACGCCCCGATGGCTGAAGCGGATGCCCGTCGCACCGCGTGCGAAGAAAAACAAGAAGGCATGCATCAGCTTTCCGAAAGGAAACCAGACCAGCAGCAATTCCAGCGTCAGCAGGTGCACAGCCAGGGGCCCGCCGTAGATCACGTGATCACGAGCAAGGATGACGGTGGAGGTCTCACCCACCACCGCCATGCCGGTAACCAGAGGCAGCAACACGAGGGCCCAGCTGATGATATCGTCTGCATTGGAAATTCTTTTGAGCACCGGGTTGGTGAGACGATAAAACAAGGCCAACAGCAGCGAAATGATGCTGACTCCGGCGGATAAGTACATAACCGGGTCCGGCAGTGCAGGCCAGCGCAGCCCGGTGAGACGATGGATGAAGGCGATGTGCGGCGCGTAGCCAAAAAAGACCAGTACCAAGCCGATATGGAAGACGTAACCGTTGAGGCTTGCGACGATGGTTGTCTGACCAAACTCTTTGCGCGGCCACATGCCGCGTGCGATGGCGCGCAGCGCGCCTGACAGCTTGGACGGTGCCCCGGCGCGTTGCGGTGAAAGATCTGGCATGCGCGGCCGTCGCAAGATGGCAATCAGTCGCCACAGCGACCCCAACACAAAAACCGCAAGCCCGAAGGCAAATATGGGGCCACGAGCGATCGTCAGAATATCCATGGTGGCCGCCCCAAGCAATCCCGGCAAAGAACTATTTTTTGGCCGCAATCTCCAGCAGCTTCTTGGGCTTGATGACATGCCCATCCAGACCGGCCTGCTTCACCGTGCCGCCGTAAGCAACGCTCATGAGTTGTGAGTAGTAGAGCACTGGCATGTTGAGCTTGGTGCCGTGTTTGCGGTTGATCTCGGACTGGTAAACCTCGACGTTGGCCTGGCACAGCGGGCAGGGCGTGACGATCGCATCGGCTCCGTGATCGTAGGCCGACTCGACGATTTCACGAATCAGTTTTTGACTTTTCTCGGGCTCTGGAAAAGCCAGCGAGCCGCCACAGCAGGCTACCTTCTTATCGTAATCTGCAATCGCTTCGCCGCCCACGGCCTCGATCAGTTTGTCAAGATACAGGGGATTTTCAAAGGACTCACCGGCAATACCAAACGGGCGGTTGGTCTGACAACCGACGTAGCCGGCGAACTTGACGCCAGCGAGCGACTTGACTACCGGCTTTTTCAACTCATCGTAGCCAAGGTCCTCAATCAGCACCTCCACCATGTGTCGTACGGGTGCAGTGCCCTTGTAAACCAGTCCCGCTTCTTTCAAGGCTTCGTTGGTTTCAGCCAGAAGCTGCGGATTGTGATCAAGTTTTTCCTTGGCCTCGCGCGCGTTGAGCCAGCAGCCGGCGCAGGTGGCAACGATGTCCTTGCCTGGCATATGCTTTTCCGACAAGGTCAGGTTGCGCGCATTCAGGGCCAGGCGTTCAAGTTCCTGGCCACCGGCGTAGCTGATCGAGGCGCTACAGCAGTTCCAGTCTGGAATGGGGCTTAACGTGATATCCAGCGACTTGCACATGGAGTTGACGGATACCATGTAATTGACGGCGGAGGTCCGGCTTTGCGACGAGCAGCCGGGATAAAACGAGTATTCTTTTTTGGCCATGGTGACATTTCCTTTAATGGGACAGGCATGGTTTCAGTGGACCACGCCCTTGCGTTGGCCTTCGATTTCGCGGGCCTTTTTCAGCATCGCTGCAATGCCTTTGTGGTCCTTGCAGCCGTGGCCTCCGAACAACTCAAACGGATTGAGACGTTTGGCAAGCACCAGCCCCAATGCCACATTGCGCATGTCCCAACCTTGTTTGATGCCTGCGAACAGACCATCCCTGAAGTACAGCCCAATGGTCAGTTTCAGCTCATTGAGCCGGCCGTTCTTGATACAGTTTTTCCAGAACAGAACTGAAAAGTGGCGTGTCGGTTGCGCCTTCGGTGTGAACCCAAGATTGTGGGCATACCGTGCGATGCCGTGCATGATGTGCGTGATCGGAAGCTTGCGCGGACAGCGTGCCATGCAGTTGTAGCACGAGGTGCACATCCACATGGCGTCGGACTTCAGTACTTCCTCGCGCTTGCCAGCACGGATCATCATGAAAATCTTCTGCGGTGTGTGCTCCCATTTCGGACCGAGCGGACAGGATCCCGCGCAAACACCGCATTGCATGCACATCTTGACCCATTCTCCATCCTCAACATGGGTCTCGACTTCCTTCAGGAAGTGGTTGCGGTAGCGTGCCGGGGTGGCGTTGCGGGTCGCTGTCGTGGTCATTGGCAGTGTTTCCATCAGTTGAACCCCTTCATTGGCGACATGCCGATTTCCTTGATCTTGGCGGCGTACTCGTTGATCAATGCAGCGACTTTCTGGTTGTCGGTAATCGCAACCTCGTAGCTGGCCACGCGCTCTGTCTCCAGACCCATGCCCTTGAGCGTGTCGTCGATCTTGCTCATGCGGTAATAGGCCAGTTCGGAGCCTTTGACAAAGTGACACTGGTAGTCATCGCCGCGTTTGCAACCCATCATCATCACGCCGTCCCAACCGCCGTTGAGCGCATCGGTGATCCAGATCGCATTGACCGAACCCAGGCAGCGAACCGGAATGGCGCGTACAAAGGCGGAATAGACAGTGCGCGACAGGCCCGCCATGTCCAGCGCCGGATAAGCGTCGTTCTCGCAGGCCAGCAAGAGGATGCGTGGCCGCTCCGAGAACTCGTCGGGCATGTCGACCGATTTGATCTGGCTGCCCACCGTGTCGACTGAGTAGTTCTCAAATGAAATCACGCGCACCGGACAGGCACCCATGCAGGTTCCGCAGCGCCGGCAGCGCGCTTCATTGAAGACCGGAAAACGCCGCTCATCTTCGTCGATGGCGCCGAACGGACATTCCACGGTGCAGCGCTTGCACTGTGTGCAGCCCTCCAGTCGCACAATCGGGTAGGACAAGTCGCCTGAGCGCGGATGAGCAGCACGGCCCAGTGCTGCGTTTTCCACGGTCTGAATCGCCTTCAGTGCAGCTCCGGTGGCATCCTCGACAGCCTGCTGCATGTCCATCGGGCGGCGCACGGGCCCTGCGGCATAGATGCCGGTACGCCGCGTCTCGTACGGGAAGCAGATAAAGTGTGAATCAGTCAAACCGGCGGTCAGTTGCGGCAAGTCCTTGCCCTGGCGATAAGTCAAGTTGAGTATCGAAATCGGTTTGACTTCGCTTTGCTGCTCTTCCGGCAGCTCGATGTTGACGCCCGAGTTCGGTACCTGACCGGTAGCCAGCACCACCAGGTCAGCGTTGACCGTCGCGTTTTCGTCAAGAATCAGGTCCCGAAAGCTCACTGTACAGCCACCGTTGTCTGCCTTAACGCCGCTGACCTTGCCCTTGGTGAAGGTCACACCTTTTTCCTGGGCGCTACGATAAAAGTCTTCGCCCATGCCGGGCAAACGCAGGTCGGTGTAAAGCAGCACCGTATCGATGTCCGGATTGGCATCCTTGAAATACATCGCCTGCTTGACGCTGGTGGCACAGCAATGCCCCGAGCAGTAGGGCAAATGGGTACCTGTCGTGTCGCGCTGCCCGGCGCATTGGACAAATACGACACTTTGAATGGCATGGCCATCGGCGCGCTTGAATTCCTTACCCTGGGCTGCCTTGGCGAGCGCCTCCAGGCCTGCCTGATCAACGACACCGGGCAGACCGCCGCCGAACTCGGGCAAGCGTGCCATGTCATAAGTGGTAAAGCCACTGGTCTGGACGATCGCACCGACCATTTCCTGCACCACCGCACCGCCGTCCTGTGCAATTTTCACGGCGAAGCGGCCTGGCGCACCGGCCGTTTCGGCCAGGGTCGAATTCAGATGAACGCTGATGAGCGGATGCGCCACGACCCGGCCAATCAGTTCGCTCATACCGGTGTCCTGCGGCTGCGCATAAGGCTCCCGGTACGGTACCCGCTTCCACAGTTGGGCAGCCCAACCACCGAGTTGCGGCGCCTTTTCGACCAGCAGTACCTGGTAGCCGGTTTCGGCTGCTTCAATGGCCGCTGTCAGGCCTGAGACGCCACCACCGACGACCAGAATCCGCTTGTTGCTGCCGCTATTGGCAACGCCACCGGGCACCTTCATCTTCTTCAACTCTGCGCAGCCCATGCGCACATAGTCGTTGGCCATCTCCTGGCGAACCTCGTCGTGTGCAGGTCCGGTCGCGACGATCCAGATGACCCCTTCGCGCAAATTGGCACGGGTCACGGCAATTCCGGGAAAATCGAAAGCCTCGGTCTTGGCGCGACGCGAGCAGGCCGCGATCATCACGTGGGTCACGCCCTCTTTTTCAATGTCATCGCGGATCAATTGCACGCCAGCGGCGCTGCAAAGAAAGTCGTGCCGCTTGACCAGCGGCATCTTGCCCTCTTTCTTGGCAATCTTCTCGATCTCGTTGAAGTTCAGCGTGTCACCCAGTCCACAGCCAGCGCACAGGTACGCCGCGAATTTATTGTCAGCCACTTTACGCTTCCTCCCCAGCTGTCTGATGGATAACCTTGATGGCGCGCAGCGCCGCACCGGTGGCACTTTGCACCGAGCGATTGACATCGAGCGGGCTGCTGGCGGCGCCAGCGCCGAGCATGCCGCCGTCGGCAGAACCTTCAATGAAGCCCGATGAATCCGTGATCACATCGGCCGGCAGAACCATACCGCTGCTTTCTGGCTCCATGCCAATCGCCAGCACGACCAGTTCGTGCGTGCTGGCATAGCGGTGGTAGCCCTCGGTGTCGACGCCGTGCAGGATCAGGTCACCGTTCTGTGAAGCATCGATGCTGGCGACTTTTGATTTGACAAAAGTGACAGTCGAATCGCGCTGTACCTGTTGGTAAAAATCTTCGAAGCGATCAATGGCCCGGATGTCGATGTAATAGACCGTTGACTTCCCTGCGTCGCCGTGCGCTTCGCGCACGTACTGTGTCTGCTTCAGCGAGGCCATGCAACAGATGCGCGAACAATGCCGCAAATGATTTTCATCGCGCGAACCGGCGCACTGGATGAAGGCGATGTTCTTCGCCTCGCGTCCGTCCGATGGGCGCAGCAGCTTGCCGCCGGTAGGCCCGTTGGGGTCCGCCAGTCGTTCGAACTCGAGGCTGGTGATGACATTGGGCAGGCGCCCATAGCCGTAGGGTTGAATTCTGGCGGCGTCGTAGGGTTTCCATCCGGTTGCCCAGACCACAGCACCGACCGACAGCTTCACGGTTTCTTCCTGCATCGCCAGATCGATGGCGCCAACCTTGCAGGCGGCTTTTGCCTTCTCTGCATCTGCTGTGCCGATCAGGGACGGGTCCAGCACATAGCGTTGCGGATAGGCCATGGCGAAGGGCAGGTAGGCTGCCTTGCGTTTGTCCTGTCCATAGTTGTCGGTGTTGGGGATTTCGGTGCTGATGGCGGCGCCGCAATCGCCGCAGGCAGTGCAAATCTCGCTGACGTAACGCGGTCGAATCTTCAAGGTGACGCTGTAGGCACCGCGTTGGCCCTCGATACTCACGACCTCGACCATGGTCATCACCCGAACATTGCGATTGCTTTTGAGTCGCCGCAGATTGATCTCGAGCCCGCAAGTTGGGTGGCACATCTTCGGGAAGTAGCGGTACAGCAGGGCAGTGCGCCCGCCCAGCGTGGCGCTTCGCTCGACCAGTACCACCTCCCGTCCGCATTCGGCCGCTTCGAGCGCCGCCGTCATGCCGCTGATGCCACCGCCAACCACGAGAATGGTTTGACTGGTCGCGATAGTTGCTGTCATGAAATCTCCAGTGCGTTGCTGGTTAATAAAAAAGTCATCGTTCGTTGGCCTGTGTCAGTTCAGCTGTTGAATCTCGAACTCAAGACTTGCAAGATCCGCGAGTAGCCACGTTGCGGGCGCTCCCAGCCCGCCAACGCTGCCCGGATTCACCAGCCAGGTCATGCCCCCGGCAACGGTCGCCTGCTGGAGTACGCTGGCTGCATGGGAGTGGCCGCAGCAGACGATGTCGTAGTCACCGGTGCATGCCAGGCCGCGCGCGTAGTGCGGGTGGTGCGTCGCAAACACTCTGCGCCCGGCCAGGCACAGGTCGATGTCGCCGCCATGGTAGGTGATCAGTCCGGCCGAAGCCTTGCATAGATTCCATAGCGCAACCGGGTCTCCAACGTTGTTGCCATGAACCAGATGGACCGGCAAGCCAAGCTCAAATAGAGGTCGCAGCGTCATGGCGCCAATCAGATCGCCGCAGTGGACAACCAGTTCGGCTCCGGCCGTTTTGGCCGCCAGCACCGCCGCTGCCAGCATGGGCGCGCGGTCATGACTGTCCGAGACGATGCAGATTTTCATGGCGCAGGGGTCATATCATCAGCGGACCGTGATACTCAGCGTCAGCCGAGTCGGTAGGTAGCTCAACGGCTGTGGCTCCGCTTGGAATTCCGCGGCGCTGGCTTTCATGGTCGGCTTGGACGCGCAGCAGCGTTTGCACGCAGATCCAGAGGTCCGTGTACTCCTCATGGCCGGTCCCATAGTGATCCGTATCGGAGTAGAAGAACTGGCAACGATAGCGAGCCTGCGCCACTTTGCAGACGACAAAATGCGCGCCGCGTTCGCTCCAGTAGAGCGCCGGGCAGGTCGTCAATTCAGGACTTGCCGGGTCAAGTTGAAGTTCGCTATCGGCCAGTTCCGGCAACACCGGCTGGTTGTAGCGCTGCAGCAAAAGTTCGGCCACGAGTTGGCACTCTGGCTCTGTGAAATTGGAGACGGTAACGTTCACGAATAGACCTCGGTTCAATCAGCAATCTGCGCATCTCGTGCGCACCCAATGCGCGACCACGAAACCATTGTCAGACACGCCATTTGATAAGTCACCTACCCATAGGGACTACCCGAGCTACCCATTCGGAGTATGGTTTTACCTGCCTGTTTCCTGTTCAATCCACTCAAGTTGACTGGTGAATCGTTGGTGCTTCATCAAAACAGAGGAACAAATTTGTCATGAGCGACGCACTGGACTATCTACTCAAAGCGCGACCCGAGGCGCTGGGTCACTACTTTGCATTCTTGAAAGATGCTGGCAAGCATCTGGA
>JBAXNI010000056.1:0-17725 GCA_037133835.1 Comamonadaceae bacterium | reverse complement strand
CACCGCAAGCTGGATGCCATGGCTGACGGTGCTGAGGTCGGTGGCAAAGAACATGATTCTTCCTTGGTGGTTCTAGCGTCGCGCGCGGATCAGCGCTTGTGCCAGCTCAGAAAATCCGGCACCACCGCGTGATGGTGTTACATAGGCCGGCAAGGCACTCAAGCGCCCTGCAAAATCCAACACGTTGGCTACACCGACCGAGTGCGGCAGGTAGGCAAACATCGGAGCATCGTTCGGCGAGTCGCCGGCAAAAATGCAGCGCTCGCGCTCCTGCGCCAGTTCCAGACCGTAGCGTTCGCGCATCAGCAAATGCGCCATGCTGAGTTTGTCGTAATGGCCGAACCAGCCGTTGACGTGGATGGAACTGACCTTGGCCGTCATGCCTGCCTGCTCCATCAGGGCCACAATCCGGTCAACCGCACTTGCTGGCAGGGCCGGCACGTCTTCACAGAAATCGATGGCCAGATCGTAAAGGCGGCAGAACTGATCCGAGGCAAGGGCGCAGCCGGGCACTTCGCGCAGGATGGTTTCTTGCACGGCTGCCAGTTTGCCGGTGTTGGCAGCGCGCTCAGCCTCGCCCAGCAGATGGCGGTGTTTCAGCTTGTGCGCTGCGTGGTCGTGCCAGTAGTAGAAGGCGCCGTTTTCGCCGATGACGGCATCCACCGGCCACATGCGCGCAATGTGATCGCACCAGCCTGCCGGTCGACCCGTGATCAGGATCACGCGCAGACCGGCGCGGCGCAGATCGTCCAGTGCGACGTAAGCCGGTGGCGTGAGCTGGCCGTCCGTGGTGAGCGTGTCGTCGATGTCACTGAATACAGTGTGAATGCCCGCAGCCACGGCCTGCGGCAGATTGGGCAGCGGTTGCGGACTCATCTTCGCTTAACCCGCCGACTGCAGGGCCAGCCCTGCGTGCTCGCGCAGCGGGTGGAAGTGAATCCTGGGAAAGCGTTCCTGCGCCAGGCGCACGTCGTAGGGCGATGTGCACAGGAAGGCGAGGGTGTTGGCGGCGTCGCGGGCCATGCGCATTGGGTAGGCATCGCAAAAGGTTTTCAGTTCCGCCGGGGTATCCGCTGTGATCCAGCGAGCGCCGGTGTACTGGCTGCCCTCAAGCCGGATGTCGGCGTCGTACTCGCCCTTCAGGCGATGCTGAACCACTTCGAACTGCAACTGACCCACGGCCCCAAGCAGCATGTTGCCACCGACTTCAGGTCGGAAGACCTGGATCGCGCCTTCCTCTCCGAGTTGCGCCAGGCCCTGCTGCAACTGCTTGGTGCGCAGCGGGTTTCTCAGCACCACGGTCATGAACAACTCTGGCGCAAAGAAGGGCAGGCCGGTGAACTGCAGGTTCACGGTACCGTCGGTGATCGTGTCGCCGAGCTGAACACCCCCGTGCGTGGTAAAGCCGACAATGTCGCCCGCGTAGGCCTCGTTGACAGCCTCGCGACGTTGGCTCATGAAGGTCACTACGCTGGTCGGACGGAGTTCCTTGGCCGTGCGCATCACCTTGAGTTTCATGCCCGGTGTGTACTTTCCCGAAGCCATGCGCACGAAGGCAATGCGGTCGCGGTGATTCGCGTCCATGTTGGCCTGCACCTTGAACACCACACCCGAGAACGCCTCGTCCTCGGGCTTCATGACCTGAATCACCGGTTGTTTGTTGACGACCAGAGAACTGGTGCGCGGTCCAGGGGAGGGCGCCAGATCAACCAGCGCCTCCAGCACTTCCATTACACCAAAATTGTTGACGCCGGAGCCAAAGAAAACGGGGGTCTGCTTGCCCGCCAGAAAGGCCTCGCGGTCCCAACTGGGTGAGGCACCCGTGGCCAGTTCCATGCTCTCCATGGCGGTTTCGAACTCGTGGCCAAAGCGTTTGATCAAGGCCTGCGGATCGGACAGTGGCATGGCGTCAAAGTCCTGTGGCAGGCGTTCGCTGCCGGACTCGAACACCGTCATCACCTGGGTGCGTAGATTCACGATGCCGCCAAAGGTCTTGCCCTGACCCACCGGCCAGGTCATGGGCACACAGGGCATGCCCAGTTCGCGTTCGATCTCGTCGAGGATGTCAAGCGGTTCGCGCACTTCCCGGTCCATCTTGTTGACGAAGGTGATGATGGGTGTGTCGCGCTGGCGGCAGACTTCGATCAGGCGGCGCGTCTGCGCTTCCACACCGTTGGCGGCGTCGATCACCATCAGGGCTGAATCGACGGCGGTCAGCACACGATAAGTGTCCTCGCTGAAGTCCTTGTGGCCTGGCGTGTCGAGCAGGTTGATCACATGGTCGCGGTACAGCATCTGCATCACGCTCGATGCCACCGAGATGCCGCGTTGCTTTTCGATTTCCATCCAGTCGCTTGTGGCATGGCGGGTCGCCTTGCGTGCCTTGACGGAGCCGGCGATCTGGATTGCACCTGAGAACAGCAGCAGCTTTTCAGTCAGGGTTGTCTTGCCGGCGTCAGGGTGCGAGATGATGGCAAAGGTGCGGCGGCGGCGGGTTTCGTTGGCAAAAGACACTGATGAATTCCGGTTGACTCTACGCAAGGGCAGGGTCATGAATTCTAAACGGCGAGGGGCCGTCATAATGGGCTACTCTTCTGCGCGAAAAACTGGAATGAATGGACTATGAGAATAGCTACTGAACCGACGCTGCAGGCGCACCAACTGGTGCGACGCACAGTGGCACTGGTGCTTGCCGGTGGGCGTGGTGCCCGACTCAAACAACTGACCGACCGGCGCGCCAAGCCGGCAGTCTATTTCGGCGGCAAGTTCCGCATCATCGATTTCGCTCTGTCAAACTGCCTCAATTCCGGCATTCGCCGCATGGCGGTCGTGACGCAGTACAAATCACATTCCCTGTTAAGGCATTTGCAGCGCGGCTGGAGTTTTTTGCGAGCCGAGCTCAATGAGATGGTTGATCTGCTGCCAGCGCAGCAGCGCGTTGGCGAAGAGCACTGGTACCGGGGTACCGCAGACGCGATTTTCCAGAATCTGGACATCATCCGCTCGAGCAAGCCGCAATACATCGTGATTCTGGCGGGCGATCATATCTACAAGATGGACTATTCGATCCTGCTCAAGGACCATGTGGAACGGGGAGGTGGTTGCACCGTCGCTTGCATCGAAGTTGCACGGGAGGAGGCCAGTGCTTTTGGTGTGATGGCCGTGGACGAGCAGCGCCGGATCACGGCCTTTGTCGAAAAACCGGCCAATCCGCCAGCGATGCCGGGTAATGAGGCGCGATCCCTGGCCAGCATGGGTATTTATGTATTCGACTCGGAGTACCTGTACCGATTGCTGGAAGAAGACTTGAGCAACCCGGATTCGGAACACGATTTCGGTAAGAACGTAATACCGAACGCGGTTTCCCAGGGCCGGGCACAGGCGCACCCGTTTCAGATGTCCTGTGTTTCGCGCAAGAAGAATGTGCCACCGTATTGGCGCGATGTTGGCACGATAGACGCGTTCTGGTCGGCCAATCTGGATCTGGCATCGACCTCGCCGGAGCTGGACATTTACGACACCGACTGGCCTATCTGGACCTACCAGCGTCAATTGCCGCCAGCCAAGTTTGTGCCGGATGCACAGGGGCAGCACGGTGTCGCGGTGAATACGCTGGTATCGGGTGGCTGCATTGTTTCCGGTTCTCATGTCGCCCATGCGGTACTGTTTTCAGAGGTTCGGGTGCATTCCTATTGCCGCATAGAGCGTGCTGTCATCTTGCCGGAAGTGACGATTGCACGTCATTGCCGGCTGAGTAAAGTGGTGATAGACAGAGGCTGTCAAATCCCGCAAGGTATGGTGGTCGGTGAAGACGCCGAACTCGATGCCAAGCGCTTCGAGCGCACCGGGGGCGGCGTTGTCCTGATCACGCGTGAAATGCTGGCACGCCTGAAACAAGACGCGCAATGAAAGTCCTGCAGGTCAGTGCCGAGATTTACCCACTGCTCAAGACCGGCGGCCTTGCAGATGTCGCTGGTGCGCTGCCAGCCGCCCTGAATGCCAGGGGCGGCAAGGTTCGGGTTCTCCTGCCTGGCTTTGCCACCGTGCTGGCTGATCTGCGCGATGTGCAAACACTGTCCGAGCTGTTCGCGCCCTGGGGCGAGCGGGCGCTAGTGCGCTGTGGTTGGCTTGCCAGTTTGAATCTGACTGCCTACGTGATAGATGCACCGCAGCTGTATTGCCGATCGGGCGGTCCCTATGACGATGATCAGCGTCAGCCCTACGCTGACAATCATCGACGCTTTGCCTTGCTGGGTTTTGCAGCAGCGCAATTGGCGTTGGGGCTGGACGGTCAGTGGCAGCCTGAGATAGTACATAGTCATGACTGGCACGCGGCCCTGGCCCCGGCGTACATGGCGTTTTCCGGCCAGCGTCCTGCGGCACCTGTCGCCAACGTTTATACGGTTCACAACCTGGCGTACCAAGGTGTCTTTCCGGCTGAGCGATTTCATGACCTGGGACTGCCCGGCAGCGCGTTTTCCATCGATGGGCTGGAATTCCACGGGCAGGTTTCCTTCATGAAGGCTGGCCTGTTTTATTCCGACCACATCACGACGGTGAGTCCGACTTATGCGATTGAGATTCAGACGCCAGCACAGGGTTGTGGGCTCGATGGTCTGCTGCGCGCGCGCGCCGGTTTGCTCACAGGCATCCTGAACGGCGTCGACGAGTCGGTCTGGAATCCGCAACATGACCCTTTGATTCCCTACTCCTTTGATGCCGACAGGATCGGTGGCAAGGCGCAGTGCAAAGCCGTGTTGCAGAAGGAACTGGGCTTGAGCCTGCAAGGCGATGCGCCCCTGTTTGGCGTGGTCAGTCGTCTGACCGAGCAAAAGGGCCTGCAACTGGTTCTGGCTGCCTTGCCTACGTTGTTTGCCCGAGGCGCACAGCTGGTGGTGCTTGGTAACGGCGAGAAGTGGCTCGAAGACGCTTTTCGTGAAGCAGCCAGTACACACCCTCAACAGTTGGCGGTGCGGATTGGCTACGACGAACACTGTGCCCACCGGATATTTGCTGCCACCGACGTGACGCTGGTGCCGTCGCGCTTTGAACCATGTGGCCTGACCCAGATGTATGGTCTGAAATATGGCAGTCTGCCCCTTGTTCACAGTGTTGGCGGACTGGCAGATACGGTGCTGGAGCGTGCTCCGGAAGACCTTGCTGAAGGAATGGCGAATGGTTTTGTCTTCCACGAATTTACGGTCAACGCGTTTGAGAGTGCGCTCTGTCGCTCGCTGGCACTGTATGCACGCCGCACGGACTGGAACCAGATTCGTGAGCGAGCCATGCGCCAGAAACTTGGCTGGGACAGGGCGGCCGGCGAGTATCTGACCCTGTACCAACGCTTGCTGGCCAAATCCGTATAATCTGCGGCATCCGAGGAGCGTTGCAGTTCACATTCGTTGAACGAGGCTCGGACTTATCAACCGCGCTCACCCACTGTTCTGTGAGGTGAGTCACTCCCCTCGATTTGCGTGCAGGCAGTGGTCTTTCAAATTTGACTTTGGAGAAAGCCATGAGCGTCCTGAAACCCGTTGTTACTGAAGACTACAAGATTGCCGACCTGAGCCTCGCCCCCTGGGGCCGCAAGGAACTCAACATTGCCCAGACCGAAATGCCGGGTCTGATGGCGATCCGGGAGGAATTTGCCAAGACGCAGCCGCTGAAGGGCGCGCGCATCACCGGCTCGCTGCACATGACGATACAGACCGGTGTGCTGGTCGAGACCCTGCAAGCACTGGGTGCGCAGGTGCGTTGGGCTTCGTGCAATATCTTTTCCACCCAGGACCATGCGGCCGCGGCTTTGGTGGCGACCGGCACGCCGGTGTTTGCCTACAAGGGTGAAACGCTGGTGGACTATTGGGACTACACGCACCGAATCTTTGAATTTGGTCCGAAAGGATCGAAGGCAGAAGGTCCGAACATGATTCTTGACGACGGTGGTGACGCCACGCTGTTGATGCACCTGGGTGCGCGCGCCGAGAAGGACATCAAGGTGCTGGCCAAGCCCGGCAGTGAAGAAGAAATTTGCCTCTTCAATGCCATCAAGGCCAAGCTCAAGGCTGATCCGACCTGGTACAGCCGCCGCCTGAAGAACATCATCGGTGTCACCGAAGAAACCACCACCGGTGTGCACCGTCTGAACGAGATGTCGGCGCTGGGTACGCTGGCTCTGCGCGCCATCAATGTGAACGACTCGGTGACCAAGAGCAAGTTCGACAATTTGTACGGTTGCCGTGAATCCCTGGTGGACGGGATCAAGCGCGCCACCGATGTCATGATTGCCGGCAAGGTAGCCCTGGTGGCAGGTTATGGCGACGTTGGCAAGGGTTGTGCGCAGGCCTTGCGCGCCCTGTCGGCCCAGGTCTGGGTGACCGAGATCGATCCGATCAATGCGCTGCAGGCAGCGATGGAAGGCTACAAGGTCGTGACCATGGAATACGCGGCCGACAAGTGCGACATCTTTGTGACGTGCACCGGCAACAAGAACGTCATCAACTACAAGCACATGGCGGCCATGAAGGATCAGGCCATCGTCTGCAACATTGGTCATTTCGACAATGAAATCGACGTCGCCTCGCTGGAAAAGTGCAAATGGGAAGAGATCAAGCCACAGGTCGATCATGTGATCTTCCCGGCCAAAGGCAAAGCAGCGGCCAAGCGGATCATCCTGCTGGCCAAGGGGCGCCTGGTGAATCTGGGCTGTGGCACAGGTCACCCAAGTTTTGTGATGTCTTCGAGCTTTGCCAATCAGACGATTGCGCAGATCGAACTGTTCACCAAGCCCAAGGAATACAAGGTCGGCAAGGTTTATGTGTTGCCCAAGCATCTGGACGAAAAAGTGGCGCGTCTGCACCTGAAGAAGGTGGGTGCCATGCTGAGTGAGCTCACCGACGAGCAGGCGGCCTACATCGGTGTCAACAAAGCCGGCCCCTACAAGGCCGATAGCTACCGCTATTGATGCGAGCCGATCAGCTTCTGGTGGTGCGTCATCTGGCCACCAGCCGCTCGCAAGCTCAACGCCTCATCGCCAACGGCTTGCAGTGGCTGCAGGGCGAGCAGTGGAAGTCTGTTGGCAAGAACGGTGACGAGATACCGACTGATGCGGAGTTGCGTCTGCTGGACGACTCGGAAGCGCGCTATGTCTCGCGTGGAGGCCTCAAGCTTGAAGCCGCACTGCGGCACCTCGGTTTGTCTGTCGCCGGCCTGTCCTGTCTGGATGTG
Organism: Comamonadaceae bacterium; assembly: GCA_037133835.1. GTDB lineage: Bacteria > Pseudomonadota > Gammaproteobacteria > Burkholderiales > Burkholderiaceae_C > Rhodoferax. The sequence goes on along the minus strand of JBAXNI010000056.1, from coordinate 10,501 downwards.
GGTCAGTCCACCGGCGGCTTTACCGACTGCCTGCTGCAGCACGGCGCTGCATCGGTGGTGGGAGTCGATGTTGGCAGCGCCCAGTTGCATCCGCGTTTGCGTGAGGATCCGCGCGTGCTGTGCATTGAAAAAGTCAATGCTCGCTCGCTGATGGCGGTGGATCTGGTCGATGCTTACGACCGGAGTACCGGGCTGGCTGGCCAGTTTGCTGTGGAAAAGGGCGAAACTTCAGAATTCGTCCCTGAATTTGACCTGATCGTCGCGGATTTGTCTTTCATTTCGCAAACCTTGGTGTTGCCAGCGATTGTTTCTTTCCTGAAACATGCAGGCACTTTGCTGACGCTGGTGAAGCCCCAGTTCGAGTTGCAACCGGGGCAGGTGGGCAAAGGGGGTATTGTGAAAGACAGTGCCTTCTATCCCGCGATTGAAAAGCGTTTGCGCGATGCTTGTGTGGCGCTTGGTTTGACTGTGACGGCGTGGTTCGACTCTCCCATAGAGGGGGGCGACGGCAACCGCGAATTTTTTATTGCTGCTCGAAAGCAGGAGCCATCATGAGTGACAACGCAAAGAGGCACTTGAGTATTGAGTTCTTTCCGCCAAAAACCCCGGAGGGCGTGGAAAAGCTGCGCCGGGCGCGCCAGCAGTTGTACACGCTTAAGCCGGAGTTCTGCTCGGTGACCTTTGGCGCTGGTGGCTCGACGCAGGAAGGCACTTTCAACACAGTGCGCGACATCCTCGCCGAAGGCCAGAGTGCGGCTTCGCACTTGTCCTGCATTGGCGCGACCCGGGACACCGTGGCGGCACAACTGGTGACGCTCAAGGCTATGGGAGTCAAGCGCCTCGTCACGCTGCGCGGTGACCTGCCCAGCGGTTATGGAACCGGCGGCGAGTTCCACTACGCCAGTGACCTTGTGAGTTTCATCCGCTCCGAGTCTGGCGACGACTTCCACATCGAGGTGGCGGCCTATCCGGAAATGCATCCGCAGGCCAAATCACCGGCGAGTGACCTAGAGGCGTTTGCGGCCAAGGTCAGGGCCGGTGCCAACTCCGCCATCACACAGTACTTTTACAACCCTGACGCCTACTTTCGCTTTGTCGAAGAGGTGGATGCCCTGGGCCTGAACGTTCCCGTGGTGCCTGGCATCATGCCGATCACCAGTTCGACGCAATTGATGCGATTTTCCGACGCTTGCGGCGCCGAAATTCCGCGCTGGATTCGGCTGCGTCTGCAGAGCTTTGGTGACGACAGCGCCTGCATCAAGTCCTTCGGTCTGGATGTGGTGACGGACCTGTGTCAACAGTTGCTGGCCGGCGGCGCTCCGGGCTTGCATTTCTACAGCATGAACCAGAGCCTGGCGACGATGGAAATCTGCCGGCGGCTTGGCTGAAGAACGCGCCACTTCTTGCGCCAGCATTCTGTCGCACATCACCAGGCGGCGATCGCACCATCGGTGCGCGGTTCCGTGCCGCCGCATAGCACGCCGTCCGCATTGCGCCAGATGATCTGGCCGCGTCCAAAGGCGATGCGGTTGTTCGACCATGACAACTCATGCCCCAAGGCCGCCAGGCCATGAAACAGATGCTCGGATGTAGAGCGCTCGATGCTGACGTGTTTGGCACTTAGCCATTCCCAGCGCGGTGCGTCCAGCGTGGCTTGTGGATTGAGGCCGAAGTCGACGCTGTTCATCACTGTCTGGACATGGCCTTGCGGTTGCATGAAGCCGCCCATCACACCAAAGGGGCCGACGGCTTTGCCGTCCTTCGTAAGAAAGCCGGGGATGATGGTGTGATAGGGGCGCTTCCCAGGTGCGACGCAATTCGGATGGCCGGCCTTCATTGAGAAGTTGTTGCCACGGTTGTGCAGCGCAATGCCGGTGCCCGGTACGACCAGACCGGAACCGAAGCCCATGTAATTGCTCTGGATCAGCGACACCATATTGCCCTCACCGTCCGCCGTACTAAGGTACACGGTACCACCTTGAGGCGGCTCGCCAGGCGCCGGATGGTTGGCGCGTGCGCCTATCAGTTTCCGGCGCATGTCGGCATAGGCCGGCGACAGCAGGTCTGCCACCGATACCCGCATATGGGCCGGATCCGCGATGTGCGCCAAACCATCCGCGAACGCAAGCTTGATCGCTTCAATCTGGCGATGATGTGTGAGCACGGTATCGCGTTCGCTGAAATCAAAGCCCTTGAGGATATTCAAGGCGATCAGAGCTACCAGACCGTGGCCGTTAGGCGGGATTTCCCAGACATCGTAGCCGCGGTAATTGACGCTGATGGGCTCGCACCAATCGACCTGGTAGGCGGCCAGATCTTCCACCTGCAAATAGCCACCAGCAGACTGGACGCAAGCAGCGATGCGCTCCGCCAGCGCGCCACGATAGAAGCTGTTCGCCTTGGTGTCAGCAATGGCCTGCAAGGTGTCGGCATGCGCGACAGAGCGCCAGATCTCGCCGGCGTTGGGCGCGCGTGCAGGTGCAAAGGTGTCGAACCAGGACTTGAAATGAGCCTCCTTGAGTTGCTCGCGAAACAGTTTGGTCGCTTGTTGCCAGGCAAAGGCGATGGTTGGCGAGACCGGGAATCCGTCGCGCGCCAGTTCAATCGCACGTGCCATCGACGTCTGCAGGGGCAGGCGGCCGAAGCGTTCTGCCAACGCCGCCCAGGCGGCAGGCGTTCCGGGCACCGTGACCGGCAGCGGCCCGTATTTCGGCACCTCCGTCAGACCTTGGGAAGTCAATTTTTCCAGCGTCAATGTGCGTGGTGCCGGGCCGCTGGCATTCAAGCCGTGCAGCTTGCCCTGATACCAGACCAGCGCGAAGGCGTCGCCACCGATGCCGTTGGCACTGGGCTCGACCACCGTCAAAGCTGCCGCCGTGGCGATTGCCGCGTCGATGGCATTGCCACCGGCCTGTAGCACTTGCAAACCGGCTTGTGCTGCCAGTGGCTGCGAAGTCGCGATCATGCCTTTGTTGGCATAGACCACGTTGCGGCGTGAAGCGTAGGGGTAGTGGACCGAATCGAATGCGAGCATAAAGAATTCCTGGAGTTATTTGTGTTTTGGGTCGAGCGCATCACGCAGACCGTCACCAAACAGGTTGAACGAGAGCACCAGCAGAAAGATGGAAAGACCAGGCCAGATCGCCATCCAGGGGGCATTGTCGACATAATTCTTGGCGGTGTTGAGCATGCTGCCCCAACTTGGCGCAGGCGGCTGCTGGCCAAGTCCGAGAAAGGACAGGCTGGCCTCAGCGATGATGGCAGAGGCAATCGCAAGCGTGGCCTGCACGATGAGCGGCGGCAGCACATTGGGCAGGATATGTCGCAGGGCGATGCGCCAATGCGGATTGCCGACGGCTCGGGCCGCCTCGACAAAGTCCTCGACCTTGACGGCCAGCACCTGAGCCCGCGTCAACCGGATAAAGATGGGTGTCGCGGACACGCCAATGGCAATCATGGCGTTGCTCAGGCTTGGGCCAAGAAAGGCGGCCAGTGCAATGGCCAGGATCAGGAAGGGCACAGCCAGCATCGAATCGGTGAAACGGGAAATCAGGCCGTCGGTCCAACCGCCGACGTAGGCGGCCAGCAGGCCGACAGGCACCCCCAGGGCCATCGAGATGCAAACCGAGACGAGCCCGGCGAGCAGTGACGCGCGTGCGCCCCACACCACCCTTGACAGCACGTCGCGGCCGATCTCGTCCGTGCCGAACCAGTACTCAGCACTCGGCGCCGCGCGCACGGCGCTCCAACTGGTGGCCACCGGGTCATAAGGCGCAATCCAGGGCGCGAAGATGGCGAGGACAATGAAGGCAAGCACGATAAGCAGGCCCAGCATCGCGCCGCGCCGGCGCAGCAAGCGTCGCAAGGCGCGCCTGCCCGGCGTGTCGCCGCGCTGCATTGGAGCTGGTGCAAAGCCCTCGCTCATGCCCTAGTCTCGCATGCGTGGGTTGACCGCAAAATAGGACAGGTCCGCCAACAGATTAAGCACGATGTAGACCGTGGATGTGAACAGCACAACACCCTGCACTACAGCGTAGTCGCGATTGAATACGGCATCGACAATCAGCTTGCCAAAGCCTGGAATCGAGAACACCTGCTCGGTCAGCACGGCGCCCGACAGCAGGGTTCCAAACTCCAGCGCGCCCAGTGTGATGATGGGTGTCAGGGCGTTGCGTAGCGCGTGTTTGAGCACGACGCTGCGCTCATCCAGGCCCTTGGCCCGTGCAGTGCGCACATAGTCGGCGTTCAGCACCTGCAGCATGGCGCTTCGGGTGTGGCGCATCAGCACGGCAGCGATGGCGTTGCCCAGCACAAAGGCCGGCATGATCATCGCAGCCAGGTTGGCTTTCAGGTCTTCGAAAGGACTGACGTAGCCCGAGGCCGGCAACCACCCAAGTTGCACCGAAAACAGCAGGATCATCAAAATGCCAAGCCAGAAATTGGGCGTCGACAAACCCCACAGCGCAATCACGTTGGCGGCGTAGTCCCAGGCCGTATCCTTGCCGACCGCCGACACGATGCCGGCCGGAATGCCGATCAGCAGCGCAATCAGCATCGCCAGACTTGCAAGTTCAAGTGTCACCGGCAGTTTTTGCTGAATCAGGCCCATCACGGGTTCCTGGATGCGCAGCGATTCGCCCAGATCCCCGTGCGCCACTCCTGCTATCCAGTAGGCATAGCGCACTGGCAAGGACTCATCCAGGTGCATCTTCTGGCGCAGGTAGGCGATCACGGTCGGATCCTGGTTTTCGCCAGCCAGAATGACGGCGGCATCACCGGGCAACAGCTGTTGCAGGGCGAAGATGATGAGCGTGACGAAGAAGATCGTCGGCAGGATCGCGGCAAGCCGCCTAAGCAGGTATGCAGGCATGAAACAGCTTGCCTCGCCTTACATCTTGAGACCCTGCACCCGCACCAAACCATCGGGGATGGGGCGCATGCCGGTCAACTTGACGCTGGAGGCATAGAGCCAGTTGCGGTGATACAGGTAAATGATAGGACGTTCCTTGACGGTCTCGGCGGCGAGCGTGGCAAAAGCCTTGATGCGGCCGGAGGTGTCGAGCGTCGTGCGCGAGCGATTCAGCAACTCATCCCACTGTGGACGACATTCGCCGCTGTAATTCAGGGGCTGCTTGCAGCCGTAGAAGCTGAACAGGTTGCCATCAGGATCGGCCCGACCACTCCAGGCCAGCACGTAGGCATCGAACTGCCCCTTGTCGGCGAGGTTGAGCGAAGTCGCGAACTCGGTTGCCTGGATCTTCACATCGAAACCGGCCTCCTTGGCCATGGCCTGGACCACCTGCGCCACGCGCTGAGCGTCCGAAGTGGTCGGCGTCATCAACGTGAAGCTTGGGTTGGTGACGCCTGCCTCCTTCAGCAGCGCCTTGGCGCGAGCGATGTCGCGCCTCGGGATCGGGATGTTCCTGGCATAGAAGGCGTTGCCCGGAGGCACCCACTGGTTGCCAGCCTCGGCCTCGCCGTCCGTGGCCACCTTGACGATACCGGCGCGGTCGAGCGACAGCTCGAAGGCCTCGCGAACGCGTGGGTCACGGCCCAGCGGGTTCTTCTGCGCCTGGTCACTCTTGCCGGTATTGATCGTGATACCCTGGTAACCCAGTTCCGTAATGCGCGAGATAGCGAGCTTCTTGTCGGCCTTGATTGACGCTACATCCGAAGGTGCGACGCGTTCGATCAGATCGAGTTGGCCCGATCGCAGGTTGGCCAGACGCACCGTGGCATCTACAACGGGCTGGAACGTGACCTTGTCGAAGTGAATCACACCTTTGTTCCAGTAGTTCGTGTAGCGCTCCAGTACGATGCGGTCCTGCGCGACGCGCTCCGTGAATTTGAAGGGGCCGGAACACACCGGCTTGCTGCCGAAGTTGCCTGGATTGGCCTGAGCGGCCTTGGGCGACACCATCATGCCGGCCCGGTCGGCCAGCACCGTGAGCAGTGGCGAGAATGGCGCGCTGAGATTGATTCTGGTTGTCAGTTCATCGACCACGTCCACTGAACTGACTGGCAGCAACTCGCCGCGTCGGTTTGAACCGGGCAGGTTCTTGTGACGTTCGATGTTGAACTTGACGGCGGCGGCATCGAACTTCTCACCGTCATGAAAGGTGACGCCGGGGCGCAGCTTCATGGTCAGTGATTTGTTGTCGCCGGACCACTGCCAGGACGTTGCAAGCTGTGGCACGATGTTCAACTTCTCATCGATGTCCACCAGTTTGTCGCACAGCGACGCAAAGACAATGCGGCCAACAAAGCTGCGGGCCAAAGACGGATCGAGAATGTCCGGGTCCTCGGCCAGACCGATGCGCAAGGTCTGGGCACCCGCCAGACCGGCGACACTTGCCAGGATCAAACCCGATATCAACTTCTTGTTCATCGAAAACTCCTTTTCTGTTTCACTTGATCACACCCTGGCCACCCGGAATGCCGACTGCAACTGCGCCAGGCGTTGGTTGGCCACCAGCCCATGAGATAGGGGCAGCGGTGACACAATCTCCTGCCAAAAATGGCATGCCACTGAATGTCCTGTGACAGACTTCAATTCTGGCACCTGCAGCGCGCAAATTTCCATGGCGTGCGGACAGCGGGTGCGGAATCGGCAGCCTGAAGGTGGATCAATCGGATTCGGCACATCGCCTTGCAACACTGCCCGCTCGCGCTTGAGTCCTGGCTCAGGGATCGGTATCGCCGACAACAAGGCTTGCGTATACGGGTGCCTGGGTTCTGCAAACAGGCTGCGCTTGTCTGCATATTCAACGATCTGTCCGAGATACATCACTGCGACATGCGAAGCGATATGCTTGACCACCGCCAGGTCGTGTGCGATGAAGACATAGGCCAGGCCGAGTTGGCGTTGCAAATCCTGCAGCAGGTTCACGACCTGCGCCTGAATCGATACATCCAGCGCAGAAACCGGTTCATCGCAAACAATAAGTTTGGGTTCCACCGCCAGCGCCCGCGCGATCCCGATGCGCTGGCGTTGGCCGCCGGAAAATTCATGCGGATAGCGCTGCAGGTACTGCGGAGCAAGTCCGACCAGATCCATCAACTCGGCCGCTCGCTCGCGTCGGCGCCCACCTGCCAGACCATGCAGGGCCAGTGGCTCAACGAGCGTCTGTTCCACGGTCATGCGGGGGTTAAGCGAAGAATAGGGATCCTGAAAGATCATCTGCAGTTGGCGCCGGGTGCTGCGCAGACGCTGCGGCGAGAGTTTCATCAAATCCTTGTCATCGAACCAGACCTTGCCCGATGTCGCGTCCAGCAGGCGCAGCAACAGACGCCCGACCGTTGATTTGCCACAACCCGATTCACCCACCAGCGCCATGGTCTGGCCAGAGTCGAGCTCGAAACTGACGCCATCGACTGCATGAACGACCGCGGTTTGCCGGCTAAACATATGCCGGCGCATCGGAAAGTGCTTGACCAGGTTTTCAACTCGCAGAAGCGCGCTCATGCCTTCGCTACCATCGTGATGTCCAAGGGTGCACGCCAACACGCAGCTTCATGTCTTTCGCCCAGAGCGGTCAACACCGGCGATTCCTGGCGGCATCTAGCGATCACAAAAGGGCAGCGTGGTGCGAAATGGCAGCCTTGCACCACAGACATGGGCGTAGGTACCTGTCCCTCGATGGCATGGAGCCGGTCCTGTTCCAGATGCAGCTTCGGTATCGAACCAAGCAAGCCGATGGTGTAGGGATGCTGTGGCTGGGCAAACAAACGTTCGACCGTGGCCCTCTCGACGATCCGGCCGGAGTACATCACCAGCACCTCATCTGCCAACTCGGCAATCACTCCAAGATCGTGCGTAATCAGAATGATGGCGGCACCCGTCTCTTCACGCAAGGTGCGCATCAGGTCGAGCACCTGGGCCTGAATGGTGACGTCGAGCGCGGTCGTAGGCTCGTCTGCAATCAGCAGCTTTGGCTCACACGACAGCGCCATGGCAATCATCACGCGCTGACGCATGCCGCCGGAAAGCTTGTGCGGATATTCATCGATTCGCTGCTCTGGCGATGGAATGCGAACCCGCCGCAACATCTCGATGGCGTGCTCTCTGGCTTGCGTTGGACTGAGGTCGCTATGACAGCGGATGCCCTCGACCAACTGATCCCCAATGGTGAAAGCCGGATTGAGCGAAGTCATGGGCTCCTGGAAAATCATCGCCATCCGGTTACCGCGCAAGGCGCGCATCTCTGCTGGTGCCAAGGTCGCGAGGTCGCGGCCCTCGAAAAAGATCGATCCGGCAGCGACCCGACCTTGTCCTTTCGGTAGCAGACCCATGATGGACAGCGAAGTCACGCTTTTGCCGCAACCGGATTCGCCGACGATGCCCAGGGTTCGACCCGGCTCAATAGAGAAACTGACACCGTCCACTGCGGAGAATTCACCACCTCCTTCAAGCTTGAAGGTGGTGCGCAAACCATTGACTTCGAGCAATGCCGTCACTCGTTGCCTCTTTCGCGTGCGGCATGAAAGCGCTCGACTTCGGCCTCGATCAAGGCGCGGTCGGTGATGCCGGAAGGACGCTGATGAGAGGCAAGGCAGGCTGTGAATGGTTGATAGCGTTCCAGGCTCCTCTGATAGAGGCGCTGTAATTCCTGGATTGGTTCCGGATGATCGTCCACCCGCAAATCGAGCGCACAGTAGTCTTCGGTGGTGAAGATCAGCAACGCGGCGGCTTGCTTGCCACGCTTGTCTCCGCCGGCTGCCTCGCCCGCCGCCAACGCTGTGATCAGGCGTTCAGCAAAGGGTAGACCAACATTTGCAAGGTATGCGTCCGCCGTGGCGCTGATCACGTCGGCTCCGGTCAGCATGTTGCCGGCAACGGAAAAGCCATCACCCGCCCTGTGACCACACCAGTCAATGCAGGCGACGCCGGTGTAGGCGGCTACTCTGCCACCTGAGTCGATCAGGTGGAGTTGGCGGTGATCGCGGCCTTCATCGGCCTCGGTCAAATTCTTGATGATCGACGCTGGGGCGAGGCCCTGCGCCATGCCGGCCAGAGCGGGCGCCGCATACATCGGGTTGACCAGTGCCTGTGTCGCGAGAGCTCCAACCTTGCTTTGAGCGTGCGGACAGAGGGCGCCCACCGCAAAGAATCGGCTGGCGACAGCAACGCCGAATGCACCGGAAACATCGCGGGCGATGATGGACCAAGTCATTGAGTGCTTTTAGAAGACCACCAAGTGAGGGTTCCTGGCGACCATTATCTGACCTAATGGTCGGAATGAGAGGATTCGAACCTCCGACCCCTTCGTCCCGAACGAAGTGCGCTACCAGGCTGCGCCACATTCCGATTTATTCTTGTTGCCGCTAACGCGCGACTCAATACTGACGCTCCAGGAGCTGTTCGGCCAATTGTATCAAACAGTCGGTGTACGGGCCTGCTGGAAGCTCCCTGGCCGCAGCAATGGCACGTTGCGCTTCCTGCGTTGCAGCGAGCCGGGCGACACCCAATGCCCCGGTCGTCTTGACGATCTCGACCACCTGATCAAGCATGGCGACGCCGCCAGTTTCAATCGCCATCTTGACCAGTTCACGCTGCTGTTCTGTGCCGCGTTGCATGGCGGCAATCAGGGGTAAAGTGGCCTTGCCTTCACGCAGGTCATCGCCCACATTCTTGCCCATGATGGCGGCTTCGCCGGTGTAGTCCAGCACATCGTCAATCACCTGAAAGGCGGTGCCGATGGCCTGCCCGTAAGTGGCGCACAATTCCTCCAGCTTTGGCGTGCTGCCTGCCAGAATAGCGCCCACTCTGGCGCTGGCCTCGAACAACTTTGCGGTCTTGGAACGAATGACCTGGATATAGCCGGCTTCGTCCAGTGCAGCATTGTGCATGTTCATCAATTGCAGCACTTCGCCTTCGGCGATGACGTTGGTGGCATCTGCCAGCACCTCCATGACGCGCATGTTCTGGGCATCAACCATCATCTGGAAGGCGCGTGAGTACAGGAAATCGCCGACCAATACGCTGGCCGGGTTACCGAAGGTCTCGTTGGCAGTGGCATTGCCACGTCGCAGGGCCGAGTCGTCGACGACGTCATCATGCAGCAGGGTCGCCGTATGGATGAATTCGACTACTGCCGCCAGATTGAAACGCTGCGCGCCGTCGTATTTCAGCGCACCACACGCCAGCAGCAGCAAAGCAGGGCGCAAGCGCTTGCCGCCTGCAGCAATGATGTAGCGGGAAACCTGGCCGATCAGAGGAACACCTGAGTCGAGCCGGCGAGCGATGACCAGATCAACCTCACGCATGTCTTGCGCGATGATTGACAGGGACGGAGAGGTGCTGGGTGAATTGACTTGCAAGGCAAATAGGCGATTGTGTGAAGCGATTATAGAAACCTCACGGCGATGCACTTCAGTTCAACCTGGTCGATAGCCAGTAGTTTGACGCTGTGATATAGTAACGGGCTCTGTGAAAATCCGTTCGCAGAGCTAAATTGAAGAGGTCAACATGTACGCGGTCATAAAAACCGGCGGCAAGCAA
>JBAXNI010000055.1:0-17911 GCA_037133835.1 Comamonadaceae bacterium | reverse complement strand
AGCTGCTGACAAACTGGCGCGCCTCCTGCAACTGCAGCCGCTCCAGAATGTCGGCGCGGGTCAGGGTGTCGGCAGTGGCAGTCAGGGCCATGCGCGGCACCGTTGGGTAACGCTCATGCAGGACTGTGAGCGCACGGTATTCAGGCCGGAAGTCGTGGCCCCACTGGCTCACACAATGCGCCTCGTCGATGGCAAACAGGCTCAGGAGGCCGCGCTCGTACAGGGAATCGAGCTGGGCCAGAAAGCGCGTGGTCGTAACCCGCTCTGGCGCAGCGTAGAGCAGCGTCATGTCAGCCCGCAACAGGCGGCGTTCCACCTGCGTCGCCTCCTCACCCGACAGGGTGGAGTTCAGAAAGGCAGCCTCGACACCGGCCTCATGCAGCGCTCCGACCTGGTCGTGCATCAAGGCGATCAGCGGCGAGATCACCAGCGTGATGCCAAGCCCGGCGCGCTGGCGTGCAATGGCCGGAATCTGGTAACACAGGGATTTGCCGCCGCCCGTTGGCATCAGCACCAGCGCGTCGCCGCCCGCCACCACGTGCTCGATGATGGCCTGCTGCGGCCCCCGGAACTCGCGGTAACCAAAGACTTCTTGAAGAATGGACTGGATAGACAAAATGACCTTGCAAGCCGGGCGGACGTTGTGGCCATTGTCCCACCCGGCACCGTCCTGACTGACGACTTTCTACAATAGACCCATGAACCTGCCTGCCTATACGCGCGCCCAAGCCCTGCCAGGGATCCTGCAAAAACGCATCGTCATCCTCGATGGCGCCATGGGCACCATGATCCAGCGCTTCAAACTCACAGAAGCGCAGTACCGGGGCGAGCGCTTCAAGGACTTTGGCAAAACCCCAGGTCAGCACAAGGATGTGAAAGGCAACAACGAACTGCTGTCCATCACCCGACCGGACGTCATCAGCAGCATCCACGAGCGCTACCTGGCTGCCGGCGCCGACCTGATCGAGACCAACACCTTTGGCGCCACAGCGATCGCCCAGGCCGACTACGACATGGCCGATCTGGCCGCTGAGATGAATCTGGCTTCGGCTCGCCTGGCACGCGCCGCCTGCGACAAGTTTTCCACTCCCGAGAAGCCGCGTTTTGTTGTAGGCGCACTCGGGCCAACGCCGAAGACGGCCAGCATCAGCCCAGATGTAAACGACCCCGGTGCCCGCAACATCAACTTTGAGCAGTTGCGCGCGGCCTATTACGAGCAGGCCGAAGCACTGGTTCGGGGTGGTGCCGATGTGCTCATGGTGGAAACCATTTTCGACACGCTCAACGCCAAGGCCGCGCTGTTTGCCATCGATGAATATTTTGAAGCTTCCGGCGAACGCCTGCCACTGATCATCAGCGGCACCGTGACCGACGCGTCCGGGCGCATCCTGTCAGGTCAGACCGTCACCGCCTTCTGGTACAGCGTGCGCCACGCGCAGCCGCTGGCCGTTGGTCTGAACTGCGCGCTTGGCGCGGCGCTGATGCGTCCCTACATCCAGGAGTTGGCTAGAGCCGCCCCCGACACCTTCATCAGTTGCTATCCGAACGCCGGCTTGCCCAATCCAATGAGTGAAACCGGTTTTGATGAAACACCGGCTGACACCAGTCGGCTGCTGCACGAGTTCGCCGCCGAGGGATTGGTCAACATCGTTGGCGGCTGCTGCGGCACCACGCCCGAGCACATTGCAGCAATCGGCGCCAGCGTCGGGGGCGTGACAACACGCAACTTGCAGGGCTCATTTTTTTACCCGAAAGCAGCCTGATTCGAGTCAGGCCAGTTCCCGATGCACAATCACCGCAACTCAATATGATTTTGAGCACACCCGACACGATCACCGAGGATGGCGCGGCGAATCACGGCAGTGTGGTCTTGCTGGCCGGAGCAAGCGGCCTGGTCGGACGGGAAATCCTCGCCACTCTGCTGGCCGACAAAACGGTCGCAGCGGTTCACTGCGTGGGTCGGCGACCGATTCCCGTGAAGCACCCCAAACTCATCACCCATTTGGCGCAATTCAGCGCGCTGCCGACCCTGCCCCAGGTGGATCAATGCTTTATTTCCTTAGGGACGACGATCAAGGTTGCGGGAAGTCAGGCTGCCTTCCGTGCAGTGGACCTGGACGGCGTGCTGGCGATAGCCCTGGCCGCCCGATCCTCTGGCGCAGCGGCCTTGGGCGTTGTCAGTGCCATGGGTGCCGACGCCCAGTCGCCGGTCTTCTACAACCGCATTAAAGGGGAGATGGAAGTCGCGCTGGGTCGCATGGGCTTCAAGAGCCTGGTGATTGCACGACCCGCATTGATCGACGGTGACAGGGCTTCCCTGGGGCAGGCTGGCCGCGCAGGCGAGGGCATCGGCCTGCTGCTGTCACGCGCCCTGCGTCCCGTCCTGCCCGCCAACTACCGAGCCATTCTTGCCAGAGATGTGGCGCATGCGCTGATCCGCACCGTCCAGGCCGCAACACCCGGTGTCGTGACACTGCTGTCGGGCGACATGCAGGGCGGCTGAGCACCGTTTTTCCCCTGATAAAGCCTGCAGCTTAAAATTCACCCATCCAAGGAGCGTTGCAGCGGGTCAAGTCACCCGTCAGGCTTGGATGACTTGAACGACGCTCACCTGCTTTTTTTCAGATCTACAGGTGAGATGCATGGTCGATACGTTGATTCCCCCGATGAGGTTATCCGGTCTGGAGCCGGTGCGCATTGGCGCGCAAGATCGGTCCCCCAGTGCATCGTTTGTCAACATCGGCGAGCGCACCAACGTGACCGGCTCCAAAGTCTTTGCCCGCATGATCCTGAACGGCGAGTTCGAGCAGGCGCTGGCGGTGGCACGCCAGCAGGTAGAGAACGGCGCGCAGATCATCGACATCAACATGGACGAGGCCATGCTCGACAGCCAGGCCGCCATGGTGCGCTTCCTTAAGCTGATCGCTTCCGAACCCGATATTTCGCGTGTGCCGGTGATGATCGACTCTTCCAAGTGGAGCGTGATCGAGGCCGGGCTGCGCTGCGTACAGGGCAAGGCGGTGGTGAACTCGATCAGCATGAAGGAGGGGGTGGACGAGTTCAAGCGCCAGGCCAGCTTGCTGCGCCGCTATGGCGCCGCTGCGGTGGTGATGGCCTTCGATGAACAGGGTCAGGCCGACAGCTACCAACGCAAGATCGACATCTGCCAGCGCGCCTACCGGATCCTGGTGGATGAGGTGAACTTTCCGGCCGAGGACATCATCTTCGACCCCAACATCTTTGCCATCGCCACCGGCATCGAGGAGCACAACAATTACGCCGTCGACTTCATCAACGCGACGCGCTGGATCAAGCAAAACCTGCCGGGCGCCAAAATCTCGGGCGGCGTGTCGAATGTGAGCTTTTCGTTTCGCGGCAACGACCCGGTGCGCGAAGCCATTCACACCGTCTTCCTGTACCACGCAATCGCTGCCGGCATGGACATGGGCATTGTCAACGCGGGTATGGTTGGCGTGTATGACGAGCTGGAGCCGGTGCTGCGCGAGCGCGTCGAAGACGTGGTGCTGAATCGCCGCGCCGACGCCGGCGAACGTCTGGTGGAAATTGCCGAGGGCGCCAAGGGCGCGGCCAAGGACGAAAGCAAACGGCTGGAGTGGCGCGGCACGGCCGAACACCCGGCGACGGTTGAGCAACGCCTGAGCCACGCCATGGTGCATGGCATCACCGACTTCATCACAGTGGACACCGAAGAGGCCTACCAGGCCGTGCTGGCCAAGGGAGGCCGGCCCCTGCACGTGATTGAGGGGCCGCTGATGGCCGGCATGAACATCGTCGGCGACCTCTTCGGGCAGGGCAAGATGTTCCTGCCGCAGGTCGTGAAAAGTGCCCGCGTCATGAAGCAGGCGGTGGCGCAACTGATTCCCTACATCGAGGAAGAAAAGCGTCTGGACGAGGCCGCCGGGCGAGACGTCAAGACCAAAGGCAAAGTCGTCATAGCCACGGTCAAGGGCGATGTGCATGACATCGGCAAAAACATCGTCACGGTCGTGCTTCAGTGCAACAACTATGACGTGGTCAATATGGGCGTCATGGTGGCCTGTCACGAGATCCTCGCCCGCGCCAAGGCCGAAGGCGCCGACATGATCGGACTGTCCGGCCTGATCACGCCCAGCCTGGAGGAGATGAGTTATGTTGCGAGCGAGATGCAGAGAGACGAGTACTTTCGCAGCAAGCAGATTCCGCTGCTCATTGGTGGCGCCACCACTTCACGCGTTCACACCGCTGTCAAGATTGCGCCACACTACGACGGTCCGGTCGTCTACGTACCGGATGCCTCACGCAGCGTCGGTGTGGCACAGGCGCTGCTGTCGGAGCAGGCTGTGCGCTACGTCGAGGAACTCCAGGCCGACTACGAACGGGTACGCCAGCAGCACGCCAGCAAAAAGCAGACGCCGTTGTGGCCAGTCAGCAAGGCGCGCGCCAACAAAGCTTCACTGGACTGGGCCCACTTCACGCCGACGCGGCCCAGGTTCCTCGGGCGCAGAGTGTTCCGCAATTTCGACCTCGGTGAACTGGCGCAATTCATCGACTGGGGTCCCTTCTTTCAGACCTGGGATCTGGCTGGCGCATTTCCAGCGATTCTCAAGGACCCCGTGGTGGGCCAGGAGGCCAGCAAGGTCCACGCTGATGGCCTGACGATGCTGAAGAAGCTGACCGACGGCCGCTGGCTGACGGCCAATGCCGTGGTCGGCCTCTATCCGGCCAATTCAGTCAATGACGACGACATCGAGCTTTACACCGATGAGTCGCGCACCACGGTGGCATTAACCTGGTACGGCCTGCGCCAGCAAGCCGAGAAGCAGACGGTGGATGGGGTGCTGCGTCCGAACCGCTGCCTGGCCGACTTCGTCGCCCCCAAAGGCGCGTCAGCGGACTATGCCGGCCTGTTCGCCGTCACTACCGGCATCGGTGTGGAAAGGCGCGAAAAAATGTTGGAAGAGGTGCACGACGACTACTCAGCGATCTTGCTCAAGGCGCTGGCGGATCGCCTTGCCGAAGCCTTTGCAGAGTGTCTGCACAGAAAGGTTCGCACCGATCTGTGGGGCTATGCGGCGCAGGAAGAATTGAGCACGCAGGAGCTGATTGCCGAGAAGTACCAGGGCATACGCCCGGCGCCGGGCTACCCGGCCTGCCCCGATCACAGTGTCAAGGCCGACATGTTCGAACTCCTGCAGTGCCAGGAGATTGGCATGGGCCTCACGGAAAGCCTGGCGATGACACCGGCGGCCAGCGTCAGCGGCTTTTACCTCGGTCACCCGAAGAGCTGCTATTTCAACGTCGGCAAGATCGGCGAGGATCAGCTCAGGGACATGGCGGAGCGGCGTCAGCTCGGCGAAGGGGCATTGCAGCGTTTGCTGGCGCCGAATCTCTAGGGCCGCTACACTGCGCCGAATTTCCCCACGCCTCCCAATGCTTAGAGCAAGCCATCTCAACAAGTCTTTTGGCAAGCAGCTGGCCGTCTGCGATGTTTCGCTTTCCCTGCTGCGTGGCCAGACCCTGGGCCTGATCGGACCCAACGGGGCCGGCAAGTCAACCACCGTCAGCATGCTGTGCGGGCTGCTGCGTCCGGACTCGGGCGAGGTGCTGCTGCAGGGCGTGGCCATCGGTCAAGGTCGCAGCGAGATCAAACGCCAGATTGGCCTGGTACCCCAGGACCTGGCGCTGTATGAGGACATGTCGGCACTGGAGAACCTGAAGCTGTTTGGCGCCCTGTACGGCCTGCATGGCAAGGCCCTGCGCAGCCGCTGCGACGAGGTACTGGAACTGACCCAACTGTCAGAGCGTTCCAAAGACCTGATCAAGACTTTTTCCGGCGGCATGAAACGCCGGCTCAATATCGCTGCCGCCATGCTGCACGACCCGCAACTGCTGATTCTGGACGAGCCCACGGTTGGCATCGACCCGCAGAGCCGCAACGCCATATTTGACAGCCTTGAGCTCCTGAAGCAGCAGGGCCGCTCGCTGATCTACACCAGTCACTACATGGAAGAAGTGGAACGCCTGGCTGACCACATCGTCGTGATCGATCATGGCAAGGTGATCGCCGACGAAAGCCCAGCGGATCTGTACCTGCGCCTGCCCGCAGCGGCCGCGTTGCAGGTGGATCTGGAAACCGGGATTTCCGCTGACACGCTGGTATTGCTTGAAACTTACCCTGGCGTTAGCGGCGTCAGCAGCAGCGGCCTGCACCTGGAGATTGCGCTGACAAAAACCGGCGACGCCTTGACGGTGCTCGATTGGCTGGCCGCTCAGGGCTGCCATGCCCTGCACTTTGGCACCGCCAAAGCCACCCTGGAAGACGTATTTCTGACTCTCACGGGCCGCACCCTGCGCGACTGACAAGTTACGGAGCACAACGACGCCATGACCGCCCTGATTGCGCTGATTCGCAAGGACCTGATTCTGTTTCTGGCAGACCGACGCGCGCTGCTGCTGAGTCTCACCATGCCGGTCATGCTGGGTGCCTTCTTTGGCTATCTGTTTGGTGGATCCGGCAGCCCCGAGAACGTCAAGATCGAGATCGCCGTGGTGTCGCAGGATCAGGGTGAAATCAGCAACAGGATTGTCGCGGGCCTGAAGGCAGATGGCTCGTTGCACGTGCAGGAACTGGCGCTGGCCGTGGCCAGGGAACAGGTGCTCAAGGGCAAGCTCAATGCCGCCATCCTGATCCCCGAAGGATTTTCCAAGGCAGCCGGCGCCGCCCTCTTTGGTGGACGCGACAAACCCGAAATTCAGATTTTTTATGATCCGTCGCAAAGCGCTGTGCTGGGCATGGTCAAGGGCATGCTGACGCAGCAGGTGATGCAGCATGTCAGTGCCGAGATGTTTTCTGGAAAGTCCGGGCAGGCCTTCATTGATCAAAGCATTGAGCAAATCGACGCTGCCGTTGCCTCCGATCCGGCCAGAGCCGAGTTGCGCGATTTTCTGAAAAGTGTGAAGAAGTTCCAGACCCACAACCAGTCTGCGGCCCCCGCTAGCGGACCAGCGCCTTCAGGAGGCTCTGCGGGGCTGTCCATGCCTTTTGTTACTCGCGATCAGGCCATGAGTTCTGGCCCAAGGTACAACGGCTACGCGCACTCCTTTGCCGGCATGAGCGTGCAGTTCATCCTGTTCATGGGGCTTGACGCAGGCGTTGGCATCCTGCTGGCACGCCGCTTGGGACTGTGGAAGCGCCTGCTCGCCGCGCCTATCGGATCGTCCACGATTCTGTCCGCGCGAGCGATCTCCTGTTCCCTGATTGCGCTGGGACTGCTGGCCTTCGTCTATCTCGTCGGCGCCCTCTTCTTCAAGGTCAGCATCGCTGGCAGCGCAGTCGGTTTTGTCGGCGTGTCGCTGTGCTTTGCCCTGTTCACGGCCACGTTCGGCTTGTTTGTTGCCGCTTTCGGCGGCACGCCAGAGGCGACTCGGGGGCTGGCCACGTTCGCCACGCTGATCATGGTCATGCTCGGTGGCTCCTGGGTCCCCGCCTTCATGTTTCCGCAGTGGCTGCAGACAGCCACACTGCTGGTACCTACACGTTGGGCGGTGGACGGTCTGGAAGCCATGACCTGGCGTGGCTTACCGCTCGAAGCTGCTCTGGCGCCGGTAGCCGCTCTGCTCGGCTTTTCCCTGCTGTTCGGCGCCCTGGCACTCTGGAGGTTCGGACGCGACGACCGGGCCTGAGTCTTCAGCCAGCGTCATGCTGGCGTACGAGCGCGACGCTGCGCCAGCATCAGTGCGCAGACGCCAATCAGACTGAGCACCAACAGCAACCACAAGGCCTGGGTATAGCCGCTCACTGGCGTCCACAACAAACCCACCATCAGCGGTGCACCGGCTCGCGCCAGCGCCAGTGGCAAGCCAAGCGCGCCATTCAGCGTAGCGACGTGGTCCCGGCTCACGTACTGGGCAATCGCCGTGCCCTTGACGATCGTCAGCATGCCGTTGCCCATGCCGTACAGCGAGACAAACAGCATGACCCAGATCTGACTGTTGCCCGACAAGGGTACGACCAGCAAGGCCATCAGCCCTAGCGGCAGAAGACAAGGGATGAGGCGGTTGGCCAGATGCAGATCAAAATACCGCTCAAAAAAGAACAACAGCAATCGCCCCAGGACCTGGATCGCGCCTATGCTGGCCGGGATCGCAATCACCCAGACCTCGCTCATGACGCCCTCACGCAACAGGCTCACCATGTGCGCTGGCAGCGCCGCAGTCACAGCCATCATCAGAACGACGAAAACCCCAATCAGCAAAAAGGGCGCGCTGCGAACCAGTTGCCGTACGCCTGGCTCCGTGGGTGGCTGGCCGACATTGCTTCGTGCCCTGCCTGTCGGCGCGCCGCGCAGCGCAAGCGCATGCAGGGGCGCACAAAGCAGCAGGTGAAATCCGGCAAGGCAAACCAGCGCCTGACGCCAACCCCAGTTCGCGATCAGCCAGGCAGTAAACGGAATGAACACGGTACTGGCCAATCCACCCAGAAAGGTCATGATGATGATGGCCTGGCGAAAGTCATCCGGGAAGCGACGCGTGACGACAGAAAACACGGGTGAATACAGAATCGCCGCCATGGCAGCACCCAACCCAGCCCAGACCGCATAAAAGCCCGCCATGTCGGTGATGCGTGCATGGAGCAGCAGGCAGAGCGCCGCCAACACGGAGCCGCAGGTCATGACCGCGCGCTCGTGACCTGCATCAATCCAGCGTCCCACCGGATAGGCCATGAGCCCCTCGACCAGCAGGGCCAGGCTGAATGCCAGGGACGATTGAGCGCGGCTCAATCCCAGTTCCTGTTCAACCGGTCCCATCACCAGCGAAAAGGTATAGAAAACACTGCCCCAACTGATCAACTGCGCCAGCGAAAGCCAGGCCACCAGCGAGCGATCATGCGAAGCAGCTTGTTGCATCGGGGCATTATGCTCAGCTTTTGCCCGTACACTCCATAAAACTGCCGCAAGCCAATGAGACGAACTATCGCAAAACTCACGACCAGCCTGATGGGCATGCTGAGTGAACCCGCTGCGGAAGTCAGTGCAAAAAGTCGAATCGCAGCCATTCGCCAGGCCATGCTGGACCATTTGACAGACCTGGCTGCGAGTTCGCGCCTGACCAAGATGCGGGCCCGGATTTTGTACGCAACAGACCTTCAGTCCCTCTGGTATTTGCGCGCTGACATCATGACGCTGCTGGCTGAACCACTGGGTGAATCCGTGGCCACGCAACGCCTGGAAGCCATTACCAAACTCTTTGACGGCCTGCTGCCGGCAGCCCAGAAGTCACGCCCCAATCGTCTGCGTCAGTGAGCGCCGGTATTGCATGGCTTCGGCTACATGCGTCACCTGGGTGTTCTGCGCACCAGCCAGATCCGCAATCGTGCGAGCGACCTTCAGGGCCCGGTGCGTGCTGCGCGCCGACCAGGCCAGACGCGCGGCGGCGACGTTGAGAAAACTGGCCGCCGCATTGTCCAGCAGCAAATGCGTATCGATTTCCTGCGCCTGCAGTGCCTGGTTCAACTTGCCCTGACGCGCGATGGAGCGCTCACGTGCGGCGCTGCAGCGATCGCGAATGCTGGCACTGGCTTCACCAGGTTGCGCGTGCAACAGATCGGCAGCCGCAACGGCCGGCACCTCCACATGCAGGTCAATGCGATCAAGCAATGGGCCGCTGAGCCTGCTCTGGTAGCGTGCCACCTGATCGGGCGTACAGCGGCAGGCTTTTTGCTGCGAGCCAAGATAACCGCAGGGGCAGGGATTCATGGCCCCGATCAGTTGAAAGCGTGCCGGAAATTCCGAGCGGCGCGCCGCCCGTGAGATTGTGATCGTGCCGGACTCCAGTGGCTCGCGCAGGGCCTCCAGCGCAGAACGTGGAAACTCGGGCATTTCGTCGAGATAGAGCACACCATGATGCGCCAATGAAATCTCGCCGGGGCGCGGCGGTGAGCCACCGCCCACGAGCGCCACCGCACTGGCCGTGTGGTGCGGGCTACAGGTCGGGCGTTGTGCCCAGCGATCCAGCGAAAAGCGACCACCCAGACTGGCCACAGCAGCACTCTCCAATGCCTCATCGGTGGTCATGGCAGGCAACAAGCCGGCAAAGCGCTGTGCGAGCATGGACTTGCCGGCACCTGGCGGCCCGACAAGCAGCAGGCTGTGACCACCAGCCGCAGCGATCTCCAGCGCACGCCTTGCGCCCATTTGTCCTTTCACGTCGCTCATGTCCGGATACCGGGCCAGCGAGGTTTGCGGCTCTGCGCTGACCCTTGACCAGCCGGTCGCTGGCTCCGCAGTCACGCCATCGGCCGCGTCAGGCAGGAAGTTCTGTACCACATCGAGCAGATGGCATGCCCGATAGACCTGGGCACCGGGTACCAGCGCAGCCTCGTCGGCACTGCCCGGGGGCAACACAAGCCGCGTCACAACGCGTTCGGCGTGCAGTGCCAGGCTCATGGCCAGCGCACCGCGCACGGGCCGCAGTTCACCCGACAGGGACAGTTCACCGGCAAATTCATGGCCGGCCAGGCGAGCACCGTCAATTTGCCCGCTGGCGGCCAGAATGCCCAAGGCAATGGGCAGATCAAAACGACCAGAATCCTTCGGCAGATCGGCAGGAGCAAGATTGACCGTGATGCGCTTGTTGTGCGGAAATTCCAGCCCGGAGTTCTGAATCGCCGAACGCACCCTCTCACGTGCCTCCTTGACTTCGACGTCGACCAGGCCGACCAGAGTGAAACTTGGCAAGCCATTGGCCAGATGGACCTCCACCGTCACTGCGGTTGCATCCAGAGCGAGCAGGGCTCGGCTTTGCACCAAAGACAGACTCATGCAGTTTCCTCTCCAAAAGGGTGCGACCAACTTTATTGAACACCGGTCCAGACGCACCAAGGTGGTGCAGACTGTTTTTTTATACAGATATCTTAACGCGGCAGCGTCGAGTCCGTTTACAGAGGAGATAAGGTCATCCATCAGGGGTTGGCACGGACTGTGCATGGAGCGGTCATCCCTCAACTCTCCCGGAGAACTGCATGAAGCCAAACCCAACAACCGTCGTCGTCCTCGCCACCTTGCTGGCCAGCAGTGCCGTGATGGCGCAAACCAAGGCACCTGAACCCGACTACACCTTGTCCTATAACGTCGGCGCCGTCAACGACTACCGCTTCCGCGCCATCGCGCAGACCTCAACCAATCCGGCGCTGCAGGCAGGGATTGACTATGCCCACAAAAGCGGTTTTTACCTGGGTACCTGGACTTCCAATATCAGCTGGATCAAGGAGTACGCTGGCGCCACAGATGGTTCTCTCGAACTTGACCTGTACGGCGGCTACAAGGGCGAAATCAGCAAGGACTTCACTTATGACCTCGGCCTGATCACCTACCAGTACCCTGGCAACACGGCTGCCGTCAATGCCAATACCACCGAGGTATATGCCGCCTTGACCTACGGCCCGGTGACCGCGAAATACAGTGTGGCAACCACCAACTTTATCGCCAACCCGAACAGTTCAGGCAGCGCCTACTTTGAACTGGCCGCCACCTTTGACCTGGGCGATGGCTTGACCGTGACGCCGCACATGGGTCACCAATCCATTCCGAACGTCGCCAAGAATGCAGGTGACTACACCGACTACTCAATCACTTTGGCGAAAGATTTTGGCGGCGGCTTCTCCGTCAGTGCGGCTGCCATGGGTACCAACGCCGACAAACCTTTTTACACCGACACCAAAGGCAGATTCCTGGGTAACAGCGCCCTGGTGCTCGGCATGAAGTACAGCTTCTGATGACGTCTTTGTTGTCACCCCACCAGGAGAACACATGAAACTCGTAACTGCCATCATCAAACCCTTCAAACTCGACGAGGTCCGCGAGGCCCTCTCGGCCATCGGCGTTCAGGGCATCACGGTCACTGAGGTCAAGGGGTTTGGCCGTCAAAAAGGCCACACCGAACTGTACCGCGGTGCCGAGTACGTCGTTGACTTTCTGCCCAAGGTCAAAGTCGAAGCCGCGGTTGCCGACGAGCTCGTCGATCGCGTCATTGAAGCCATTGAAGGCGCAGCCCGTACCGGCAAGATCGGCGACGGCAAGCTGTTTGTCTACAACCTGGAACAGGTCGTCCGTATCCGCACCGGCGAAACCGGCGCTCAGGCGCTCTAACCCGACCACGAGAACACTGACATGAAAAAATTACTTGCCTCCCTTACCCTGGGTCTGAGTCTGCTGGCCGGTGGTACCGCCGCAATGGCACAGACTCCCGCTACCGCTACCGCTCCCGCGGCAACCGCGCCGGAAGCAGCCAAGCCCGCTGCAACGGCTGCATCAGCGGCGACTGCCGCTCCAGCCGCAGCAGCGGCCAGCGCTCCTGCCTCAGCAGCGCCTGCCGCGTCAGCACCCGTGCCCAACAAAGGCGACGTGGCCTGGATGATTGTGGCAACCGCCTTCGTCATCATGATGTCGATCCCCGGCCTGGCCCTTTTCTACGGCGGCCTGGTGCGCAGCAAGAACATGTTGTCGGTGCTGATGCAGGTCTTCGTTACCTTCTCCATGATCGTGGTGCTCTGGTGCCTTTATGGCTACAGCCTGGCGTTCACCGAGGGCAATCAGTTCATAGGCGGCTTTGACCGTATCCTGATGAAGGGCCTGTTCGATCCGATGAAGGGCGAATTTGCCAATGCCGGCACCTTCAGCAAGGGCGTGGTCATCCCGGAACTGCTGTTCATGGCATTCCAGGCTACGTTTGCTGCCATCACCTGCTGCCTGATCATCGGCGCCTTTGCCGAACGCATCAAGTTTTCTGCCATGCTGCTTTTCATGGCGCTGTGGTTCACCTTCAGCTACACACCGATTGCCCACATGGTGTGGTTCTGGATGGGTCCTGACGCGTACACCGGCAAGGAAGTGGTTGATGCCATGAACGCCAAGGCCGGCATGCTGTGGCAATGGGGTGCGCTGGATTTTGCCGGCGGTACGGTGGTTCACATCAACGCTGCTGTGGCAGGTCTGGTCGGCGCCTTCGTGATCGGCAAGCGTACCGGCTACGCCAAGGAAGCCATGGCCCCGCACAGCCTGACGCTGACGATGGTGGGTGCCTCCCTGCTGTGGGTGGGCTGGTTCGGCTTCAATGCCGGCTCGGCCCTCGAAGCCAACGGCACCGCCGTGCTGGCCTTCATGAACACCTTCTCTGCCACAGCCGCTGCGGTACTAGCCTGGTGTCTGGGTGAAGCGCTGATGCGCGGCAAGGCTTCCATGCTGGGTGCCGCCTCCGGTGCGGTCGCTGGTCTGGTTGCCATCACACCGGCCTGCGGCAACGTCGGCCTGATGGGTGCCATCGTGATCGGCTTTGTTGCCGGCTTTGCCTGCCTGTGGGGTGTCAACGGTCTGAAGAAGATGCTCGGCGCAGACGACTCGCTGGATGTGTTCGGTGTGCACGGTGTTGGTGGTATCGTCGGCGCCCTGCTGACCGGTGTCTTCAACAGCCAGGCGCTCGGTGGCCCCGGCCTCGTGGGTGACTGGGTTACCGCTGCCGTGTCATCGGTACCGGTGGCAGACCAGGTCTGGATCCAACTCAAGGCCGTGCTGACAACCATTGTCTGGTCCGGCGTGGTCTCCTTCGTCGCCTACAAGCTGGTTGACATGACGATCGGTCTGCGCGTCAGCGAAGAAGACGAACGCGAAGGTCTGGACATCACGTCACACGGCGAAACCGCCTACAGCAGATAAGCCGCGCCCTCCGCTAGAAGTTCTCCAAGGATTTGTCCCCCCGAGTGCAGGCTCGGGGGGATTTTTTTTGCTGCACAGCTGACGCCGGCTCTTGACCTGATGTTTAACTGCGACTAACCTCGATTCAACCTGAAGTCATTTCGGATTTGCAAGTCATGTTGTTGCGGCCCACGACCACGCTCTGGCAACCCAAGTCACGCTGGTCCTCCAGCGTGTACGCCTACCTCAGCCGCAGCACGCTGAACTGTGGGCTTTCGGGCAAAGAGCTGGAAAACCGCTTTCCCGCAACTTCCTTCATCTCCGTGCATTGGTTCTATGTCGGGTCGGTGGAACTGCCTGCTGCTGATGAAAACACGCCGGCGCGGGAACTGCCGCGTCGCATGGTCATCGGCAAGCAGGGTCCCCTCGTCACGCGCAATCGGGGTGACATTCTGTATTTCGGGATTTCCATGTATCCGGATGCCTTCGCCGCGGCCTTTGGCATTGCCGCGAAGGATCTGGAAGGCCGCTTCGTCGATGCGAGCGAGGTTATGCCAGCGCACGGCATGGCCCTGTTTGATGCCATCGACCTTGCCACTTCGGATGAGGAACGGATGGCATTGTTCGAGGACTTTCTGCAGACCCATGCAGGCGATTTCAGGGTCAGCCTGTGGACTGCTGCCATTCGGGCCGGGACGCGCATTTCGGTGAGTCTGATGTCAAGACTATTGAAGTTGGGACAGCGCCAGACCATCCGCGCGACCCGCAATGCGCTGGGTGTTGGCGTATCTGACCTGAGGAAATTTGCCCGGGGCGAGGCGGCATTCAATGAGCTCAATGCCAGCCTGGAGGCGTCCCGCAGAATCTCTCTGGCCGATATTGCCGCTCACGCCGGCTACGCGGATCAGGCTCACCTTTCAAGGGAGTGCAAAGCCGTGACCGGGCAGACTCCCGGCACCTTCCTGCGTGAGCTTGAAGAGGAAGAATCGGCCTGGATTTATCGGGCATCGAAGTCGATTCGACGCGACTGAAAAATCACGTCGAACGTCGATGCCGCGTGCTACTTGCACACGATCACATTTGCGATGTTGCAACCCGGGGGCTGCACCGACGCCGCCTCGTGCAGTAGCAGGGCCAGCACACCACCGGTCACGGCAATCCCGGCCAGCACAGCAGCAGGAGTCCACTCATTGTTGTTCGAGCCCCCAACACTCTCGGTGGCGTAGACACGCGGTCGATTTGCGAACTCCACTCCACCGACACCCAATTTCGAAAAGGATCCGGATTGCGGATCCAGACGAATGTCGACCATTGTCAGCCGGTTCGACTCCCGGGCCATGTAACGCAAGGCTTGTGTGCCCACAGCGTGGGTCATAGTCAGGCCGAGATACGGCCGCTCCTGTGCCGCATGGCTACTCAACCCGAACGGTATCGCGTATTCCAGCAAGACCCGCGTCTGGCTTTGCCATGGATCGGTTTGAGCGAGCGTCGGAACGCAAGCAAGCAGCGTCGCTGCACCCAGCGCGCGACGCGCCAAACTGATGCAGATTCCTTGACGGGTGTTTTCAGACTTTTTCATCACAGTTCATCCTTCAGCAGAAGATTTCAGTTGCGCCTGATGAACGACAGTTCGATGCTGGCTGGTCGCGGTCAGGGCGAGCCTTGTCATCAGACAGTTGCCATCTTCCAGCCGGCCAGGGTGGATGTATTGAACAAAAGTGACATCACCGCCTGGATTCTGTCGCCAGCTACAGCAGACACGTTTTCACACAACCTCCAGCGCAAGCGGTCGTTCGCAAGCAGGCGCTTCACTAGCAATGGCTCGACCGCCAACCGCCATAATCAGGCATCACCCATGTTCAATGTATGACCCAAAAAGTCTTTTGGTCTGACCCATATCTGACCAGCCTCTCAACGAACGTAGCGACCGTATCTGGCGCTGACATTACATTGTCGGAAACCATCTTCTTTGCTTTTTCTGGCGGCCAAGAGAGTGACATCGGAACCATCGACAAGCAAGCGGTCTTGGTCGCGCAAAAACGGGGGCTGGATGTCGTCTATACCCTCGCTGAAAGCCACGGCCTTGTGCCAGGTCAGTCAGTACTTGTTCAGATTGATTGGGCCAGGAGGTACCAACTCATGCGACTGCACTTTGCTGCTGAACTGGTGCTTGAACTTTTCTACAAGAACTTGGCGGGAGTGAATAAGGTTGGCGCCCATATTGCTCAGGACAAAGCACGCATCGACTTCGCGTGGCCAGAGAGCATCTCGCCGCTACTTTCATTGATTGAGTCTGGCGCTAACTCAGTCATTGCGGAGAACGTGGAAATCATGACTGGCTTTGATGACGAACAGAACCAGCGTCGCTACTGGGAAATTAGTGGCTTTTCACGTGTCCCCTGTGGAGGAACACATGTGAAGCGAACAGGTGAAATCGGCCCGATCAAGTTGAAACGCAACAACAAGGGTCGAGGCAATGAGAGGGTCGAGATTTACCTCACTATTTGAAGGTGAAGCGTGGATTCCAGCCCGTGGTCAATGTCAGCTTGCTCCTCATGTCGCAACCAGAGACGCCAGAATGTATTGGACCAATACACTGCGCGACTGATGAGGGTCGACTACGTCCTGTCTGGCTCCGGCGCCCAATCAGCCATTGAAAGGTCACACAAAAAAGGCTGATGGCGGCTGCCATCGGCCTTTTTGTGTGAGATACCGAGCGTGCTGTCTGATGCAGAACGCCGACCTGCGTTCTATGGAACTACTTCCTGGCTGAAGCGGCCGGAGCAGCGGGCTTGGCCGGTGCACTGGCAGCTGCCTTGTCCAGCGCAGCGTGCTTGGCTTTGATATCGGCCAGAATCCGATTGCATTCCGCCGCTGTGAACTTGCCATCGGCGTTCGCCGCTGCTTCCTTCTTCATCAGGGCTGAGTGCTTCACGTCGAGGGCCGCTTTTTCCTTGGAGTCAATCTTTCCGGCCTTGACACCCGCAGCCAGCGCGGCTCCAAACCCAGCGTTTGCTTTAGCCGTTTCTGCCACGCACCGCGCTCGTGGCTGAAGCGGCCGGAGCAGCGGGCTTGGCAGCCGGTGCCGGAGCCGGAGCAGCAGGCTTGGCAGCCGAAGCGGCCGGAGCAGCAGGCTTGGCAGCCGGTGCTGGTGCCGGAGCAGCAGGCTTGGCAGCCGAAGCGGCCGGAGCAGCAGGCTTCGCGGGTGCGGCCTTAGCGGCTGAGGCAGCGCTTGCACGTGCCGCTTCAACGGTCTTGTTTATATTTAGACCAAATTGAGCCCAAGTTGCGCTACAGGACAAGAGCAGCCCGATGGCCGCCACCGCGGCATTGATTTTCGTGAAGGATTGCATGAACGTTGACTCCATTGGTTGATAAATCTCGACTCTAGTGACCTTGACTCCGTAGCTGCCGACCGCTTGCCAAGCCTCCACGTCTTCGCCTAACGCGACACAGCCGAGATGGTTGACAGGTGATTGATAAATAACCAGTGGTGTTCATGAGGGGTGAAATCGTTGACACGATCATGAACACCTCTTCTAGCAAGCTTTACCGGGCTTAAAGGCAAACACGGTCCTTCACATAAATGCCTTGTGAAACATGTCGGCTTTGGCGCGACCAATTCAAAACTCTGAAGAGCCGCTCTCTGTCCAATGGAGAAATCCGCAATGCAGAAGTGCAGCGCCTGCTGTCGATCGCCACGGTCAGCTTTGGGGTAAGCCAAATGCATGATTCCGGCGCAACTCAACTGCCGTTCATGTTGGTGCGCTTGTGCAAGTGTGCATCCACATCAAGTCATCAACGCAACCCCGATGAGGGTTGCAATGTGCTCTGGTGTTGACACATCCGTGCTCTGATTGACCGACGCCAGTACTTGTCTAAGTGTTGACAAGTCTGTAGTGCTCTGGTCCATGATGTTGGTGTAGTACTTGGCCACTGCTATTTCATTTTGGAACTGGTGCGCCGTGTTGCCCCAAGTCGGATCATCCAGCGGCTTGCCAGCCAGGTTGCCAAACACTGTGTAGATCATCTTGCCTACAGTCCAGCCAAGGTCCAGCGCGCCCACAATGTCATTGATGGCGCCTTGTTCAGCCACTGTGGAAGCGCTGCTTTTTACGACGTTGTTCACCAAGGCAGTAGCCATGTCAACGTGGCTTAGATTCGTCGCGTACACATCCGTGAACTGGCTCTTGGAGGTGAAGATATCCACAATCGTCTGAACA
>JBAXNI010000054.1:0-17934 GCA_037133835.1 Comamonadaceae bacterium | reverse complement strand
ATGACATCGGAAATGAGTAAAGGACGGTCCATCATGAGGCCGGGCTGAAGCATATTGTGGTCTCCGGTTGATTGCAAATTGCTGTGCACTGGTCGGTTACTGTATCTCAGGCCGGTCTTATGGTGCTTTCCGGCAATCGCGGCTAGAGTATCCGGTATCTCAGGAGAACACCCATGAATGCCGACCTGAAAGCGCCCAGCTTCCCTGACCTTGCACCACTGGCACCGGATCAGCGCATTGAAGCGCTGGATGTGGTGCGTGGCTTTGCCCTGTTGGGCATCTTCCTGATGAACATCGAGTTCTTCAATCGCGAGACGGTTGGCATCATGGAAGGCATGCCGCTTGGTTTGACCGGCATCGACTGGTGGGCCAGCTGGTTTGTCGCCTACTTTGTTCAGGGCAAGTTCTGGACCATCTTTTCACTACTTTTCGGTATGGGTTTTGCCGTGATGCTGACGCGCGCCGAGCGCGCCGGGCGTGAATTCCTGGCACCCTACCTGCGCCGCCTGACCGGTCTGGCCGTGTTCGGTGCCCTGCACTACATTTTTCTCTGGTCGGGCGACATCCTTTTCAGTTACGCCATCGGCGCTGGCGGCTTGCTGATACTGCTCTATGGAACGTGGAAGCCCATCCTGCTCGCTGTCCTGGCGTTGATTGGCATCGGCTTGATCCCGGACCTGAATCCCTTGTTCGCCATCGCTGGCAGTCTGGGCTTTGTGGCCTTCATTTCGCTGTACCTGCGTGTCGAGCGGCAGACCAGGGTTTTCGGACATGCGATTCCGCTGTTTTCGGTCATCTTGCTGCTCCTCGGCGTGGTGGGTGTGATCGCCGCAGAGGTCCTGTGGGTCTTGCCAGACACCCCCAAGGAGGCCAGAATTTCCGTCACCGTGATGAGCCCTGTTGTGCTGCTTCTGGCGGCGCTGTCGGCAAGATTTCACCAGCCGGCCGCACTGCGCGAACTGCGCCTGGGGGCGACCATTTACACGTTTTCCTTTCTGATGATGACGCTCGGCGGTGCGGCGCAATACTGGAAGCCGCAGGAACCTGCACCGACCAACCCGAGTGCGGCAACTGCTCCCGCCAGCCGCGCCAAACCAGGCGTGGTGGTGATCGACAAAGCCAGCGAAAGGGCCGCGACACAGAAGGCCATTGAAAAGCAGGCTGAACGCGCCAGGCAACTGGCAAAGCGGGAAGAGCAGGCGCGCAGCGAAGTACGCATTCTCTCCAGCGGAAACTACCGCGAAGCGGTCGAAATGCGAGCCCGGCGTTTCCCGGAAAAGATCATTGGCGATGCAGGCTTTGCCACCGTGCTGATCGCCATGTTTTTGCTCGGCAGCTGGTTCGTCCGATCCGGCGTGATGCAGGACACGCGCGCGCACCTTGCCTTGTTCCGCAAGCTGGCGATCTACGCCCTGCCACTGGGAATTGGCTTGGGTCTGTTGGGCAGCCTGATCGCCGTAACGCATATTCCCGGTGACGATCGTGACGGCTTTCTCATGGCGCGCGGTCTGGCCATGCTTGGCAATTTGCCAGCCTGCCTGGGCTACGTCGGCCTGGTCGTGTTGATGCTGAACAGTCAGTCCAGGCTCAACAGGATCTGCATACTGGCTCCGCTCGGGCGCATGGCCTTGACGACCTACCTGACGCAGTCTGTTCTGTGTTCTCTGTATTTTTACGGCTATGGCCTGGGCCACTGGGGTATGGATCGCAGCTGGCAGCTGGTGTTCGTGGCCGTGGTGTTCACGCTGCAACTCGCCTTCAGCCATTGGTGGCTTGCTCGCTACCGGTTTGGCCCCGTGGAATGGCTCTGGCGTGCTTTCACCTACCGGCAAAATCCCGCCATGCGCCGCTAAGGCGGCGCGCAACAGTGGCTACTGCGGCTGCAGTTCAATACGCTGAACGGTGGCCGCAGCGACTCGTTTTCTCGAATACAAGAGCGGAAAGTAGTCGCCGCGCAGCCACATCGGAGCGAGATCACGGTAGTGCAGACTATCCGGATCGCCTGATTGGCCGGGCGTATTGATGGCACGCGAGTTGTCCCAGTTGCCGACATCGATTACAACCCGAAAGGATGGCCCCCCGACCTGCCGAAAATTCCTTGGGTCGTAACTCGAAACATTGGGCGTGTGGGCGCCACCGTTCTTTGCAAACGGGCCGACATTCAACTTGTCGCGCAATCGTGCATCGACCGCACGCGCAAACGGATGTTCGAACAGGCTGTGGTGCAATTTGCCCCACTGCCAGGACCCTGAGTCGAGGCCCAAGAGTTTCTGCGTCTCAGTCCACGCCATCGTCAGACTGCTCAAGAGCACCTGATTTCTTCGGGCCACGGCGTTACCGGTGAAAAGGGTCTTCGGATTTTCCAGCGCATTCAACAGATACGCCTTGTCCACCGGGAAACGCGTTGCGGCGGCTGCATTGCCCAGCGCCACTTCCCTGAAGACATAGGCCAGGTAGCGCGACCACCACACTTCAAACAAGGCGGCGGCCGCCGAGTTCGCGCTTTCAACAAAATCCCACCCCCTCAACAGCGTCAGCGCCTCCTGGGTCTTGATGTCGGTCGATTGCAGATTCCCGAGCAGACTGATCAGGCGTCGCGCCGGCACCGACAGCACGTCATTTTGCAGACGCATCGAGTCCTCGATGGACGACTTGCCGCTTTTGGACAAGACTTCGCTCAGACGCTGATAGCGGTCACTGCCTGGCCACTCGAAGCCCAGTTTTCTGTCCCGATAAGGGTAGTCAGCCGGCAGGTTCAGCTCGTTGGCGGTGGCAAACCAGGCCTGTGCAGGGTTATACGACCAGGGTAGCTGATCAGCGGCGAGAAAGCCCGCCCATTCGAAGCGACCGTCACCCGGCACGGGCATCAGCCCATCCCAGTTCGGTCGAACTGGCGCGAGGCCGGCAGCCACCCATCCGATATTCCCCTTGATGTCGGCGTAGACCTGGTTTTCGGCCGGTGCACCCCAGTGCGACAGTGATTGTCTGAACTCCTGGAAATTCCTCGCAAACATGTAATGAATGCTGCCAAAGTAAGGGGCCGCGCCGGCCTCCAACCAGGCCGAGCGCACGGCAAAGGCACGGTTCTTTGCCGGCTCTGTGTAAATCACCGGACCGTGTCGCGTGAACACCAGATCGATGTTCGCCGGCTCGCCTCCTCTGACGCTGATCTGCTCGCGCAGCACGGAAAATTTTTCCCACTTTCCCTGGTACCGGTACTCTTGCAGGTTCGCCGGGTTCAGTTCGTAAGCGTAAAGATCTTCCTGATCCATGCTGAAGACGGTCAGGCCAAAGGCGATGGTCCCGTTATGCCCGATGGAAACTCCGGGCAAGGCAGGCTCGCCAGCGCCAATCACATCAAGCTGCGGCGCACTCAGATGCGTGATGTAGCGCAGCGACGGCGTTGAATAGGCGCGATGCGGATCATTCGCCAGGATCGCGCGTCCCGTGGCGCTTCTGGAAGGCGCAATGACCCACGCGTTGCTGCCCTCCAAGGGTGCCGCGCCATTGTCAGGGTCGCCCGAGGGCGCAGCCTCAACCCGATCGGTCTGACTGACAGGCAAGGCGCCGGCACTCAAACTGATGCCCCCGGTGGCGAGTTGAAATACGCGCAGCAGGTCGCCGGGCAGGCAGGGGTCAAGTCCTGCCGGCAATCTGGTTTGCCACGCCGGACTCAGACTGGCGCGCATCTCGTCTGTCTTCAGATCAGCGTGGCACGCAGTGTTGGAGCGCGCCACTTCGGAAGTCAGATTGCGCGCCAGCGCATGACTGCGAATGCGCACCACGTCCTGCGCCTGCCACTTCTCCGGTGCATAGCCAAATGTCCTGAACTCGAACGGCAAGCGCTCGGGCTCAGCGCTGACCTGATCGATATAGGCATTGATACCGGCAACGAAACGCTCGGCGATGCCCTGTGCCTGCTTGTCGTAGGCGTTCCACTCCTTTTGCATGTCGCCGCGGTAAAGAAACAGACGACTGGCCCTGTCTTGCTCGATAAACGTCGGGCCAAACACGGCCGCCAAGCGGCCAAGACCTCGACGGCGCCAGAGATCGATTTGAAACAGGCGATCGCGCGCCGCGTTGTAGCCCTGTGCAAAAAAGACATCGTCCTGATTCGCAGCATAGATGTGCGCCACACCCCAGCGGTCGACCAGAATCCGGACCGCCTGCTTCAGGCCAACAACCTTGACATTCTGTTGGGGCACCGTCGGCTCGGATACCTGTTCCTGCTTGTGGGCAGGCGCGGCCATGGTGGCGCAACAAATTGCACCGAAGAACAGGCCACTGGCAATCCAACTCAAGCGCTTGCGCATACAACAGTTCAACCACCGCCGCGCTGCGTGTACAAATCAAAGCGCTTCATGAACGTGTAGCGCTGTGCGTCATCGAGTCCGGCAAAACGAAAACCCACCAGGAAGCGCGGCATGCGGACCAAGCCTATCACACGCGGTTCGGCCACCTGCCACTTCAATCCGAGTGCCCCGTCGCCAATGCGCACACCGGCAGAATGCTCCTGCAGTTTCCAGTGATGCTCACCGATGGCAGCGGGCAGCCAGCGCAGCCACTCGGCCTCGGTGCATGCCATCTCGCGCTCAAAGCGCTCAGGGTAGAACGATTGCATTTGTCTTTGCGGGTCGGGCTTGGTCATTGCGGGCCACGACCCGCAATCCAGTGTTGGCGTACCGCTGGATGCCGGATCGGGTCCGGCATGACAGGATGTTGGCTCGGGCGAGACCGATCATCAGCCACCGGCGATGGGTGGCCAGATCGCCAGTACGTCGCCTTCGATCAGACTATGGCTTGCACGCTTTTCGGGTTCTATGTACTTGCCGTTGACCAGCACCAGATGCACTAGTTTCTGGGGTAGCTGGTAAGGCTCCAGAATCTGAACTATGGTGGCGCCGTCGGCCACCTCCAACTCGACAATATTGGTGTAGCGTGACTCGACGGGCAGGTAATCGGTGAGTGTGGCGAAGAGTTTGAGGGTTATCTTCATCTTGGAAACAGCAGCATGGGGATCTGACCCCCATTCTGCTACCGACGCCGCTCGTCCTGTGCGCCGGACCACGCACTTTGTGCCTGTGCGCTGTCAAGGTAAGCTTCCATCAGGCGCGTAGGATCGCCCAGCAGGACGTCCTTCCAGCCCCCGAGCTTGACCTGGCCCTCGACCAGGCCGCGCATCACACCGACGTGCTGCGTCCAGCCCACCGAGTTGCAGCCCACCAGCACATCGTCCTTGAACTGCAGGCTCAAGTGCCGCCCTGCAACCTTGTCGGTCAGTTCGACATGTTCGCCGCCGGGAACGCCCTGCCACTCGCCGAAACTGCTGGAAATAAGTCCCAGCGTGTCGAGCACATTGATCTGTGTGACGCCCTTCAGTTCAGCACTCGGACACAGACCGCTGGCATAGGCGACCATGTTGAGTGCTGCCACCCGCGCTTGCTCAGCCGCATTGGGCTGGATCGCACTGACGATGGTCTTGCCGGACACCTTGTCAAAGGCCTCGGCGCAATCACCCGCTGCGTAGATACCACTGACACTGCTTTGCAGATGTTCGTCGGTCAGCACACCGAGGAGACAGGTGATGCCGGAGTCTTGCAGAAAGCCGATCGCCGGTCGCACGCCAGCGGCGCTGATGACCAGATCGGCGAGCACTGTCTTGCCGTTGCTCAAGCGCACCTGCATGGGCTTGCCGGCTGCTATCGCTTCGACCCGCGTGCCGGTAAAAACCTCAACCCCCTTGGTCTGACACCAGTCGCGAATCATGCCGCCTGCCGTCTCCCCCATCATGCGCGGCACCATGCGGTCACCCATTTCTACCACGCTCAAGTGAACCCCGCGCGCCGCCAGGGCTTCCATGATGATGCAGCCGATAAAGCCGGCGCCGAGTTGCAGCACGCGCGAGCCCTGGGTCGCCAGCGCCATGATGGCTCTGGCATCCGCCATGGTCCAGCAGGTGTGTACACCGGCGCTGTCGATACCTGGAATGGGCGGCTGCATCGGACGCGAACCAGTGGCAATCAGCAGCGTGTCGAACTTGATTACCTCACCGCTGTCCAGCGTCACCGATCGGGCAGCGCTGTCGACGCGCTTGACCGTGGCCTGCAGCACCTTGATCCCCAAGTCTGCAAAGTGCGAAGCACTCTTGCGCAGGTAAGTGCCAGACTCGCCGACCTTGCCCATCAGCAGATAGGGGATCGCCATGCGCGAGTACGGCGGCTCACGCTCGTCACCAACGATGGTGATGCTGTCGTCAGGCGCGTGCTTGCGTATCGTCTCCGCAGCGATCACGCCGGCCGGGCCGGCGCCAAGGATGAGGTGATGCATCTACAGGCTCAAGCGCTTGCGGGTCTCTGCAGTCGGACGACCTTCTGCATCCCAGCCACGCACTTCGTAGTACTTGGGCAGCATCTTCGCCAGTTCATTGACCTTACCCTTGGCCGGGCCGGTCTTGCAGGCCTCGGTCAGCAGACGCGCTGGCAGGCTGTCGTCCTTGTGCGTAAAGCCGGCACGGTTGTTGAACTCGCGCTCCATGTTCCAGATGCGCTCGCCGATGGTGGCCAGTTCCTCGATCGTGTACTGCTCGCCGCAGGCACCCTGCATTTGCGGTGAGAGGTCCTGCAGGCCCCAGGCAAAGGTCGTGAAAATGCACAAGCCGGACGAGTCAAATGCGGCAGTCGCATCCTGGAAGGCCTTCACCAGATCGGGCTTGCCTTCGTGCTCCAGCGGATCAGTCTTGACCGGGATGCCCAGCACTTCGGACGCAATGGTGTAGCCGCGCAGATGGCAGCCGCCACGGTTGCTGGTCGCGTAGGCCAGACCGATACCCTGAATGGCGCGACCGTCGTAGGCCGGGAACTCCTGCCCCTTGGAACTCATGCTCAGTTCCGGGTGACCATACTTGGCTGTCAGGCGTTTCGAGCCCTGACCAATTTCCTTGCCAAAGCCGCGACCGTTGACGGTCTCTTCGGCCAGAAAGGCGAGCGCCTGCGCCGAGCCGAATTTGGCTTCGATACCGACCTGCTCTTTCGTCAGCACGCCCATGTCGTAGAGTTCCATGACGGCACCGATGGTGGCACCGAAGCTGATCGGGTCAATGCCTTCCTCGTTGCACAGCAGGTTGGCGTATTGCAGCGCCTCCAGATCGTTCACGCCGTTGGCAGCGCCCAGCGACCAGGCTGCTTCGTACTCCAGGCCGCCATTGGCACCGCGGTACTGCGGCTTGTTGACAATGGTGAAGTGGCCCTCGTCCATCTTGCTGATACGACCGCAGGCAATGGTGCAACCGAAGCAGGCCTGGTTCGTCACCAGGTGCTTCTTGCCGTCGGTCTTGCGCGGTGCGGCCATGGCCTCAGCACCGATGTCCTTGGCGCCCTCAAACTGGTTGTCGCGGTGATTGCGTGTCGGCAGAGCGCCTACCTCGTTGATGACGCTCATCAGCACCTGCGTGCCCATCGCCGGCAGGCCGGTTCCGGTAACGCCGTTCTCGGCCAACACCTTCTTGCCCGCTTTCACTGCCTCCATGAAGGCTTTCGGGTCGCGGATATTGCCAACGCCCTTGGTGCCACGCACAGCAATCGCCTTGAGGTTCTTGCTGCCCATCACGGTGCCAACGCCCGAGCGTCCGGCGGCGCGGTGCAGGTCGTTGACCACGCTGGCATAAAGCACGCCGTTTTCACCGGCCTTGCCGATGCTCGAAACACGAGTCAGCGGGTCCTGCAGCGCGGACTTCAGGGCCGCTTCGGTTTCCCAGACGCTCTTGCCCCACAGATGGCTGGCGTCACGCAACTCGGCCACGTCATCGTTCACATAGAGGTAAACCGGCTTGGCGCTCTTGCCTTCAAAAATCACCATGTCCCAGCCGGCCATCTTGAACTCGGCGCCCCAGTAGCCGCCCGAATTGGAGCAGGCAATGGCACCGGTCAGTGGCCCTTTGGTGATCACCGTGTAGCGGCCACCCGTCGAGGCCATGGTGCCAGTCAGCGGACCGGTGGCCCAGATGATCTTGTTGGCGGGCGACAGCGGATCCACCTTGGCATCCACCTCTTCCACCAGGTATTTCGTGCCCAGACCACGCGAACCAATGTAGGCGCGTGCCCAGTCCATATTGAGCGGCTCGGATTTGACGGTACCAGCGGTCAAATCAACGCGAAGAATTTTTCCAGCCCATGACATGATTGTTTCTCCTTAAGCAGCCGATGGCTGGTTACCAAGTTTGTCGGCCCACTGCGCCATTTTGGACAGACCGGTCCAGTTGGCATCAATGAAAGTGATGGCGCCGGTCGGGCAGTGCTCGGCACAAGCCGGCTCACCACCGCAGAGGTCGCACTTTTGCACCTTGCCGGTCGTCTCGACGTAGTTGATGGTGCCAAACGGGCAGGCAATGGTGCATACCTTGCAGCCAACGCAGGTAGCTTCGTTGACCACCTTGGCGCCGGTCGCCTTATCCACCGTGATCGCCTCGACCGGGCAGGCATGCAGGCACCAGGCTTCGTCGCATTGTGTGCAGGTATAGGGCACTTTTTTGCCTGTATGGTGGAAGTCGAATACCTTGATGCGCGACTTGGCTGTGGCGAAAGTGCCGTAGTTCTCGAAAGAACAAGCCATCTCGCATTGCAAACAGCCGGTGCACTTGTCGGCGTTGATATGCAACACTTTTTGCATGTGTTTCTCCTGCGGGTTGTGGCACCTGCAAAGTGCCCTGCCTATGAAATTGAATACATAGGGATTGTTAGCGCCCTATGAGTCCGTTTTCCTAGGTATAAACCCTGATTTCATCAGGAAGATCGGAATACGCGGTCGCATGCCCGATCTGCGGTCAGGCGCTCGGCGTCAGGTGAATATGCCCGTGGTGCTGATGGCCGTCTGTATGGGTGTGCTTGTCACCGCTTTCGACCGTGATGAGGTTGATCTGCCCGTAGGAAACGCCACGCTCGGCGCGAATGCCTTCAGCGAAGGCGCGCACGCTGGCGATCGGACCTTTGAGGAAGATATTCTCCAGGCAGTTCTCATGATCCAGATGAACATGCATGGTCGCCACCACAAGGTCATGGTGCTTATGCTGGGCGCGCGTCAGGCGGTCCGCAAGGTCGCGAATGTGATGGTTATAGACATAGGACAGACTGGCAACGCAGTGCGAGCGCTTTTTGACAGCGTCACGGTTGGCGTCGACTTCACGCCGCATCAGGTCGCGGATCGCTTCGGAGCGGCTGGTGTAGCCACGCGCACTGATCAGCGCTTCAAATGATCTGGCGAGTTCCTCGTCGATCGACATCGAGATTCGTTCCATATGGTTCCCTGCCTCCGGCTTGATTGCCAATGGAGCTATTGTGAGCGAAACGGGAGCCGCACTGACACGGGTGTCGTCGCTAGATCTTCAGGGCGATCCCGGCATTTTTAAGAATGCCGTTGGCAGTGTGTCTGGACTGAACCGTCACAGCGACGGGGAATGTGCGCCCATTGATCGGGCTGCGCCACACCTCGTGGCTGCCCTTACCCTGGCGAATCAGAGTGCAGCCATTTGCCACCAAGATATCCCGCAACTGCGGATAAAAACCACTGCCCATGCCTTACATGGCAACGCGCAGGTGCGAAGCGGCATCCTCTACATGGCGAAACTGGATCCGGCTGTTGACATCAAAAGCAATGCCATTTTCCCGCGCGATTTCTGGCGCAATCTCCCAGAACCTCGCAGTCAGAGCCTCGTAGCTTGGCGCTTCCGTGGTCACACTGAGTTCGTCGCAGGTTGCGATCCACATGCCGCACTCGGCATCAAAAATCACATCTGCAACGAAGGGCGTGGTTTGATTGAAATCGGGTCGAAGGATGTTGCTCATGCGCGAATTATTGCACTCTTCGGCCCGCTATTTACGGCGTGCCAGCGCCAGATAGCGCTCTGGCGCGTCGTCGATGGAGACAACACGCCAGCCGGTGCGTTCCAGCAACGCGCGCAGCCGTGCCGGCGCGATCACGTCATCGTCGGACGGCGTGCGGCGGTGGATGGCTGCCAGTGCTTCGCGCCCGATGGCATGGAAGACGGCCAGTTGGGCGTTGGGTCGCGCCACGCGAGCCCACTCCAGCAGCGCCTGCTCGGGGTCCGCCAGATGCGGCACGATGCCACCGGCGTGCAGGGCATCAACAGAACCCAATTCCATCGGCAGGCTGTGAACATCGGCCACCATCAGTTCGGCTAATTCGCCGCGACCCAATGCGTGGGCTGCCTCGATCATCTCCGGTGTCGCATCCAGCGCAACAACCCGGCCAGCGGGACCGACGGCGGCACGCAGGTAAGGTGTGGCGGGTGCCGTGCCGCATCCCAGTTCAAGCACAGTCATGCCGGCTCGCAACTTGGCCTCCTGCACTGCCCTCTCGATTTGCGTCGCGTCCTTGGCGATATAGCTGTCCCAGGTCGCAGCGCGCGGACCAAAAAAGGCACGAATGCCGGCAAGATCGGTCAGGCTCATGGTGTCAACGCGGCTTGCAGCCGCTCCGTGTTGTGTTGCAGGACTTCGAGCAGGCCCTCGCTTCCTTGCGGAAAATTCACCAGGACCACGCGACGCGCACCGGTCACCTCGGCCAAGGCACTTGCCGGTGCCGCGTGGGCGTTGTCGATGATCAGCGTAGGCGCCAGGTTCTTGAGTCGCCGCAACTCTTCCAGCGAAAGCGGGCCCGGCCCGAACGTGGCCGCCGGCTCAACACCCAGCAAGCGCACCCACGAGACCATGAAACGCTGCACCAGCACAACCGACTTGCGTCCAGTGGTTCGCTGGCGCAAGCGCGTCGCGCTGGTCTGCCAGGCGCCGTCGTAAGCATCGGCAAAGAGACGTGCCTGGTCCTGTGTTCCCAGGATGTCGGCAATAGCTTCGATTTCCCTGCGGATGACTTGCGGATCATGTGTGGTGTTGACGGTCAGCAACTGTGCTTTGGCACCCAGCGCCTCGCGCAGCCGCGGCAGAAAAGCTTCATAGCCAGCCACCAGTACCAGACTGGCACGCGACAGGGCCAGCAGGTCGGACGGTCGAGGGTCGTAATCGGGAGGATGCACCAGACCGGGCGGCACCAACACGCTCACTTGAGTGGCGCCGGCGGCACGTGCGAAGGCGCCAACCCACGAGGTCGAAGCCACAACGCCAGGTGCCGTCTGTGCCGGCACGGGAGCGGGGCAAAGCAGCGCAAGAATCAGGAGAAAGGTTCGCATCATGGTTCGCGTCGGACAATGTAGCTGGTTAGTGTGATGATTGTCATGGTCAAGATCAGTACCGGTCCCGGTGGCTGGTCAAGCCACAGCGTAAGAATGAATCCGATGAGCGCGCCGCCCGCACCGAGGCCAGCTGCCCAGGCCAGGATGCCGTTGAAGGACCGCGCGAGATTGCGCGCGGCCAGTGCGGGCAGCAGCGTCACCGCATCGACCAGCAAGGCGCCGGTGAGTTTGATGGAAGCAGCAACAGCTACCGACATCAGGACCAGCAGCCCAACCGTCAATGCCGCCACTGGCACGCCCGAGCACAAGGCAAGTTCGCGATCATGCAGCATGAGCTTGAGCGACGGATGAAAGCGCCATTGAAACGCCGCCAACAGCGCAACAACGATGGCCAGAACCATCAGGTCAGCCGCTTGTGTGGCGAGCACCGAGCCCCAAAGCAGTTCGAAAGCCCGCGTCGCATTGACACCAGCCACGGCCAGCACCAGCAGCGCCAGGGCGATGGACAGGGTCATCAGCAAACCCAGCGGCCCGGCCAGCCCTTGCGGGTGCGAGGCCAGCGGCGCCAAAGCTGCACCGCACAAGGCGCACAACAGCAAGCCGCATAGCAAGGGATCCATTCCCAGCAAAGTGCCCAGAGCGACGCCCAGGAGCGCGACATGCATCATGGCAAAACGTAAGGGAATGAGGTTCAAGCCGAGCATCCACACACCGGCCAGAGGCAACCCGGCGCCAGCCAGCAGCGTGGCGGCAAAACCCCGCTGCACCGGAGCGAGCTGCAGGAGTTCCAGCATAGCGCTCACGCCGTTTGCTCCCGCAGTTGGCCGTCCGCTATTTCGATGATTCGGTCACAGCGCTCGGCCAACTCACGGTCATGAGTGACGATCAGTGCCGTCACGGGCGTGTTGACCAACAGTGCACCAATCTCGGCGCGCCCGGCGAAGTCCAGCGCCGCCGTCGGCTCATCCGCCAGCAACAGCCCGGCACCGGCGGCGATGCAGGCAAAAGTGCGTGCCAGCCAGGCCCGCTGCAGCTGCCCGCCGGAGAGCCCCGATAGCGGACGCTGCAAAATGGTTTCGACACCCGCAGCCTGCGCGGCAGCGGCCAGCTGTGAAGGATTGGCCCCCTTGCGTGCACTGGCAATCAGCTCATCCACCCGCAGCGGAAACTGCCCGCCGTTCTGGCGCTGCGGCACAAAGGCGATGCGTTGGCGCCACTCGATCCAATTGCCCGGGGCTTTGCCGTCAAGACGCAAGTCACCCAGGCTTTGCGCGTGCAGTCCCAGCAGTGCGCGCAGCAAAGTGGTCTTGCCCGAGCCATTGCCGCCAACCAGAGCAACACGTTCACCCGGCGCTATCCTCAGCGAAACATTGGCGACTACCGTTCTGCCGCCGAAGCGGCACGTCAACGCGCTGACCTCAAGCCTCGCCGGGTTCATCTGAACGGGCATAAGATGTTCAAGGGCTGCAATGTATTCACTTCAGAAACTGGCAGAAAGGCCGATCTGCCCCCAACGGCCCGGCATCGGGTAGCCGGGTCGATAGGCATAGCTCCGGTCAAACAGATTTTCTATCGCAAGAAAGACTTCGCCTTTCTTTCCTAGCTCCAACATGGGATAGGCCACTCGAACATTGGCCACGCTAAAGCCATCGACTTTCTGCGTGTTGATGGTGCCGGCACTGCGCGACTCGCTCAAGGCCCAAACCTCGGACTGGTATTGCATATCGAATGCAAGGCGCACCAGCCCGGCCTGGCCGTTGAGCCCCAAAGTCAACGCTTTCTGCGGTGCATAGGGCAGGTTGTCGATGCTGGGGTCCAGTAGCGTGAGTCCGGCAAATAGTGTCCAACTTTGCGTCAGCGCCTGGCGGACCGAGAGCTCGCTGCCTTTCATCTGGTAACTGCCGAGGTTGATGAACTGCGGCGGCGGTGGCACATTCGGCGGGAATCCAAATACGTACCGATTCCTGACCTGGTCATTGAACAGGCTGACGTCAATCTGCGTGGCGGCGCTGGGCGTGAACTTGAAACCGAGTTCGGCATGGTCGAGTTCTTCGGCTGAAAGATTCTTCCAGCTGGCACCCAGTGGCGCAATCAGTGAGGAAAGCACTGTGGTTTCCAGCCCCGGGTAGTTGATGCCACGCGATACGTTGGCAAACAGCGTCAACTTGTCGGACACCAGCGAGGCACCTGCATGCGGCGCGGTCTTCGAATCGAGCTGATTGTGGTTATAGAAGCGAATTCCAGCCGAGGGCACCAATGTCCAGTCCTGGCTGATACTCAGTTGCTGACTCAGCGCCAGGTAGGGTGATGTGATCTTGAAGGTCGGCGCATCAAAACGCGCTTGTGGTGCGGGCGCCACCCGATTGAACTGTACGTCCCCGGTGATCCGGTCGATGTCCAGACCGGCAATCATGGTGCCGCCGCTCCACGGTGAAAACTGTTCTTTCCAGCGCAGCCCGCTCATGCGAAACCGGGTCAGGGTGTCGCCATCCGGCGCCGGTTGCTTGAGCCAGTCGCCTTCGCCTTCGTTGCTGAAATAGCGCAGGCTTCCCTGCCAGTTTCCGTGGGCATGGGAAACCCCGGCAGAAAGCATGCTGCCCTGGGTGTTGAATTGCTGCGCTAAGGCGGGTGCCACAACACGGTTGTCGCCTGGATCGCTGGCTTTGTTATTCACGGTGACGAAACTCGCTTGGGCTGACCACTGCGCGTTCAGACGCAGACCAACACGGCCCATCAAGTTGTCAAGTTCCCCGCTGGCGTTCGGCCGGTGTCCGTCGGATTGGGCATGGCCCTGCGCCAGCGTGTAATCCAGATCGCCCTGGCGGCCCAACAAGCTGGCCTGTTCGACCAGCGTGCCAAAAGAGCCAACGCTTAAGCGTGCATCGCCATGAACGCCATCCTCAGCGGCGCGCCGGGTTTGCAGATTGATCGAGGCAAAATTGTTGCTGTTGATCTGCGGCTGTGGACTCTTGTAGACCGTAACTGCCTGCATGCCATTGACGGGCAGCAAGTCAAGCAAGGGGTGATTCCAGACACCCATGTAAAACGGCAGCTCGTCGATGTAGGTCTTGATTTCGCTGCCCGGTCGGCTGATGCCCATGCCCCGGATCAGAATGGCGCCGCCCTGGTCGCCGCCAAAAGCGCCGACCGGGTTGTAGCGGGAGATTTGCACGCCCGGTGTACGGCGCAATGCTGAAGCTAGATCGACCACGTTCTGATCCCGCAGTTGATCGGCGGTGACTACCGCAGTGACGTCGGAGAATGCGTCAACAACCACCTCTTCGATCACGGGATTGGCGGTAACGACAACCGCCGGCAAGTTGACTTTTTGCGCGCAGACACTGCCGGTGAAGATGCAGGAAATTGCCAGCGCAAGCTCTTGTTTCTTCATGAAAGTTCTCCGGATGCGGTCAGCCTTCAGCGTCGCGTATGATGAATTTATAAATTATTATTACACATCACACGACCGACGGTAAGCGCGAAAACGATCCGCGCTACGGCACCATGAACTACGTCACATTCAAACGATCAGGGCTTGTGCTGGCCGTGGTCCATGGCCGGCATATGACCAGCCTTGGCGGCCGGCGCTCCTGGTGCAGTGGTCGCCACCGGCACTTTGAGCTCGACTTTGCTCTCAGCACCCTTGGCGTCCTTGAACACCAGCGTCAGCGGCACGGTACTGTCCTTCACCAGAGCAGCTTTGAGGTCCATCAGCATCACGTGGTAGCCACCGGGCTTGAGCTCCACGGTCTTGCCGGCAGCAATGTCGAGGCCGCCGGGGATAGCGCGCATCTTCATGACAT
The DNA here is from genome assembly GCA_037133835.1 of Comamonadaceae bacterium. GTDB lineage: Bacteria > Pseudomonadota > Gammaproteobacteria > Burkholderiales > Burkholderiaceae_C > Rhodoferax. The sequence goes on along the minus strand of JBAXNI010000054.1, from coordinate 2,931 downwards.
CACCTTCCACTTTCATTTCATGGACTTCCGCGACGCCCGCCGCAGGCGACGAGGCGCCAACCAGTTTGGTGCCATCTTTGGCAGTGATCTTCATGAAGGCGCCGGTGGCTTTCTGGCCTTGCACCGAAGTGCGAACCCAGGCATCTTTGACTTCGACGTTTTGAGCGTAGGCGGTGCCGCAGGCCAGAGCGGCAATGAGGGCTAGGGTTTTGATTTGCATAAATTACTCCAAGAGAATGGACCGACAAGAAACTAGTGCTGGTGCGCCACCGAGCTGGATTCAATGATTTCCAGCAGCGCGGCGGGGTACTTCAGGCCCATGGTGGATGTACCAGTGCCCGGGATTTCAGCCCAGGCGATGCTACCTTTTTCGCAGGTCTGCGTCACCTTGAACCACATGGGACCAGCCGCCCCCGGCAAACCACCTCGAAAGACGAACTCGTCGTACCATGCGTCTGGCAACCAGTTGTCGCTGGACGTTGCGGTCCAACTGATTTCCGCCACGTCTTCGGTGATCGTCTTGCCATGGCTGCTATACGGCTTTGCCAACTTGGCCAGCTTGATGCTCAAGATCCAACCGGCTTTGGGCATCGGCTTGGCGCCGCTGAAGCCATCCGGAATAGTGACACGCAGCGCGGTGACTGGCGAGCCGTCACAACCGTGACCGACACGAAGCGTGGCACGGTAACTGGTGTTCGCCAACGCTGCCGGTTCGCCCAGCACAACATGGGCCAATGCAGTTGTACCGGACAGGAGCAAGGCACAGGCCGCTAACCATTTGCAGATGATGAAATTGTTCATGATGTCCTTTGTAAATTACAGGTCAAACCTCAGCTCGGCCACATAGCTGCGCTGCGGGTAGGGGTGGAAATTCCAGTACTGGTAGTTGTTCAGGTTGTCGATGCCCAGTGAGGCGGTCCACTGCCTGTTCACCGCATAGCGCAAGCGAAGGTCGGTGGTGAAGTACGGACTGACGCCCTGGTAGGTGTAGCCGTTGACGTCCGCGTTGTTCAGGGTGCGAAACTGCTCGCCGCTGTAGCGCGCGCCCAAAGAGGCACTCCAGCGCTGGTCAAACCGGTAACTCGCCAGCGCGGTGGCACGCCACTTGGGGATGTTGGGCTGCTGCTTGCCGATGGTGTCGCCGGGCACCGCGACAAAGCCGGCGTTTTCCTTGATGACGGAATCGGCATAAGTGATGCTGCCGGAGATATCGAGCCCCTTCTTGATGACGTCGACGCCGTTGTAAGCCAGTTCCAGTCCCTTGGTTTGGATGCGGCCGATGTTCTGCACCCGACTTACGTTTTTGTTGGCGACCGGATCCAGCGTGGTTTGCGAGTACAGCGAATCGTGCGTGTCCTCGGTGAAGAAGGTGAAGCGCAGCAGGCCCTGCCCGAGCTCCTTTTCGGCACTGAGTTCAGTGGTCCAGGACTTCTCAGGCTTGAGGTTTGGGTCGTTGATGTACTGCGAGTTGGTGGTGGACGTGGCGCCGTACAGCTCTGAGACCGTAGGCATGCGCACGGCACGGCCGGTGGAGGCTTTGAGCACCGTGTCGTCCAGCCATTGGTAAGACAGGGCCGCTTTGGGTGAAATGTAATTTTCAGTGCGGGCACCATAGCTGGTGTTGGCGGGATTGCCCACACCAAACGTGGTCAAACCGTTGGAGGCCGTCCAGTTTTCCAGGCGGGCGCCCAGAACCGTCTTCCACTTCGGGGCAAACGCCCAGGCGTCCTGCGCATACAGACTTTGCAGGACGGTCTTGCCACCGACCTCATTGACCAGTGTTCCGGCAGCATCGCTGAGCCAGCTGCCACCGATGTTGGATGTGAGGTACTTGAGAACATAGCTGTCCTGCTGCAAGCCGAAGTCCACAATGTGTGAGCCCTGGATCCCCTGCGGGCGCCATGTTCCCTTGGCTGCCAGGGTGTTCCAGCCCGTGCCACTGCCATCGGCCACGGTGCCGGCACCGCCGGTCACAGCGGTGGGCAAGAAGTTGGTCGCGGCGTTGCTGCGCTTTTCGTCCTTGCTGTAGTCGTACAGGCTGGCGGCGACTTCCCAGTCCCACACGCCTTGCGTATGGCTCTTGACCGAGAGACCCTGCATGAGGTGGCGCAGGCTCTCGTTTGTCAGCGTGTAGTCGCCGCCGCTCAGCGCCTGCGTGCCACTGAAGGCCACGCCGTTGATGTTGATGGCGCCGCTATAGACCGGCTGACCGACGCTGTTGCTCAGGTAGGACGCCGGCCGCCCCTCGGAGGTGTTTTGCCAGAGTCCCAGCTGGTAGTTGGCACGCACCGTGGGCGTGATGTCATAGGCCAGTTTGATTTTGGCGTGGTCCTGCAGCGTGTGGAATTCGGTGCCCGTACCCAGAATGTAGATCGGAGCGTTGGTATTGTTTTTGTCCAGCACCGCACCGGTGACCGCTGTGCCTGCAGAACTGGCCGCACCAGCGCTGAGCAGGCGCGTCGGAAAGGTCAGCGGCTGGCCATGGCTGTCGGTGTGGTTGAAGTTGAGAAACCAGGACCAGTCGCCACTCTTGTTGCCCAGTGAGGCGCTGGCCTGCGTGGCCTTGAAGGTGGCGCTGGTGTTGTACAAGTCGAAGGGTTGCGAGACATAGTCCAGTTTGGCATGGGCCTCGAACTGGTTCGGCATGCGGGTCACATAGTCCACCACCGCGCCGACCGAATTGCCTGGGTAGGCGGCCGAGAACGGTCCGTACATCACATCGACGCGCTCGATTTCTTCCGGTGTCACCATCCCCCAGCGCGGCGGAAAGCTCAATCCGCCGACGCCATTGCCCAGGTAGTTGGAGAGCAGGATGCCGTCAGCGTAGACGGCAGAGCGCGCGCTGTTGCCGGTACCGGAAGCACGGCTGGACAGAATGGCGTGGTTGTAGTCGCCGATGTAGCGCTTGCGCACCAGCAGGCTGGGAAAGTA
>JBAXNI010000053.1:0-17992 GCA_037133835.1 Comamonadaceae bacterium | reverse complement strand
ACGAGCGTTGGTGGTTTGCGTAGTTCGAATACCAACCCTGCGGCAAAGATCTGGTTGGTGGGGCGCTCAGCGCAGCGGCATAAAGGCGGAGGCCGAAGGCCGGGGGACAGCCGCGGAGCTGAGTGCCCCGCCGGCCAGATCGCCACCTAAGCGAAAAGCGTGACGGCTTCATCACCTTCCTCGCCATGCTTGCGTTCGTTTCGATGTCCACCACGCCAGCACCATGAAGAGCAGCGTGGCCACCGTGGACGACAGGCCGATCAATACTGCCATGGCCGCGGCGGCACCCATTTCACCGGCCTCGTCCAGATTCAGGATCGCAATCGACGCGACCTTTGTTTCCGGCGAGTACAGGAACACCACCGCCGAAATCGTGGTCATGGCGTTGATGAAAAAGTAGCGCGCCATGTCGATCAGGGCCGGCGCACAGACGGGCAGCGTGACGCGCCAGAATGTCTTGTAAAAAGGGACTTTGAGAGAGGCACTGACAGCCTCGAATTCGCCGTCCAGGGCTTTCAGCGCGGTGACCGCTGTCAGGTGACCGGTGGTGTAGAAGTGAACGATGGTGCAAACCGTCAGCAGGGTCAGACTGTGGTACAGGCCATTGAGCGGGTTGGCTGTGGCATTGAAGAAGAAGATGTAGCCCAGACCCAGCACCAGGCCTGGCACTGCCATCGGCAGCACCGCCAGCAGACGCACCAGACTGTGCAGCAGCTCCACACCCTTGGTTTTTTCCAGCAGGTAGGCACCGACGAAAACCAGCAGCGTGCCAAAGAGCGCGGTGCCGGCGGCCATCTTCAGGCTGTTGAAGAAGGCCACACCCACTTCGGCGTCGAGCAGGCCGAGCTCATAGTGGCGCCAGCTCGGGCTCAGGTTGTAGGGCCAGAACGAGGCAAAGGAGGCAAACACCGCCATGCCAAGCATGGCCAGCACCAGGGTGGCGATGGCGGCGCAGTACAGCGTCATGAGCCGGTCGTAGGCCAGCGACGGCTTGGGCGAATAGGGCACGGCTCGCGCAGTCAGCATGGCGGTCTGGCGCCGGCTGACGTAGTGGTCAACGCCGAAGGTGAGCACAGCGGGCGCCAGCAGCAGGATGGCAACCACCGCGCCCTTGGCGAAGTCCTGCTGACCAATCACCAGCTTGAAAACGTCGGTGGCGAGCACATTGAAGTTGCCGCCAATGACTTTGGGAATGCCGAAGTCCGTCATCACCAGCGTGAAGGTGACGAGGGCCGCCGAGATCAGGCCGTACTTGGCGCCCGGCAGCGTGATGGTGAAGAACTTGCGCAGCCGCGTCGTGCCCATGGCGTCCGCCGCCTCGAACAGGCGCGCATCCGACAGGCTCAGGGCCGTGACCAGGATCATCAGGGTGTGCGGAAATACCGCCAGGCATTCAGCCAGCAAAATGCCGGGTGCGCCGTAAATCTGTGTGATGCCCATGCCCTGCATCCAGTCCTTGAGCACGCCCTGATTGCCGAACCAGTAGATCAGGGAAATGGCGGACAGCAGCGAGGGTGCCAGCAGTGGTATCAGCGTGATGCCGCGAAACAAGGCCTTGAAAGGCATGCAGGATCGTGTCAGTGCGTAGGCAAAGGTAAACGCCAGTGGCACCACGATCAGCGTCACCGCGCAGGAGACCCACAGGCTGTTCCACAAACTGCCCAGCAGCGCTGGCGTTTTGGCGTACTCGACGAAGTTGTCGAACCAGATGAATTCACCGTCGTGACCCTGCAGCGCCTGCAGCAAAATCGAGAGCAGCGGTGCCGCCAGAAAGGCAATCAGGGCCAGTGCGATCAAGGCAATCAGCAGGTGCGCCAGCCGATCCACCCAGTGCTGCTTGAGCTTGACAGCGCGCGTCCGGGGCCCCGGCAGAACGGCTGACATCAGAACACCTTGATGCGCTCGGGCAGCAGTTTGAGCGCGAGCGTGGATCCCACCTCGAGCGACTGCTCGGACAGAAAATTGAGCGACAGGTAGACCATCAGCTTGTGGCTTCCCAGCGCTGGAGAGCCCACATGGACGTGACAGTAGGAACCGAGAAATTCGATCTTCTCGATGCTGGCATCAAACACGTGTGCGTCACCTGCGGCGATGGGGCGCGCCAGCACATCTTCCGGCCGCAGGTAGATCCGCACATCGCGATCCGCACCGCCGCAGGGCAGGCACATGCTGCCAAAACGCAATTCACCGGCGGCAACACGCGCCGGCAGGATGTTGACCTTGCCGACAAAGTCCGCCACAAACGGTGAGGCCGGCTCGCGGTAAATGTCCAGCGGTGTGCCGACCTGCTCGATGACGCCGTGGTTCATCACCACAATCCGGTCGGCAACGCTCAGCGCTTCTTCCTGATCGTGCGTCACCATGATGGTGGTGACGCCGAGTTTTCTCTGCAGTGCGCGGATTTCGCCGCGCAGACGGATGCGCTCCAGCGCATCAAGCGCCGACAGCGGCTCGTCGAGCAGCAGCAAGCCGGGCGCGGCAGCGAGTGCGCGCGCCAGCGCGATGCGTTGTTGCTGTCCGCCCGAGAGTTGTCCCGGGAACTTGGCTTCGCTGCCTGGTAGCCCAACCAGCTTCAGCAATTCAGTGACACGCTGTTTGATCGCGGGGCGCGAGGTCTTGCGATTGACCAGCCCGTAGGCCACGTTGTCGGTGACGTTCAGGTTCGGAAACAGTGCGTAGCTCTGAAACACGATGCCATAGTCGCGCAGTGCCGGGGGCAGCAGCGAAATGTCGCGCCCGCCCTGGGACAACTGTCCGGCGGTCTGGACTTCAAGTCCTGCAATGATGCGCAGCAGCGTTGTCTTGCCGCAGCCCGACGGGCCCAAAAAACAAACGAATTCGCCCTGACGGATTTCAAGATTGATGTCCTGCAACGCGGTGAAGCTGCCGAACTCCTTGCGGATGTGGCGCAGATCAAGAAAGGGGGGTGAACTCATGCCGGGAATTGAAAAGAGCCGCACAGTCGCGCCATGCGGCTCATGAAGCACAATGAACTCAGCGTTTTTCAGTCTTGCCGTCGTAGCGTGCGGTCCACTCTTTCAGGATGCGTTCACGCTGCTCGGCGGCGTAGTTGAAGTCGAGCTTGACGAGGCGTGCTTCGTAGTCCTTGGGCACATTCGCCAGCGGTGCGGCAACGCCCGGTTGTGCGGTGATGGCAAAGTTCTTGCCGTACAGCAGCATGGCGTCCTTGCTGGAAGCCCAGTCGGCCAGTTTCTTGGCGGCGTCAAGCTTCTTGGTGCCCTTGTGAATGGCAAAAGCTTCCAGATCCCAGCCCAGACCTTCCTTCGGGAACACCAGGTCAATTGGCGCGCCCTTGGCCTTGTTGCTGTTGGCGCGGTACTCGAAGGAAATGCCAACGGTAAATTCACCGCTGCCAGCCATATTGCAGGGTTTGGAGCCGGAGTGTGTGTACTGTGCAATGTTCTCATGCAGGCCGTCCATGAACTTCCAGCCGCCGCCCTTGCCTTCCTTGTCGCCAAACAGTGTCAGCCAGGCCACCACATCAAAATAGCCGGTGCCGCTGGACGCCGGGTTGGGCATCACGATCTGCCCCTTGTAGACCGGCTTGGTCAGATCCTGCCAGGTCTCAGGTTTGGGAATGTTCTTCTTCTTCGCCTCCACCGTGTTGAAGCACACCGTGGCACCCCAGACGTCCATGCCGAACCAGGCTGGTGGCTGTTTCTTGTCGCGGTACTGGCTCATGATGGCGTCCAGGTTCAGCGGTGCGTAGGGAATGAGCATGCCCTGCTTGTCCATCAGCGCCAGGCTGGAAGCGGCCACACCCATCACCGCGTCTGCCTGCGGATTGGCTTTTTCAGCCAGCAACTTGGCGGTGATGACGCCGGTGGAATCGCGGACCCATTTGATCTCGATGTCAGGATAGGACTTGTTGAAGCCTTCCTGATAGGCTTTGAGCTGGTCGGTCTCCAGCGCTGTGTACACCAGCAACTGGGTTTTCTGAGCGGACGCCGCAGCGGCGAAGGCCAGCAGGCCGGTCAGCAGTAGGGATTTGGACAGGATGGACAAGCGCACGTGAAGCTCCTTCAGGTGAAAAATTGCAATGGTGTGACCGGATTATGTCGGCGTAATGACAAACGCCCACGCATCCGATTATTTGACCCTGAGTGTTTCTATTTGTCAATTGTGTTTTGCAAATTGTCAACAAAAGCCTTTTGTGTTGTAATAAAAACATGAGTGCCGCGCTTCATCCCACCATTGCACTGCTGCAGAGCAGCTCGCTCACCACCGTGGTGCAGCAGGAAATTGAACGCGCCATTCTGGTCGGCGACTATGCACCAGGAGCCAAGCTGAACGAGGCCGCACTGGCGGAAAAACTCGGTGTTTCGCGCGGCCCGGTGCGGGAGGCTTTTCGAATGCTCGATGAAGCCGGGCTGGTGCGCACTGAAAAGAATCGAGGCGTCTTTGTGCGCGCCATCCCGATGGACGAAGCACTGGAAATATTCGATTTGCGTGCCGCCATGGACGACTGGATTGGCAAGCGGCTGGCGGTCTGCATCACGCCCGAGCAACTCAAGGAAATCAAGGTCATGGTGGCCGAAATGGAAACGGCCGTGAAGGCCCAGGATGCACACCAGTACCACGTGCTGAACCTGAAGTTTCACGATCGCATGGTGGAGATCTGCGGCAACCGCAAGTTGACAGAGACCTATCGTCGGCTCATCAAGGAACTGTCGCTGTTTCGACGTCAGAATCTGGCGGACGCTGGTTTGATGCGAACCTTCCTGAATGAACACAAGCAGATCGTGAAAGCAATTGCCTCAGGTGACGCGCAGGCTGCCGGACAGGCGATGTTCGATCACGTGATGCTGAGCAAGCAGCGCACCATCGACAACGACCTGCGCCAGCGCTCGCTCGCTACTTGAAGATGGGAGCCGGGCCGTCACAGAGCGAGGGTGATGTCAACCAGTCGCCACGGCGCAGTCAGTGGCAGTCGCAGCACCTGAACGCGGCAACACGCAACTTGTTGGCGCGCGACAGCGACGCTTTCCTGCACCAATCGGTCTCCACGCCCTGCCTTACCGCCATCGCCAAGGCTGAAGGCATCTGGATCGAAGACACCGCAGGTCGGCGCTACATGGATTTCCATGGCAACAACGTGCACCATGTTGGATACGCTCATCCGCACGTCATCGCCGCCATCAAGCAGCAACTCGACACCCTGAGTTTTGCGCCGCGCCGCTTTGCCAGTGAGCGCGCGCTTGAATTGGCGGAGGCACTGGGTGCGCGTTTCAAGTCGCTGACCGGAAACACTGGCAGGGTGCTGTTCACCACAGGCGGCTCCGATGCAGTCGAAGTGGCGATCAAGCTCGCGCGCATGGCCACGGGACGCTTCAAGACCCTGAGTTTCTGGGACTCCTTTCACGGCGCCGGTTTTGGCGCCTCCAGTGTGGGTGGCGAGTCATTGTTTCGCAGCGGCCGCGCCGTTGGGCCCTTGCTGCCGGGCAGCGAACACGTTGCGCCCTTTGGCTGCTATCGCTGTCCCTATGGGCATGCGGTGGACGACCTGGGCCAGCCTCGGCTGGACCAGTGCCAACTCGCTTGCGCGACCATGGTGCGCTATGTGCTCGAGCGTGAAGGCGACGTGGCGGCCGTGATCGCGGAGCCGGCGCGCGCCGTTCCCTTCATCCCGCCGACGGGCTACTGGCAGGCAGTCCGTGCGGCCTGCCATGCCCACGGCACCCTGCTGATCTTCGATGAAATCCCGACCGGTCTGGGCAAGACCGGTCGCTTCTTCGCCTCCGAGCACGACGCTGCTGCACCAGACATCGTGGTGCTGGGCAAAGCGTTGGGTGGCGGAGTGCTGCCGATCGCCGCCTGCATCGCGCGCGCCGATCTGGATGTAGCTGGCGCCTACGCCTTGGGTCATTACACGCATGAAAAAAATCCGGTGACAGCGGCTGCTGCCCTCGCCACGCTGGAAGTGATAGAGCGCGAGCAGCTGGTCGAGAACGCTGCACGTGTTGGTGCCTATGCGCTGGAGCGCCTGCACGAGATGAAGCAGCGTCATCCTTTGATTGGTGATGTGCGTGGTCGTGGCCTGCTGCTCGGGCTGGAACTCGTAAGCGATCACACTACCAAGACGCCAGCGCCAGACGCCGCCGAGCGCGTGCTTTACTCAGCCCTGTCACGCGGTCTTTCCTTCAAGACCACCATGGGAAATGTGCTGACGCTGACACCACCTCTCATCACCACGCGCGAGCAGATGGGGCAGGCGCTGGACATTCTGGACGGATGCCTGTCAGACCTTGACTGCGCAGCCTGAGCAGCACATCGGACTTCATATGACTTACATCCTTCTTGTTATTGTGCAGATGATGGCACTGATGGGCTATGCCAGCAGCGCCGCAGCGGAGCAGCCCCTGGTGCACGTGCAAGGCAATCGCTGGGTGAACGAAAGCGGCACACCGATCAAGCTCAAGGGCGTCAATCTCGGCAATTGGCTGATGCTGGAATTCTGGATGATGGGCCAGCACTCGGAGGCGATTGACGATCAGTGCACGCTCGAAGCCAAACTCGATGCACGTTTTGGCTATGCCGAGCGGGAACGTCTGATGAAGCTGTTTCGCGACAACTGGATGACCCAGCGCGATTGGGATATGTTGCCGCGCTTTGGCCTGAACCTCGTGCGCCTGCCCTTCATCTGGAGCCTGGTGGAGGACGAAAAGAAGCCACGCCACTTGCGCGCCGATGCCTGGCTCTATCTGGACGAGACCATTCGTCAAGCCGAGGCACACGGCATGTACGTCATCCTCGACCTGCACGGCGCTGTCGGCAGTCAGGGCGTCGAGCATCACAGCGGCTGTGCCAACCGCAACCTCTACTGGAGCACCCCTGAGTACCAGGAGCGCACCATCTGGCTGTGGGAGCAGGTGGCCTCTCGCTACAAGGACCGTGCCAGCGTGGTCGGCTACAGTCTGCTCAACGAGCCATGGGGCACCAGTCCCGAGCAACTCGCCCGCGTTGTGCAAACCCTGTATGAGCGTGTGCGTGCCGTTGATCCGAATCACGTCATCATCCTGCCAGGCCATAACCAGGGCGTAGACGCCTACGGCAACCCGGCAACCAGAGGAATGCGCAATGTGGCGTTCGAGATGCATTTTTACCCGGGGTTTTTTGGATGGGGACAGCCCGGCGCTGACGTGCACCGCGACTGGTTTGCCTGCGGTCGGGACGGCACTGCTGGCAGTTGCGAGTGGAAAGAGCGCATGAAGCGCCTGGATACGGCCTTTTTCGTCGGCGAATTTCAGCCCTGGGCTGATGTCGAGCATGAGCTCGCCGGGCAGATCACGCGTGCTACTTTTGATGCCTACGCGGATCTGGGCTGGGCCTCAGCGGCGTGGGCCTACAAGCTCATCAGCAACGACGGGGGGCAGGGCAAGGTCAACTGGGGTCTGGTCACCAATGCCGACGGCGTCAAGGTGCCGGCACTGGACTTCGCCAGCGCGCCGCTTTCCGATATTGAAGCCCTGTTCAAGCAGTTCGGCAGCGTCACTTACCTGCCGCACGCCGGCGTGCTGAAGTGGATGAACAGTGCTGTGGCGCCGGAGCCCTTCAAACTGCGCTGAGCGTCGACCCGACCTTGATGGAGACTGCATGCGCGCACTTCAACTTCTCTGGCTGATGCTGTGTGCGGCCTTGACCGCGTCGTGTGCCGGTTCCCTCGCGCCGGCAGCAGTTGACCAGACAGCGACCACGTCGGTGCTGCGCGTCTTGAGCTACAACATCCGTTGCGGTTCGTGCGAAAAAATGGATGATCCAAACCACTGGAGCCGTCGCAGGTCGCTCGTGGCGCAAACCATCCGCTCGGCGCAGGCCGATCTGGTCGGGTTGCAGGAAGCCGAGTTGTTCCAGATAAGAGATTTGATCGCGCTGCTGCCGGAATACGACTGGATGGGTGTCGGTCGCGATGATGGCGCCGAGAAGGGCGAGATAAACGCCGTGCTGGTGCGTCGGACGGCACTCACGATCAGCTCGCGCAAGACGTTCTGGCTGTCCGAAACACCGGAGCGCGTGTCACGCGGCTGGGACGCCGCACTGAACCGAACGCTCAGCCTGCTGAAGCTGCGCCGTCAGTCCGACGGTCGCGAGTTCATCTTCGCGAACTCGCACTTCGACCATGTCGGCCACGTGGCCCGGCGCGAGAGCGCCCGCCTGATCGGCGCCATGCTCCAGCGCGAGGCCGGTCGCTTGCCGGTGATTTTGACAGCGGATCTGAATGATCGACCCGGCTCAGACGCACACCTTCTGCTGACGCAGGTGTTGGTCGATGCCGCCGTGGCATCCCTCACGCCACTGAGCGGCGGCGACCTGACTTTCAACGGCTTTGGTTCCGATTTGCAGGCCGGCAACAAGATCGACTATGTGATGGTTGACGGATTGACGCAGGTTCTGTCACATCAGGTTCTGAGCGAGCGGTTTGAGGGATATTACGCATCGGACCATTACGCGCTGCTGGCCGAAGTCAGGCTGCGCTAGACTTTGAGCACAGGAGACCGTATGACGATAGAAGCAGGTGGGCGGGTATGGCGCTGGACGACCTGCCGGGATTGGCTTGTGCGCCTCGCGCTGGCGGCTCTGACGCTCGCGCTTGCCTCGTGCGCCGCAGCGCCCGAGGCACCGGAGGGCTGGACCCTGGTCTGGGGCGATGAATTCGATGGGCGCGAGCTCGACCGCAGCAAATGGGACTTCGATCTCGGCAATGGTTTCTACAACTACGGCGAGAACAAGTGGATTGCCGGCTGGGGCAATCGTGAATTGCAGACTTACACGCGCGACACCGACAACGTCTTTGTGCAGGACGGCATGCTGCACCTGCGAGCGGTCAGGGAGTCGCGCGATGGATTCGGCTATAGCTCGGGTCGCTTGAAGTCGCAAACCCGTGCCGGAGCCAACCTGTTCAGCCAGACCTATGGCCGATTCGAGATCCGCGCCAAGCTGCCGACCGGGCAGGGTATGTGGCCGGCCTTGTGGATGTTGCCACGCGAGCATGGTTACGGCAGCTGGGCGGCCAGCGGCGAGATCGACATCATGGAAGCGCGTGGCGCGATCCCCGGCGGCGTGAGTGGCGCATTGCACTTCGGCTCAGCCTGGGATGCCAACGCCAGCAGCCATGCCCGCTACCAGTTTCCAGACGGACAGTCGATCGCCGATTTCCACGTCTACGCGCTGGAGTGGGAGCCGGGGGAAATCCGCTGGTACGTGGATGGCGCCCTGTACGCTAGCAAGGATTTCTGGTGGAGCAGTGCTCGCGTCAGCGCCGGCAAAGGCGCCCCACCGCTCAGTGAGGCCGAACTCCATGCCTGGCCGGCGCCGTTCGATCGGCCGTTCTACCTGATCATGAATCTCGCCGTCGGTGGCGATTTCGGCGGCAACCCCGATGCCTCGACACCTTTCCCGGCCGAGATGCTGGTTGACTATGTCCGGGTCTACCAACGCCACGGCGGCTACTCGCAGACGCCACGTCCTCGGGGTGCCGGCACGCTGCCCTTTTGAGTGCGAGCAACTGGCTCAAGGGACGCGAACACCGCGCTCCCGGTGGCGTTGTTGTTGTGTTGCGACAAACCCCGGCTTTATTGTTCAACAATTTGACACGATCATCAGAAGGCTAGGGTTTTCACCAGCTTTACAGGCCTTTATGCGGTGCTAAAGTATGCCGAAATGGAAACGTTTCCATTTTTTTGTCATCAGCAATGGAAGCCTTTCCAGTCTGGTGGACCGAATCCAATTAGACACAGACCGAGATCTAGACCCAGGAGTTACCTAAATGAAAAGTTCTGCCACCCAGCGCAACCAAGGCATCGCCCAGAAACGTTTCGCAATGCGTATCGGACCTGTAGCCGCGGCTTGCGCAAGCTTGCTGGCTGCCAGTGGTTCCGTGTACGCTCAGAATGCCCAGGCGACTACCGGCGTCACGCTGAACACGGTAACCATCTCGGGTTTCCGTCACTCCATCGAAACGTCGATCGAGACCAAGAGAAACGCCGATTCCATCGTCGAGGCCATCACGGCTGAAGACATTGGTAAATTGCCTGATGTGTCTATCGCCGAATCGCTGGCTCGTCTGCCGGGTGTTACCGGTGTCCGCGGGCAAGATGGTCGCGTGCAGACGATTTCGATCCGCGGTCTGCCGCCACAATTTGCGACGACGCTGCTCAACGGGCGCGAAATGGTCAGCTCGGGCGATAACCGTTCGGTCGAATACGATCAATTCCCCTCCGAGCTCTTCAGTTCGGCGGTCGTCTACAAGACGCCAACGGCCAGCCTGGTCGGCCAAGGCTTGGCGGGTACCGTGGACATGCGTACCGTCAGCCCGCTGTCTTTCGCCAGTCGTCAAATCGCCGTCAATGTCCGCGGTGAGACCAACTCCAATGGGGAGGCGATTTCTGGTGTCGCAAGCCAGTATGGCAAGCGCTTCAGCGCGTCGTATATCGACCAGTCGGCTGACAAGACCGTCGGTTGGGCCCTGGGTTTTGCCCATCTGGACACACCAACCCAAGTACGCCAGAGTCAAATGTGGGACTGGGCTGCGCCAGCGAATGACTGGGGTTCAAATACGGTCGCCGGACTACCCAAGGCCACTGGTGGGGGCAACGCGCTCATGCCGATGGGGATGGAAGTTACCGCCGATTCCAAGAGCAACAAGCGCGACGGACTCATGGCCGTTCTGGAGTTCAAGCCGAACAAGGATCTGCATAGCCAGATTGATCTGTATTACTCCAAGTTCGACGCCGTAGATCAGGGATTCAAGTTTGAAATCAGCAATTGGGGATTATGGAATGGCCCTTCCACGATGCCTTTCCTGACCAATGCCAAGACGACAGATATTGGCGGCAATACCTTCGTCACCAGCGGGACGAGCAACAACAGCCAGACCGTACTGCAAAGTTTCAACAGCAGCCGCACCGACGAAATCACGTCGCTGGGCTGGAATACGTCCTACAAGCTCAACAAAGACTGGAAGCTGACCGGTGACGTGAGCTATTCGAAGGACACCCGCGACGAGAAATACCTCGAAACCTTCTCCGCTCCCTACGCGAGTGGCCAGTGGGTTTCGGGCGCATATAACTTTGTCGCCGACCCGGTTGGAAGGAATCTGATCCAGCTTAGCCCGGCGGGGGGTACCTCCTTCGCTCCTTCGAGCCTGCGTCTGGGTGACCCCATGACCTGGGTGGGTGATGACAATGGATTTGCTGGCAACATTAATTTGCCGCATGTCACCGACACCATGAAGACGCTTCGTCTGTCGGCTACACGTACGCTGGACGGCATATTCAGCGAAGCAGATTTTGGTTTCAATTACACCCAACGCGACAAATCGGTGGTGATGAATCGTTATCGCCTGAATATCGCGAGTCCAACGACCATCCAGGGTGATGGTCGCTACACCTCAGCCATTCCCAACGATGCAGTACTGGGGTTGGTGAGTCTGGACTTTGCCGGTCTGGTTGGCATGCCACGCCTGAATGTGCAAAACCTGGTTGACAACAAAGTCCTGGTTCCGCAGGCAGTCTTCTGGGGCAAGGCGGGCGATGATTCGACCGTGCACGAGAAGGTCAGCACGGCTTACGCCATGGCCAAGATTGATACCAATATGGGCAGCGTGCCCGTCAGCGGCAACGTGGGTGTGCAGTTTGTGCGTACCGATCAGTCCTCCGAAGGTTGGGTGTACCTGGGCGACACGGCCAACCCCAATCCATCCAAACTGTATGCGGTCACTGGGGGCACGTCGTACAACGATGTCCTGCCAAGCATGAATCTGCGTTTCGACCTGCCAGAGCAGACGGTGATGCGTGTAGCTGCCGGTCGTCAAATGGCGCGCCCCAACATCAACGACTTGCGTGCTGGTATGAGTGGCCCCGCCGTGAATACCACGCCCGGCCCCAACTACGCCACCTGGTCGGGTGGCGGCGGTGGCAACCCTTCGCTGGAGCCTTGGCGCGCCACGGCCTTTGACTTCTCGCTGGAAAAGTATTTTGGCAAGCGCAGCTATGTTGCCGTCGCAGATTACTACAAGAAACTGCAGTCCTGGGTCTACAACCAACAGGTGCTGCGTGACTTTACGGGTATCCCGAATACTTCCGGTGTGACACCTGTTTCGCCCTACGGTTACTTCACGGCGCCGGCCAATGGCGAGGGCGGGTCGGTTCGCGGTCTTGAGATCACCGCCTCCATCGACGGTGGGCTGTTCAGCAAGTCGCTCGACGGCATCGGTGTGGTTTTCAACAGAACCATGGCCGACAGCAGCCTCTATGACAAGGATGGCAATAAGGTCGTTCCCGAGGGCCTTTCGGGGTACTCCTCCAACCTGACGCTGTATTACGAACAGAATGGGTTCTCCGCGCGGATCAGCGAGCGTTATCGTTCACCCTTCACCTCGACCTATCGCAGTGTGGTGTTTCAGGACGTGACGACCACGATCAATTCGGATAACGTGCGTGACCTGCAACTGGGGTACGCCTTCGATCAGGGTTCCTTGAAGGGTCTGTCGCTGATGCTCCAGGTCAACAACCTGACCGACAGCGCCACGCAGCAAATGGCCTCGATCAACGGACTCGGTGGAAACAACCCGACGCCGAATGCTTCGCAGATGATCACGAAGTGGGTCAATCACTTCGGTCGTCAGGTGCTGTTTGGCGCGAACTACAAGTTCTAGACCCCAAGTTCAACTGATTGATTCCCGGCGTAGAAAAAGCGGCGACTTCGTTCGCCGCTTTTTCTCTTCCGACGTTTGATGGCAGACTCCCGTTGATACACGCACTTCTGTGAGGACTTCCATGTCGGTTCAATATGTTCGTGATGTCGTCATTGCCGGCGGGGGCACGGCGGGCTGGATGACGGCAGCGCTTTTTTCGCGGGTTCTTGGAAACAACTGCCGGATTCATCTCGTCGAGTCGGACGAAATCGGCATCGTTGGCGTTGGCGAGGCGACGATTCCGCATATTCGTGTCTATAACGAGTTGCTCGGCATCGACGAGAACGACTTCCTGAAGCACTGCCAGGGCAGCTTCAAGCTCGGCATCGAGTTTGTCAACTGGGGACAGATGGATGACCGCTACACGCACGGCTTTGGTCCGGTCGGCTCCCCCCTCTCCGGCGTACCGTTTCACCAATATTGGCTGAGACAGCGCGCGGCTGGCAAGGTCGCCGATCTTGACGCGTTTTCATTGAACTGCAGTGCTCCGCGTGCGGCGAAGTACCTCAATTCCCAGCCGCAGATGCAGGGCTCGCCTCTGGCGGACTTGCCCAGCGCCTACCATTTCGATGCCAGGCTGTATGCCGCTTATTTGCGCAAGTACGCTGAGGCCCGTGCTGTCAAGCGCACGGAGGGCAAGATTGGTTCGATCGATCTTGACCCACAGTCCGGCCACATCCGCGCCCTCGTGTTGGAAAGCGGCGAGCGCATTGGAGGTGATTTCTTTATCGATTGCACCGGCATTCGCGCCATGCTCATCGAGGGAGCGCTCGAATCTGGCTACGAAGACTGGCGACACTGGCTGCCCTGCGACCGGGCGCTTGCCGTGCCCTGTGAATCGGTCGAGCCGCTGATTCCACTGACGCGCTCAACGGCGCACAGTGCAGGCTGGCAATGGCGTATTCCGCTGCAGCACCGCATCGGCAACGGCCATGTCTATAGCAGCCCCTACATCTCCGATGACGAAGCCGCCTCGGTGTTGATGAATAACCTTGATGGCAAGCCTCTGGCCGAGCCGCGGCTCATCAAATACATCACGGGGCGACGCAAGACGTTCTGGAAGAAAAATTGTGTGGCCGTTGGATTGTCGAGCGGCTTTCTGGAACCGCTCGAATCGACCAGCATCCACCTCATCCAGACGGCAGTGATGCGAATTCTTTCCAATTTTCCGAACCTCGGTTTTGCCCAGGCGGATATTGATCATTACAACCGTGAAACCGGTCTGGAATACGAAGGGATCCGGGATTTCATCATCACGCACTACCACGTCACGCAACGAAGCGATTCGCCGTTCTGGAATTATTGCAGGACGATGAAGATTCCCGACTCCCTGGCTCAGCGCCTGGAATTGTTTCGCAGCAATGGCCGGATTTCGCGCGAACTCTTCATCCAGCTATTTTCCGAATCAAGCTGGGTTCAGATCTTGCTGGGTCAGCGGTTCATACCTGAGGGATGGCACGCGCTGGCGGGTTTGATTCCTGCCGCGGAACTGAGCTCGTTTATCCACGACATCGAGACGGTCACGCAGCGCTGCGTGGCCGCCATGCCCGCCCATGCCGACTACATCAAGACCCACTGCGCCGCCAACTGATGGCCGCGTTATAGTGCGTGCACCACAGGAGTTGACATGGCCACGATCAAGGATGTAGCGCGACGCGCGGGCGTCGGCGTCGGGACCGCCTCGCGCGTGGTCAGTGGCCGCGGCTCGGTCGCTCCGGCCACGGCACAGAGGGTGCGCGAGGCCATCGCCGAGCTCGAATTTCGGCCCTCGCATGCGGCTCGCACCCTGCTGTCCGGCTCCTCGCAGATGATCGGGGTCTACATTCCGGTCCTGAAGGGTACGTTCTACACCCCGATCCTGGCTGCCATCGACAACGAACTGCGCCTGGGTGGACGTCACATGGTGGTAGCCTTTGGTTGCGGCGACGGCGATGCCCGCCAACAAGCCATCGAAGGCATTGAGTTCTTGCTGGAGCGTGGCTGCGATGGGCTGGTGCTGATGACCAACGTGCTGTTGGAGGAGGACATCAAGGCGCTTGGTCCCAAGCAGAACAAGGTGGTCATTCTGAACCACTGGTTTGCCGGTTTCGCTGAACAGTGCTTCACCGCTGACCACGGCCTGGGTGGTGTGCTGGCGGCGCAGACCTTGCTGAAAATGCAGCACCGAAAATTCGCTGTGATCGCCGGACCCGACAACTCGCCTGATAACGTGGCGCGCATCGACGGCTTTATGGGCGAACTGGTGCGTGAAGGTATTCAGGTGAGTCAGGTCGTGCTGTTGAAGAGCGACTTTTCACCCGAGGGAGGTTGGGCTTCGGCACGGTCTTTGGCCTCGTCCGGTCACGAATTTACGGCCTTGTTCTGCGCCAATGATGAGATGGCGGTTGGCGCATTGGCTTACTTCCAGCAGGCCGGGATTGCTGTGCCGGGCACGATTTCGGTCGTCAGCTACGACGATACCTACAGCGCGGAGTATTCGGCACCGCAGCTGACGTCGGTGCATATCCCGTGGCGCAACATCACCCTCAACGGTGTGCGCTGGTTGCTCAACCAGTGCTATGGCGAGAGTTTGCCGGTGCAACGCAACTTCGGCGTCAGCGTCACATGGCGAGCCTCGGTCGCACTGGCGCCAACATCTGTAAGCCAGCGAGTCGTCACCCGAACCACCAAGCGACCGTCGGTCGCTTGAAGCACCAGCAACTAAGGGTACTCACGGATTCCGCAGGCCAAGGCTTGAAACTAGAATTGGAAACCTTTCCAATGTATCAATAAGATTTTCCCTGAACATGAGAAAACCAACAACCGAGGATCAACCGACTCTCAAACGCAGTGACTTCGGCGCTGGCTTTCGCTGGGGCTGTTCCACGTCCTCTTACCAGATCGAAGGCGCTGCTCTGGAAGATGGTCGCGGTGAGTCGATCTGGGATCGTTTCTGTGCCGCGCCCGGTCATATCCGCGATGCCTCCAGCGGCGCTGTGGCCTGTGACCACTACCACCGTTGGCCTCAGGACCTGGACATGGCTGCCAGTCTGGGCACCAATGCCTACCGCTTTTCCATCGCCTGGCCCCGGATCTTCCCAGAGGGGCGTGGCCGTATTCCAAATCAGAGGGGCTTGGACTTTTATTCGCGTCTGCTGGATGGCATGCTCGAGCGTGGGCTGGAACCCTGGGTCACGCTGTACCACTGGGACTTGCCGCAGGCTTTGCAGGATCAGGGTGGATGGGCCAATCGGGATACCGTCGCGGCCTTTGTCGAGTACACCGACGTCGTGAGCCGCCATCTGGGTGACCGCATCAAACACTGGATCACGCACAACGAGCCCTGGTGTACGGCCTTTATCGGCAACCATGAAGGCGTTCACGCGCCGGGCTTGAAAAACTTCCAGACAGCGCTACAGGTTTGCCATAACGTGATGGTGTCGCATGGGCTGGCGATACCCGTCATCCGGCGCAATGTGGCGGCTGCCGAAGTCGGCGCCGCGCTGAGCCTGCACCCACTTTACGCGGCTTCGGACAGCGCCAGGGATGTGGCTGCAACTCGGCGCCACGATGGCTTGCGCAACCGCTGGTTTCTTGATCCCCTGCACGGCCGCGGCTATCCGTCAGACATCTGGAACCTTCTGGGTGACAAGGCGCCCATCGTGCACGAGGGTGATCTGCAAGTCATTGCCACGCCGACCGACTTTTTGGGAATCAACTACTATTTCCCCGAAGTCGTTGCCGATGCGCCGGGCCAGGGCGTGATGGAGACACGGGTGATTGAGTCTCCCAATGTGGAGCGCACCGCTTTTGGCTGGGAGGTCTCGCCGGACGGCATGGTCGCGCTGCTCAGCCGCGTCGCGACGGACTACCAGCCGCCTGTGATCTACCTGACCGAAAATGGATCAAGTTACGAAGATGTGGTGTCGTCCAATGGCGAGATTGACGACATCGAGCGGCGGCGCTACCTGGAGCGTCACTTGCTGGCGCTGCGGGAGATTGTTGCCAAGGGAATCCCGGTCAAGGGCTATTTTGCGTGGAGTCTGCTCGACAACTTCGAGTGGGCGGAGGGCTACCTTCGACGCTTTGGGCTGACGCATGTGGATTTCCACACGCAGCAACGCCGGCTCAAGCTCAGCGGGAAATGGTACCGGTCATTCTTGAGAGGTGAACGATGAAGCTCAAACTATTAACGCTGGCGCTGTTCATGGGACTTGGTGCGCTGGCGC
This sequence comes from Comamonadaceae bacterium, assembly GCA_037133835.1. Lineage (GTDB taxonomy): Bacteria > Pseudomonadota > Gammaproteobacteria > Burkholderiales > Burkholderiaceae_C > Rhodoferax. The sequence continues at coordinate 1,072 of JBAXNI010000053.1, read as the reverse complement.
ATGCTGCCGGTCCCAAGGCCGAAGTGATTCACTGGTGGACATCGGGTGGCGAATCGGCCGCAGTGAAGCAGTTTTCGCAGGCCTATACGGCGGCCGGTGGCGTCTGGGTCGACACCGCCATCGCGCTGGGCGAGCAGGCGCGTTCCGTGGCAATCAACCGCATCATCGGCGGCAACCCGCCGACGGCAGCCCAGTTCAACACGTCCAGGCAATTCCTGGACATCGTCGAGCAGGGCATGCTCAACAACGTGGACGAGATTGCGCTGCGCGATGGCTGGGACAAGTTCCTGCCGGATACCGTGCTCAACGTCGTGCGGGTCAAGGGCCACTTCTACGCTGCGCCGGTCAACATCCACATGCCGACCTGGATCTGGTATTCCAAGTCTGCTTTCAAGAAGGCCGGCATCACAGCCGAACCCAAAAGCATGGATGAAATGTTCGCTGCCCTGGACAAGCTCAAGGCCGCCGGACTGATTCCCCTGGCGCATGGCGGCCAACCCTGGCAGGAGAACATCGTCTTCACGGCGATGCTGGCGAATGTGGGCGGCACCGAGCTTTACCTCAAGGTCATGCGCGATCGTGACCCGGCGGCAATTCAGGGCGATGCCTTCCGCAAAGTGCTGACCAGTTACAAGCGTCTGCAATCCTATGTGGACAAGGGCGCGCCGGGGCGCAACTGGAATGACGCTACGGCCCTGCTGATCACCGGCAAGGCCGGCATGCAAATCATGGGCGACTGGGCCAAGGGTGAGTTCGCCCTGGCGAATCAGGCGCCGGGCAAGGACTACGGCTGCATCGCCGGTTTTGGTGCGCGTTCGCCCTACGTGATTCAGGGCGACGTCTTCGTCTTTCCCAAGACCAGCGACGCCGAGGCGATCAGGGCACAAAAGCTGCTGGCCAGCGTGATGCTGTCGCCTGCAGTGCAGGTCGAATTCAGCAACAAGAAGGGCTCAATCCCGGTGCGCACCGACGTCGATTCGTCCCGGCTTGACATCTGCGCCCAGCAGGGTCTGACCATCATGAAGGACAAGTCGCGCCAACTGGGCAATGGCGAGGTGTATCTGAACCCGGA
>JBAXNI010000052.1:0-18077 GCA_037133835.1 Comamonadaceae bacterium | reverse complement strand
ATCCGCACAAGGTGCGCGGCATGTACATCATGGGTGAAAACCCGGCCATGAGCGATCCCGACCTGAACCATGCACGGCACGCGCTGGCGTCACTCTCGCACCTGGTGGTGCAGGACATCTTCATGACCGAGACAGCGTGGCTGGCCGACGTTGTGCTGCCTGCCACAGCGTGGCCGGAAAAGACGGGATCCGTCAGCAACACGGATCGCATGTTGCAGCTTGGTCGCCAGGCCATTGACGCGCCGGGTGATGCCAAACCTGATTTATGGATCATTCAGCAAATGGCAAAGCGCATGGGCTTGCATTGGTCTTACGCAGGTCAAAGCGATGGTGTGGCCGCCGTGTTTGAAGAAATGCGCCAGACCATGCAGGCAGCCATTGGCGGCATCACCTGGGAGCGTTTGCAACGCGAAGGCAGCGTGACCTACCCCTGTCTGAGTGCGGACGATCCGGGTCAGCCCATCCTGTTTGCCGAACATTTTCAGACCCCCGACGGTCTGGCCCATCTGGTGCCCACCACACTGATTGCAGCCAGCGAAAAGACGGACTCTGAGTACCCCATGGTTCTGATCACCGGGAGGCAACTGGAACATTGGCATACCGGCAGCATGACGCGCCGCTCCCGAGTGCTGGACGCACTCGAGCCAATGGCAACGGCTTCAGTCAATGGCCGCGAGCTTGAGCGCCTCGGTGTGAAGGCTGGAGCGATGGTCAATCTGCGTTCGCGCCGTGGCAGTGTGAAGGTCAGCTTGCGGCGTGACGATGGCACGCCGGACGGCACCGTTTTCATGCCCTTTGCCTACGGCGAGGCGGCAGCCAACCTGCTGACCCATGCCGCACTGGACCCGGTCGGGAAGATTCCGGAGTTCAAATACTGCGCGGTTGCCATTGGTACCCGTGGCGAACCTGCTTCTGGGACCCACTAGCGTAGCAGGCCGCCAGAAGCCTTTGTCTAGAAGAGGGTCGCGAGCGCTGACGGCGAAAAGTCCAGCAACTGGTCATGCAATCCGTCGCGCACTTTCAGAACCCATTGCGGATCGGGAATCAGCGCCCGGCCCACCGCCACCATGTCAAAGTCGCCACGGTCCAATCGGCGCAGCAGTTCATCCAGTGAGGCCGGCTTGGACGACTCACCCCCAAACGCGGCAATGAACTCGCCGCTGAGTCCGACTGAGCCCACCGTGATCGTAGGCTTGCCGGTAAGCTTCTTGGCCCAACCGGCAAAGTTCAGATCAGAACCATCGAATTCGCTCTCCCAGAAGCGGCGCTGCGAGCAGTGAAAGATGTCGGCGCCCGCGTCTGCCATCGGTCTGAGCCAGTCTTCCATCTCCTGCGGCGTTTTCGCCAGTCGCGCTGCGTAGTCCTGCTGCTTCCACTGGGACAGGCGAATGATCACCGGATAGTCGGGACCGACGCGCGCGCGCACGGCCTTCAGTATCTCGACGGCAAACCGGCTGCGCTCTGTCAGCGTCGTGCCGCCAAAGCTGTCGCTGCGCTGATTCGTGCCATCCCAGAAGAACTGGTCGATAAGATAACCGTGGGCGGCGTGCAGCTCAATGGCGTCGAAGCCCAGCGCCTGGGCATCCGCCGCCGCCTGGGCAAAGGCGGCGATGGTGTCGGCGATGGCTGCGTCGCTCATCGCTTCACCGTAGCTCCTGCCAGGAGAAGACAAGCCCGACGGGCTGTCGATCGGAGTGGGTACAGGCCAATCGCTGCGGCGGTTGCGCGTGGCCCCGACGTGCCAGAGTTGCGGTGCCATGACACCGCCTGCGGCGTGCACTGCGTCTATCACCTTCTTCCACGCCGGCAGGGCATCCGCACCCCAGAAGCGCGGTACGTTCGGATCGTTGGCGGAGGAGGGGCGATGGACTACCGTACCTTCCGAAATGATCAAACCGACCGCCGCTTTGGCACGGCGCTCGTAATATTGGGCGACCTGCTCGGTCGGAACGCCGCCGGGCGAAAAGGATCGTGTCATGGGCGCCATGACAACGCGATTGGGCAGCTTGAGCGACTTGAATTGAAAGGGTTGAAACAGGCTCTTCAGTGGCATGGGGTTTCCTTTGGATTGACGTTGCTCCTATTGTCCCACCAGCGCTTCGATCTCCTGCACGATGCCGGCGCGCCCATCGCTGGCCTTGAGCCGCATGGCTGCCGCCAGACGCGGACCGGGTGGCAATTGCAGTGCCGATTCGATGGCGGCTCTTGACGAGACAGCCGTGATTTTTTCCATCGCCACCGGTCGCGGTGCGATGCCGGCAAGGTACAGGCGATGTGCGTGATGGAACTGGTCCAGGATCAGCGGCAGCAGAACCTGCGGCACGCCGGCGCGCAGCGCCTGAGCCGTCGTGCCCGAGCCACCGTGGTGCACTACCAGCGCGGTGCGAGGAAAGAGAAGGGCGTGCGGCGCGTCACTCACCCTGCGCCAACCGTTTGGCAGGTCACCGGCACCAAGCCCGGCCCAACCGGCATCGATCAGGCAGCGTCGTCCGGTGGCGCGAACAGCTTCAATGAGTATTCGCTCAGCGCGTTCAATGCCCTGACCCAGCATGCTGCCAAAGCCGATGTAGATCGGCGCCTCCCCCGCGTCCAGCCAGGTGACAAGTTCCGCCTCCAGTGGTGCCGGATCGTCGAAGAAGATGAAATTGGCATAGGGAAAACGCCCCTGCCAGGAGGCGTCTGGCGGGAACACGATTTCATCGGCGGCAATGACAAGCGGGTTGTCTTCGATCAGGTGGTGCCGGATGCGATCCACCGGTGGCAGCCCAAGGCCGCTGCGCATCGAGTTCAGCGTCCGGCGCAACAGAAGGTCGCCCACAACGTGGTTGATGCGCCAGAGCAGCCTGTTAAGCCAGCCAGGCAAGCCGTGCCATGGAATATTGGGTGGCGGGTGCAGGCTGGCCGGCAGCAGGCACGTGGTGTAGAGCACGCCGAGTACCGGCAGTCGCAGGTGCTCTGCGACGCTGGGTGCGGTGAAGGCCAGTCCGCCATAGACGATCAGGTCGGCGTCCTGGCAGATGGGTGTCATCTGCTGCGCCTGTACAGGGATCTGCTCTTTGAAATAGCGCACCATTTCCCTTAGCATCCGCAGGGGCTTGCCCGTCATGACCTGCCTGTTCTCGGCAAGAAACAGCTTTACATCGTCACCGAGTGAGGCAAAGTCGAAGCCAAGAGCGCGAACCCAGTCTTCGAAGTTCGCCGGCGCGGCAATCAGGGGACGATGACCGCGTGCAGCAAGCGCCTGCGCCAAAGCCAGCATGGGCTGGACGTCGCCGCGCGAGCCGACGCTGGCGAGTACGATGCGCAGTGAGCGAGCCGAATTCATCTCTGTGTTCAGTTTCCTTAAATGGCCGACAATCTTCCCATGATTTCCGATACCGCTCTTCAAATGGTTCAGTCGCTGGTTCGCATGAACACAGTGAGTCAGAATTCGAACCTGGAACTGATTCACTTTGTTCGCGATGAGTTGGCGCGCCTGGGTGTGCGCAGCCGGCTCACCCATAGCGCGGACAAATCCAAGGCGAATCTGTTCGCGACGCTCGGCGAGGACAAGGCAGCTGGCATCATTCTGTCGGGTCACACCGACACCGTTCCCTGGGACGGGCAGGACTGGTCCGTGCCGCCGCTGGGCGCGCTGGTGAAAGATGCGCCGGAGTCGCGCCTTTATGGCCGCGGCAGTGCCGACATGAAGGGCTTTATTGGCGTTGCCCTCTCGCATGCAGAACAATTTTTGAACAGCCCGGCGCCGTTTGCCGTGCACCTGGCTTTGAGTTATGACGAAGAAGTGGGCTGCTTTGGCGTCAGGGAGCTGATCTCGGACTTGCGTGAGGCCGGCATCAAGCCATTGGCCTGCATCATCGGTGAACCTACTGGCATGGTGCCGGCGATTGCGCACAAGGGGGTCTACCGCTACCGTTGTTGTGTGCGCGGCAAGGAGGCCCATTCCTCGCTGACGCCAAAGTCGGTCAACGCCATCGAGATGGCGGCACGCCTGATTGGCAAGGTGCGTGATATGGCCGAGGGTTTCGAGCGTGACGAGCCGCGCTATGAAGGCTTTGATGTGCCGTTCTCGACCGCCAGTGTGGGTCAGTTTCAGGGCGGTATCGCCGACAACGTGGTGCCACGCGATGCCTGGTTTCATTACGAATTTCGTGATCTGCCGACGGCTGATGCGAGGCGGATGCAGGAAAGCATCGTGGCCCAGGCGCGTGCCCTCGAAGTAGCCATGAAGAAAGTCGCACCCGAGGCCGGCTTCCAGTTCGAAACCATTTGCGAGATCCCGAGTTTTCTGGGCCGTGCAGAGGACCCGGTCACGCTGTTGGCGCAGCAGCTGTCGGGTCAGAGCGGCACCACGCAGGTGGCTTTTGGCACGGAAGCCGGTATCTTCAAGCAGTCCGGCATCCCGACCGTCGTCTGCGGACCGGGCCACATTGCCCAGGCACACCAACCGGATGAATATGTCAGCCTGGATCAGCTGGGGCAGTGCGAACGTTTCATGCAAAGACTCGCGGCAATGCGGTCAATGCCGGTGCCGTAGCGGGCCTGTCGAGGGGACTCCGATCGCGATTTTCAGGTACATTGCGGCTTCGTATGAATGCCCCTCGTCCTGAACTGAGAGTCGCCGTCGTGATGCGCCGCGAACGCATCGTCAGCGGCATGAGCCGCTGGCAGAACTGGCGCTGGGTGCTGGACGATGTGGTGCCGCACGAGGACGGGTTTGGCAGCGACGCGCGTCTGCTCTACAAGGATGCCCGGGTGGAGCGTTGGCTGCATCCTGGCTACACCGTGACCTTGTACGGCGACGACGCCGAGGGCTACTACCTCAATCTCAGCTCCAGTGCACCTTGCTGGTTTGTCCTGTGGCGCATGGAAGAAGAAGCCACTTTGAGCGAGGAATCGATTGCACGACCTGAGATCGTGAGCTTGAGTTATGTGGACGCCGGGCGCTGGCTAGACGCACAGGAGACCGTGGAGCAAGTCCCGGCTCCCGCTGCAGTGATCCAGTGGTTGCAGTCCTTCGTCGATCAGCACCGCGACAGCGAACCCAGACGCCGGCGCCGGCCCGAGAGTTTCCGGCCGCTGACCGACCGGTTCGGAAATCCGGCGCTGATCAGCACGGAAAAGCGCCGTGGCTGACGGTTTCCTCAGCCGATGGTCGCAGCGCAAGCAGGCCTTGCGCGCCGGCCAGGCGCTCGAAGAACCGTTGAGCAAGCCAGCCCCCTCCGAGGCAACGCCAGCAACAATCGAAGCGCCAGCGGTCACGGCTTTGCCGCCGGACGACAAACTGCCTGCGCTGACTTTGCAGGACGCTCAGGGGCTGACGCTGCAGTCCGATTTCGCTCCCTTTGTGGCGCGTGAGGTGACGCCGGAGGTGCGCAACGCAGCCATGAAAAAACTCTTTGCCGATCCGCACTACCAGGTGATGGATCGACTCGATACCTACATTGACGACTACTCGCAAGCGGATCCGATTCCCGCATCGATGCTGCGGCAAATGGCCAGCGCCAAATTCCTACAATTGTTTGAGGATTCACCTGAGGGTGGGAATCCTGATAACCTGCGCGACAAGACAGCCCCCGAAGCGGGCAACCCACATGACCACACTGATTTGCGACTGCAACAAGACGATGCCGCTGGACCCGACAGGCCTGGGCGCGGCGCTGAATGAAAACCTGACGCTGCAGTCGGCCTTGTGCCGGCGTGAGGCCGGAGCCTTCGTGCAGGCAATGCAGGAGGGCGATGATGTGCTTGTTGCCTGCACTCAGGAAAGGCGGTTGTTTGTTGAACTGGCCGGGCAGTCCGGGCTCACCAAGCCCGGCGCTGTCAGCTATGCGCCATTGCGCTTTGTGAATATTCGCGAGACTGCTGGCTGGAGCAAGGACGCCGCCATGGCCATGCCCAAGATGGCCGCGCTGCTGGCAGCGGCGCAGTTGCCGCCGGCTGAGCCCGTGGCCACCGTCAGCTACAAGAGCGCCGGGCGGCTGCTCATCATCGGCGAGTTGGGTGCGGCCGAGCATGCCGCAGACATGCTCGGCGATGAACTCGACATCAGTCTCTTTACGCAGGGCGCCGGCGGCACCGGGGGGTTCGCTGGTGCGCGTCAGGAGCGACGTTATCCGGTGTTAGGTGGGAGGATCGAATCACTGACGGGTTGGCTCGGCGCCTTTGAACTGAAGTGGTCGCGAAACAACCCGATTGACCTAGACCTCTGCACACGCTGCAACGCCTGTCTGGCGGTCTGCCCGGAAGACGCGATTGGTCTGGACTATCAGATTGATTTGCAAAGTTGCAAGGCACACCGGGCCTGCGTTAAAGCCTGCCGGGTTGCCGGTGCGATAGATTTCAATCGGATCGGTGAAACCGCGGTTGCTGCTTTTGATCTGGTGCTCGATCTACGTGCTACGGCAGCCTTTTCGCAGCACGCCCTGCCGCAGGGCTATCTGCGCTGGGATGGGCGCGATGCAGGGGTGCTGCTGCAACTGCGATCGCTGGTCGGGGAGTTCGAGAAGCCCAGGTTCTTTGCTTACAAGCAGTCCTTGTGCGCGCACAGCCGCAACCAGAAGACCGGATGTCAAGCCTGCATCGACGTTTGCTCTGCCGCTGCCATCAGCAGCGACAGCCAACTGCAGCGAATCTCGGTCAACCCCAATTTGTGCATTGGTTGCGGCACTTGCACGACGGTCTGCCCCAGCGGCGCCCTGAGTTATGCCTATCCGCGTGCGCCGGAGCAGGGCGTGCGACTCAAGACGCTGTTGGGAAGCTACGCGCGCGCCGGCGGTAAAAACGCCGCGCTGCTGCTGCACAGCCAGCAGGCTGGCGCACGTCTGCTGGGCGATTTGGGACGCGCGGCGCAGCTCGATCCGGCAACGCATGGCGTGCCCGCGCGCGTGCTGCCGCTGGAACTGTGGCACACGTCCTCGCTCGGTCTGGATTTGTGGCTGACGGCCATTGCCTATGGTGCCTCGCAAGTCTGGATCCTGCTGACCGAAGAAGAGGCGCCGCAATACCATGAAGCCCTGCGCAGCCAGATGGCGGTGGCGCAAGCCATCTTGAGCGCCCTGGGTTTCCAGGGCGAACATTTCCGACTGTTGCACTCCAGAGACGCGCGCGACCTGGCGGCGCTCGATCGTGATCTGCGCGCCCCTGCGGCCCAAGGCGTGAGCCGGACAGCCTCCTTTGCCGTGCAGGCAGACAAGCGCGCAACGCTGGAACTGGCGCTGGACCACTTGATGGCCCAGGCACTGCTCAAGCCCGACGCCATTGCGCTGCCGGCGAGCGCGTCGCCGCTGGGTGGTTTGCTCGTCAACAAGGATGCCTGCACCTTGTGCCTGAGCTGTGTTGGCGCCTGCCCGGTGAGCGCGCTGCAGGACAACGCGCAGTCACCGCAGTTGCGCTTCATCGAGAAAAACTGCGTCCAGTGCGGCCTGTGCGTCAAGACCTGCCCGGAAAAAGCACTCACCCTGTTGCCGCGTTTGAGTTTGAGTCCTCAGCGCAAGGAATCGGTGCTGCTGCACGAGATGCAGCCCTATGCCTGCGTACGCTGTGGCAAACCGTTTGGCACGCTCAGGGCCATTGAGGCCATGCTCGGTAAACTGAGCTCGCACAGCATGTTTCAGGGCGCGGCGCTGGAGCGCCTGAAAATGTGTAGCGACTGCAGGGTTATCGACATTTACTCTGCTTCCGACGAGAGCAGAATCAACGACCACTGACCATGACCGCTTTTCCCATCTCAGGACCAGGCAGCGTGCTCGACGAGGAGCTGGCCCGCGCCGAACTTTACGGGCTCCTGTCGGCCCTGTACTACGCACCGCCGAGCGCCCAATTGCTGGAGCAGTTGCGACTGGCAGCGACCGAGGCGCCAGCAGCGGGCGCTTTGCTGGAGGAGCCCTGGCGCGCCTTGGTCGGCATGGCACGAGAGATGACGCCCGAAGCCGTCGATGCTGAGTACAACAGTTTGTTTGGTGGCATAGGCAAGCCCGAGGTCTATCTCTATGGCTCGCATTTCCTGAGCGGCTTTCTCAACGAGAAGCCACTGGCCAGATTGCGCAGTGACCTGGCGGCGCTTGAGTTGGTCCGCGCTGAAGATATGTCGGAAACCGAAGACCATTTCGCCTATCTGTGCGAAGTGATGCGCTATCTGATTGCTGCGGACGCCCAGGCGGAACATCAATTGCGGCGTCAGCAGGAGTTTTTTGCCAGGCATTTGCAGCCCTGGGTGGGTCTGCTGTGCGATGCCATCGTGGCTCATCCAGGCGGGCGTTTCTACGCGGCCCTGGCGCTCCTCACACGCCACTTCATGGACGTGGAGGCGCAAGGCTTTGATATGCTGGGTTGAGCTCATGAAAGTCAACTTGCCTGTTCCTGCCCGACGCACACACCGGGTCTTGGCGTGGCTGCTGGCAGGCTGCGCCGTGTTGGGCTCGTCGGCGCAGGCTGGCACGCAGGATATCGGGCCTTGTCGGGTGCCGGGCATCAAGACCGAGGTGCAGTGCGGAGTGCTGTCGCGCGCACTCGATCCGTCACAGCAGGCCGGTGTGCGGATCGACGTGCACTACATGGTTGTGCCAGCGCTGGCGCGTCGCAAAAAACCTGATCCTGTCTTCTTTCTCGCCGGGGGGCCGGGACAAAGTGCAATCAAGGTTGCGCCGATGCTGCTGCAGCAGTTTGCGCGACTGAACAATCGCCGTGATCTGGTCTTTGTTGATCAACGCGGTACCGGTCGCTCTGCGCCATTGCTCTGCGAAGACCTGCGTCAAGGGACATTGGCCCAGCAGCTCGACACGGACTTGCGTGAAACGGCGATGGCGCAATGCCTGGTACAACTCAAGAAGCTGCCGTACGGTGACCTGCGCCATTTCAGTACCCTGCTGGCGATGCAGGATCTGGACGCCGTGCGTGAAAAGCTGGGCGCGAGCAAGATCAATCTGATTGGTGCTTCGTATGGCACGCGCGCTGCGCTGGAGTACCTGCGACAGTTCCCCGCGGCGGTGCGTCGTACCGTGATCGATGGCGTGGCGCCGCCCGATATGGTTTTGCCCCTGAGTTTTTCCGGCGATGCCCAGGCGGCGTTGGAGGCATTGTTGCTGGCGTGTGAGAAAGAGACGGCCTGCCGCGCCTTGCATCCAGCCTTGCGTCAGCGCTGGGAGCAATTGCTTGCGTCCTTGCCACAGAAGGTACGCGTAGCGCAGCCCCTGAGCGGACGAATCGAGTCGCTGACGATGACACGCGAAATGGCGCTTGGCTTGATTCACGGTCCTTTGTACTCGCCGCCGTTGGCCTCGGCCTTGCCCTTTGCCATCGGCCAGGCGGCCCTCGGGCGCTGGGAAGCCCTGCTGGGTCTCGCCTTCACGGCACAGCCAGCGCGGGCCGGCGATTTGGCGATGGGCATGCATTTCTCGGTGATCTGTGCGGAAGACGTTCCCCGCATCAAGATGAGTCTCGACAAGCCGGGCAAGGACTTCGGAGATGACTTTGCCCGTACTTATCAGCGTATTTGTGCGGACTGGCCCAGAGGCGACATGCCGGCTGGGTTCTACACCGTGGCAAGCGCCCGTTCTGCGGTGCTGTTGCTCAGCGGTGGTCTGGACCCGGTGACACCGCCACACCATGCGCAGCGCGTAGCCCAGGCGCTCGGCAGCAAGGCGCGGCATGTCGTCGTGCCCAACGCGGGGCATGGCGTCATGACATTGCCGTGCATGCGTGATGCGCTGCCACGCTTCATCGATGCCGAGGATGATGCACAGGCCGCTGCCGTCGACCTCGGCTGCGCCGGTCAAACTCCGCGACCGCCGGTATTTGTTCCGGTCCTGCAAGGAGTGATGCCGTGATCCGGATTGAACATCTTGCGCGCAGCTTCAAGGTGCTTCCGGCACCAGGCAAGTCGATGCCATTCAAGCGTGCGCCGGCCACGATGGTGCAGGCCGTGCGTGACGTCAACCTGTTCGCGCCCAATGGACAGATTACTGGTTTGCTCGGACCCAACGGCGCCGGCAAGACGACGACCCTGCGCATGCTGGCCGGGTTGATCAAGCCAGAGGCTGGTCGCATGACCGTGGATGACGTGGACGTTGCCAGAGAACCGCTGGTGGCGCTCGCGCGCCTGGGGGTGCTCAGCGATTCGCGCGGCTTGTACCCGCGCCTGACAGCGCGTGAAAACATTGTTTACTACGGTGCCTTGCAAGGCATGGCTCGCGACGCTGCGCACGAACGTGCCGAGGCTCTTGCGCGCATGCTCGACATGAGCGCCTTGCTGGAGCGCCGCACCGAAGGCTTCAGCCAGGGTGAACGAATGAAGACAGCGCTGGCGCGGGCCCTGGTACACGATCCGGCCAACATCGTGCTTGACGAACCGACCAACGGGCTTGACGTTATTGCCACGCGGGCACTGCGTGACTCCTTGCGTCTGTTGCGCTCGCCCGAGGGTGGCAGTAAATGCATTGTCTTTTCAACCCACATCATGCAGGAAGTGGAGCGCCTGTGTGATAGCGTTGTCGTCGTCGCTCACGGTCGTTCAGTTGCTGAGGGGACGGTCGCCGAACTGTTGGCACGAACCGGAAAGACAGATTTTGAGGAGGCCTTTGTGGAGCTTGCCTTTGTCTCGCCGGCGTTGACCGAACAGGGAGTCTTGGCATGAAGTTCCTGAGCGTGGCCGGCACGGTTTTCCGTAAAGAGATCATCGACTCCCTGCGCGACAAGCGCACCATGCTGGTAGTACTGGTGTCGGGCGTTCTGCTCGGACCCTTGATGCTGATCGCACTGTCGAGCCTTGTATCCACTCTCGAATCCCATGCCGAAAAGCGTGAGGTCTACGTCAGTGGTATGGCCCATGGACCAAGCCTGCGCAATTTTCTTGAGCGTCAGACCTGGGTAGTGATGGATGCGCCGGCTGATTTTGAAGCGCGCTTGCGGGAGTCCAAGCTGGGTGATCCGGTTGTTCTGCTGCCGACTGACTTTGAGTCGGCCATCGAGCGTGGTGAAGCACCTGTGGTGGAGGTGGTCAGTGACAGCGCGAACCGGCAAAGCAGCTCGGCGTTGCCGCGCGTGCTGCAACTGCTTAATGGTTTCAACCGCGAACGTGCCGGCCTGACGCTGGCCACGCGCGGTGTATCAGGCGCCGTGCTGGAGTCCATGCAGGTGCAGGAGCGCGATCTGGCCAGCACGCAGACGCGCTCAGCCCAGCTTACCGGCATGTTGCCCTTCCTGGTCATGCTGGCGGTGTTGTATGGCGCGCTCAATGCGGCCATGGACACGACGGCGGGTGAGCGCGAGCGCGGGTCACTGGAACCCCTGGTCATGAACCCTGCCCATGCGCTGGTGCTGGTGTTGGGGAAGTGGGCCGCTGTGGCCAGCGTCGGCATGCTGGTGGCGCTGCTCAATTGCCTGAGTTTCCTGCCGGCGCAGTGGCTTTTGCGCAGCGACGCTTTGCAGGCCATGTTTCAGTTTGGTTCGCGCGAAGTCGTGTTGTTCCTGTTGCTGCTGCTGCCCTTTGCTGCGGCATTGTCCGCGCTTCTGATGGCGATATCGATTGTCTGCAAGAGTGTCAAGGAGGCCCAGGCCAGTGCAACCTTCCTGGTGCTGGCGATATCCTTGCTGCCCCTGATGACGCTGTTCAATCAGAGCGGCGAGGCGCCCTGGCATTTGTGGGTGCCGGCACTGGCCCAGAATACCTTGATGACGCGCGTCATCAAGGGGGAGGATCTGACGCTGCTGCAATTTGCCGTGCCATTTCTGGTTTGTGTGGTGTTGACGGTTGCAGCTTTGTCGTTTGTCTCGTACCACTTGAGGCGCACTTCCGTCAAATGAATTCGGGTTTGCCCTAGGTAGTTCAGGCCTCGATTTCGTTGTGGCCCAAGGCTTATCTACCTACACTATGAAACGGGTTGCATAAGAGTTTATATCTGTCGGAGACCAGGATGCCAAACAATCAAGCCAAAGCCTCGCGGCGCGGATTTTTTCTTACTGCTTCAGTCGCAGGGGCCGCAGTGGCGTCAACCGCCTGGCTGAAAACGCAAGCACCAGCGGTGACTTCGCCGCTGCCCAAGCCAACTCCCGAAAAGGGGGGTGGCTACAGCCTGAGTGATCATGTCAAGCAGTACTACAAGACCACGCTGGTCTGAGTTCTGTCGCCTTTCCTGATTGGAGACTTTCATGCTGTTGACCAAGAAATCGGGCGCTGTTGGCCCAAGCGAGCATTCTTCCTTCGTTCACGGTTTGCGCCGTGGTCTGTCTGCGGCCCTGCCGACCATGGACCGACGTGTCTTTTTGCGCCGATCGGGTCTGGGCGTTGGTGTCGGCCTGGCGGCATCGCAACTCCTGCTGGTGCGCAAGGCGCAAGCTAGCCCGGGCAGTGTTGCCATTGGCGAGGGCAAGATCGAGATCAAGCGCACGGTCTGCACGCATTGTTCGGTCGGCTGCGCCGTCGATGCCGTGGTCGAAAACGGTGTCTGGGTGCGTCAGGAACCGGTCTTTGATTCACCGATCAATCTCGGGGCGCATTGCGCCAAGGGCGCGGCACTGCGTGAGCACGGACACGGAGAGTTCCGCTTGCGCTACCCGATGAAATTGGTGAACGGCAAGTACCAGCGCATCAGCTGGGACACCGCACTGGCTGAAATCAGCGAGCGCATGCTGGAGTTGCGCAAGGCCAGTGGTCCGGACTCGATTTACTGGGTAGGTTCTTCCAAGCACAACAACGAGCAGGCCTACCTGATGCGCAAGCTGGTCAGCCTCTGGGGCTCCAACAACTGCGACCATCAGGCGCGCATCTGCCACTCCACTACGGTGGCTGGTGTTGCCAACACCTGGGGTTATGGCGCCATGACCAATTCGTACAACGACATGCAAAACAGCAAGTGCGCAATGTACATAGGTTCCAATGCTGCCGAAGCACACCCCGTCAGCCTTCTGCACATGCTGCACGCCAAGGAAGGCGGCACCAAGATGATCGTCGTTGACCCGCGCTTTACCCGCACGGCGGCCAAGGCCGATGAATATGTGCGCATCCGCTCGGGCTCGGACATCCCTTTCCTGTTTGGCATTCTTTACCACGTCTTCAAGAATGGCTGGGAAGACAAGAAGTACATCAACGACCGTGTCTATGGCATGGAGAAGGTGAAGGAAGAGGTTCTCGCCAAATGGACACCGGACAAGGTGGAAGAGGCGTGCGGCGTCAAGGAGGAGCAGGTGCTCAAGGTGGCCACGATGATGAGCCAGAACCGGCCCAGCACGCTGGTCTGGTGCATGGGTCAGACGCAGCACACCATTGGCAATGCGATGGTGCGGGCTTCCTGCATACTGCAACTGGCCTTGGGCAACGTGGGCAAGTCCGGTGGCGGCACCAATATCTTCCGTGGTCACGACAACGTGCAAGGCGCCACGGACGTCGGGCCAAACCCGGATTCGCTGCCCGGCTACTTTGGCATCGTCGAAGGTGCCTGGAAGCACTTTGCCAAGGTCTGGAATGTTGATTTTGAATGGATCAAGGGCCGCTTCTCGTCGCCGGCCATGATGAGCAAACCCGGCATCACGGTGTCGCGCTGGATCGACGGTGTGCTGGAGAAAAACGAACTGATTGACCAGGACTCCAACCTGCGCGGCGTTTTCTACTGGGGTCATTCACCCAATTCACAGACACGCGGTCTGGAGATGAAACGTGCCATGGACAAGCTCGATCTGCTGGTCGTGGTGGACCCCTATCCATCAGCCACAGCCGCGATGGCCGCAATGCCTGGCAAAGCGGAGGACCTGAACCCGAATCGCGCGGTGTATTTGTTGCCGGCAGCGACCCAGTTTGAGACCTGTGGCTCGGTGACGGCGTCGAACCGTTCCTTGCAGTGGCGCGAGAAGGTGATTGAACCACTGTGGGAGAGCCGCTCAGACCACATGATCATGCAGCAATTGGCCGACAAGCTGGGTATTGGCAAGGAACTGTCGAAGAACTTCAAGATGCAAAAGGTCCATGGCATGGATGAGCCGGTGCCTGAGGACATCCTGCGTGAAATCAATGCTTCGCTATGGACCATCGGTTACACCGGACAGAGTCCGGAGCGACTGAAGGCGCATATGCGCAACATGCATGTGTTCGACGTCAAGACACTCAGGGCCAAAGGCGGAAAGGACAAGGAAACGGGCTACGACTTTACCGGTGACTATTTCGGTTTGCCGTGGCCCTGTTATGGCAAGCCCGAACTCAAGCATCCGGGATCGCCCAATCTGTACGACACCTCCAAGCACGTGATGGACGGCGGGGGCAACTTCCGCGCCAATTTTGGTGTCGAGCGCGACGGTGTCAATCTGCTGGCCGAAGACGGCTCGCATTCGCTCGGTGCCGACATCACCACCGGCTACCCCGAGTTCGACCACGTTTTGCTGAAGAAGCTCGGCTGGTGGGACGATCTCACGGAAGCAGAGAAGAAGGCTGCCGAGGGCAAGAACTGGAAGACCGATCTGTCGGGCGGCATTCAGCGCGTGGTGATGAAGGTCCACGGCTGTCATCCTTTTGGCAACGCCAAGGCGCGCGCCGTGGTGTGGAACTTTCCTGACGCGATTCCGCAGCATCGGGAACCCCTGTACGGCATCCGTCCCGATCTGGTCGCCAAGTACCCGACGCACGATGACAAGAAAGCCTTCTGGCGGCTGCCCACGCTGTACAAGACGATTCAGCAAAAGAACATCGCCGACAAGGTGCACGAGAAGTTCCCCTTCATCATGACGTCTGGTCGCCTCACCGAATACGAGGGTGGCGGCGAAGAAACACGCTCCAACCCCTGGTTGGCCGAACTGCAGCAGGAAATGTTCATCGAAATCAATCCCAAGGTCGCAGCTGACAAGGGTATCCGCAACGGCGAGCGCGCCTGGGTTTCGACACCCACCGGAGCGCGTCTGAATGTGCAGGCCATGGTGACCGAGCGCGTTGGCCCTGACACCGTGTTCATGCCGTTTCACTTCTCGGGCCGCTGGCAGGGCGCCGACCTGCTGGCCTATTACCCGAACGGTGCAGCGCCGATCGTGCGCGGTGAAGCCATCAACACGGCAACCACTTACGGTTACGACAGTGTGACCATGATGCAAGAGACCAAGACGACTGTTTGTAACGTGGAGAGGGCATAACCATGGCACGCATGAAATTCATTTGTGACGCCGAGCGTTGCATCGAGTGCAACGGTTGCGTCACGGCTTGCAAGAACGAACACGAAGTTCCATGGGGTGTCAATCGGCGCCGCGTCGTTACGCTCAACGACGGCATTCCGGGCGAGAAATCGATCTCGGTGGCCTGCATGCATTGCAGCGATGCGCCCTGTATGGCGGTCTGCCCTGTGAACTGTTTTTACCGCACCGATGAAGGAGTGGTTCTGCACGACAAGGACGTTTGCATAGGCTGCGGTTACTGCGCTTACGCCTGCCCCTTTGGCGCGCCGCAGTTTCCGTCGCAGGGCACGTTTGGCGTGCGCGGCAAGATGGACAAGTGCACCTTCTGCGCCGGTGGCCCGGAGGTCAACGGAAGTCAGGCCGAGTTCGAAAAATATGGACGCAATCGTCTGGCCGAAGGCAAGCTGCCGGTCTGCGCCGAGATGTGCTCAACCAAGGCACTGATCGCCGGCGACGGCGATGTGGTGGCCGACATCTTTCGCAATCGCGTGCTCAAGCGCGGCAAGGGCGCCGAGGTTTGGGGCTGGGGCACGGCTTACGGGTCAAAACAGGCCGGGCAACCGGGTGTCTCGGCACCTGAAGGAGTCAAATCATGAAGCGATTTCTCGCCATCGTAGCCGGCGCAGTTCTGCTGAGCGCCTGCACCGAGTCACCGCAGAACCTGGGCGCGGCAAGCAGGGACGTGGCCCCCTACCTGGGCACTGGCAAAGCCTTTGTTGCGGCCGGCTGGAAGCAGGGCGACAAGACGGCCTGGGAGTCGCAACTCAAAGCGCGCATGCAGTTCGGGCAGAATGATTATGGCCGGATGAACTGAGCAGGAGGCCCTGATGAAAAGACCTCTTGCATTTGTTTTTGCACTGCTGGCCAGCGTGATTGCGCTGGCGCAAAGCGCGCCGCCGCAGGCCGCGCCACCTGCCGTCCAGAGCCAGAATATTGCCGACGTGAAACCCGATGCCAGTACAGAGCCGGGCTATGCCACGCAAAGCAACGGCGAGCGCGCCAAGGTTCAGCCGGGCAATAACGCGCCTGTGTGGCGTCAGGTTCGCTCTGGCGTCAACGGCGTCAGCAGCCTGCCCAAGTCAGAGGCGCCGGAGGCTGGCACGCTGATACAGCCTTTTGTGCAATACCCGGGTTCGCGTCTGACCAACGCCGGAGAGGCATGGCGCCAGGTGCGAAACAATTTCATCATTCCCTATGGTGGCGCCTTGCTGCTGATCGTGCTGCTTGCCATTGGCCTGTTTCACTGGCGCATCGGTCCCATGAAAGTGCAGGACGAGCCCACCGGTCGACTGGTGGAACGATTCACGCCGCTGGAGCGGTCGGCTCACTGGACAAATGCCATCGCTTTTTGCGTGCTGGCGGCGTCCGGGGTCGTGATGGCTTTTGGCAAGTTCTTTTTGCTGCCTGTCATCGGTACCACTTTGTTTGGCTGGCTCGCCTATGCCTTGAAGAATGTGCACAACTTCGTTGGGCCCCTGTTTGCTGTGTCGCTGCTGATCGTGATCGTGACCTTCCTGCGTGACAATTTGCCGGCCAAGGGAGACTTGAACTGGATGCTCAAGGGCGGTGGCATTCTGTCCGGGCACGAGATTCCTTCCGGACGCTTCAATGCGGGCGAAAAGTTCACCTACTGGGGTGGTGTTTTTCTGCTGGGTCTGGTCGTTGTGAGTTCGGGACTTTTCATGGACAAGGCGCTGCCCGGGTTCGGCTATGAACGCGCCAGCATGCAGATCGCGCATATGGTGCATGCGGTCTCCAATATTGCCATGCTGTGCATGTTTCTCGGTCACATCTACATGGGTACCGCCGGAACCAAGGGGGCCTATGACGGCATGAAGACAGGCTATGTCGATGAAGCCTGGGCACGCGAACACCACGCGCTTTGGCTGGACGACATCAAGAGTGGCAAAATTCCGGCGCAGCGTTCGCAGCCGAGTGCCGCTGCCCAGGCAGTTCAAGTTTGAGGAAGTTCCCATGAAGAAAAATCTGAAAGCACTGTTGATCCTGGGCGGCGCCATGTTCTGCACTGGTGTTGCGCTGGCCAAGCTGCCGGCGCTGTCGGACGAGGCCAAGGCCAAGGCAGCCGAAGCAGCAGCCAAGACCGCCTGGACCGGCAAACTGGAGGCTTACCAGTTGTGCAAGGCACAGGACAAAGTGGCGGCTCGTAACAAGCCGGCAGTCAAGGGAGCCAAGCCCGCTGCGGTGGCAAGCACCTGTGCTGATCCCGGGCCCTTTGTTTACACGCCGACCGCGGCTGTCGCGCCAGCCAGTTCTGCTCCAGCTTCGGCCGCCGCTGCGGCCAAGAAGCCCTGAGCGCGCTGCCCTACCTGACGCAGGCTCGCGCGCCTCTGACGCGCGAGATTGGCGCCGTCAACGAATTTGGCGAGCCCGTCAGCGTATCGATACCGGCCGAGCGCGCGCTGACGGTTTATGTGGACAAGCGCGAAATCGTTACCTTGATGACCCTGGGCGCGCAACCCGAGTTGCTGGTGCTTGGCTTCCTGCGCAACCAGCGCCTGTTGCAGTCAGTGCAGGAAGTTCATTCCATCACGGTCGATTGGGACGTCGGCGCGGCGGCGGTGAAGACGCACAAAGGCATTGTGGATATTCAGGCGCGTACCGCCCAGCGCGTGGTGACAACAGGCTGCGGGCAGGGCAGCATGTTTGGTGATCTGATGGCAGAAGTTGACAAACTGGTCCTGCCCGCAGCCAGTCTGACACAGGCACAGCTCTACGGCATTGTGAACGCTATCCGGTTGCAGGAAAGCACCTACAAGTCAGCTGGCTCGGTGCATGGTTGCGGCCTGTTTCGCGGTGAAGAACTTCTGCTGTTTGTCGAAGATGTGGGCCGCCACAACGCGATTGACACGATTGCCGGATGGATGTGGATGAATGATGATGCCCCCACGCCTGCCACTTCCCCGGAATCG
>JBAXNI010000051.1:0-18511 GCA_037133835.1 Comamonadaceae bacterium | reverse complement strand
AGGCACAGGACGCCATGATTCGAACTAGCTTTGTTTGCACTGTGTTTCCTTTGACGACAAGAGAAGTGAGCGGTAGCGCCAATGACCCAAAGGGCGATCCCGAGCAATTTAATGAGTGGCGCAGTATACGTGTACTTTTGCTACACAAACAAAGTCTAGTGGATTTTGAAAGAAATGAAAAGACTCAAATCCGTGCACAAACTGTCGTATTTGCACCAATATCGGCGGTTTAAGTCAGAAAGTTGCTCAAAAATCCAACAAAGTAAGGGTTTCTACTATTCAAACAAAAATCTTGTTTTGGTACAAATGGTGCAAGGGATCGTGAATTCCCCTATTTCCATCCTTTGCCATGCAAAGGCATGTGCAGCACTTATTAACCATCCTCAGGAGTTGTGAATGAAGATTTTGCCGGAACAGCGTTTGGTGAGGCACGCCTCGCAGCGGTCCCCTTTCAAGCTTGGTCCCGTCGCCGCCGGATGTGCGTTGCTGATGGTTGCATCCGGGTCGGTATGGGCCCAGCAAACGACAAGCAGCACGGACCTGAGCACCGTGACCGTGACAGGCATTCGAAAAGGTATTGAGGATGCGATTTCGGTGAAGCGGAACAACGATTCCATTGTCGAAGCCATTTCAGCTGAAGATATTGGCAAACTGCCGGACACCACCATTGCCGAGTCGCTTGCGCGCCTGCCCGGTGTGACCACGCAACGTACAAAGTCGGGCCAGGCCTCCAACATCAGCATTCGCGGTTTGGGTCCGGACTTCAATGGCTATTTGTTGAATGGTCGTGAACAGACCAGCACCGGCGACAGCCGCGCGGTCGATATGAGCGTGTATCCGGCCGAACTCATCGCCGGCGCAACCGTTTACAAGACCACCGATGCAACGCTGATGACGGCTGGTCTTGCCGGGACCATCGACAACAGGTTGATTGACCCCCTGAATTTCAGCAAACGCGTGTTCGCTGCCAATGTTGAGAAGGTCCGCTCGAACGTTGGTCTGGATGGGGTACCTGAAGGAACGGGCACCCGCAAGAGTCTGACCTATATTGACCAGTTTTTTGATCGCAAGCTGGGTCTTGCGCTGGGTTTGGTGCGCGTCGACGGAACCAGCAATGAAATCTCCACGGGCGGCTGGGGAAACAGCACCTTCACTTTGGCAAATGGATCATCAGCCACTGTCAATGGATTTGGCGGGGGTGTCGACTTCACGAGCAGAAGGCTGACCGACAATCGCACGGGCGCGGCGGCGATCATCGCCTTCAAGCCAAGCCCCAACTTCAGCAGCCAGCTGGATCTGTTTTACGCCACGGCTGACACTGTCAAGAAGGAAGCGCGGATTCAGGGTGGTGGTTTCTCTAGCCTGACCAATGCAACGGTCGTGAACGGCGTTGCCACCAACGGTACCTTGCAGATGGGCGCTGGAACCAACGGTCTGATCGATCGGACCGAAAGCATCTTTGACAATGACGTGGTGAAGTCACTGGGCTGGAAGAACACCCTGAAGATGGAAAACGGCTGGACTGCGTCGGTCGACCTTAGCCACAACTCAGCCGAGCGTGTCGAGCGTGACATCGAGGCCTATGCTGGCATTCCAGGTGCGGACACCTTGACCTTTGATACGACCAGCGGCAGTGCCAAATTCACCCTTGGCAGTCCGCTGAGCTATACCGATCCGAACATCATCAAGATCCGCGACCAGACCGGCTGGAGTGGCATCAATGGTGTGCCGCAGGCCGGTTACGCCAAGGGCCCGACCATCAAGGACACCGTCGATGCCATCCGCTTCGACATGAAGCGTGATCTGGCAGAAGGTTCGATGTTCTCCGAGGTTATGTTCGGGGCCAACTACACCAGCCGTTCCAAGGACCGTGTCACCGATGAAGGTCTGATTGTTTCGGCAACCAATAACGGCAAGGATCCATTCTCTTTCCCTTCGGATGCTTACGTCGCAACGAATGTGGGTGGTACCGGACTCAATCTGCTGACGTTTGATCCGAGCGCGGGTTTGTGGCCGGGTGCAGTCCTGCTGCGCAAATACAACGACGACATTTTGTCCAAGACCTGGGGTGTCAAGGAAAAAGTCTTGACCGGATATGTCAAGGCAGGCGTTGACACCGAATTCGCCAAGATCCCGGTTCGTGGCAATGTTGGCGTGCAGATTGTCAATACGGATCAGTCTTCCAGCGGCTATCAGGCCGGAATCGGGTCCGGTGTTGTTTTGAACAATCCGGCTGCCGGACTCACGACCAGTGGCACCACCTATACCGACTTCCTGCCTTCACTGAACTTGACGGGTGACCTTGGCTCGGGGAATTTGATTCGCGTGGGCGTGGCCGAGCAGATCGCTCGTCCGACCCTGACGGACATGCGCAATTCCTTCGCCGCCAGCGTGGACACCAACGCCGGCAATGTGGGTACGTTCGGCAAGTTTGTCGGCTCCTCGGGCAACCCCTTGCTCAAACCGTTCAAGGCACTGGCGCTGGACGTGTCCTACGAGAAGTACTTTGGCAAAAAGGGCTATGTGAGTGCCGCGGCCTTCTACAAGCAGCTCGATACCTACATTACGCCTGCAACCAACACGGCCTATAACTTTTCGAGTTATGCCTCAGCACTTGGCCTGGCCGTTCCGCCAGCGGGGGCGGTGGGTAATTTCACGACCACGGTCAACGGTAGTGGTGGCAGCATCCGCGGTATCGAGTTGGCGGCTTCTGCACCGTTCAACATGATCCTGCCGGTTCTGGATGGTTTTGGTGCCAACGGCAGCCTCGCGACGACGGGTAGTTCGGTGAATATGCCTAACCTGATCGGCCTGAACCCGTCACAGCAGGTGCCTTCGGACGGGCAGACCATTCCCTTGCCGGGCTTGTCAACGCGCAATGCCAAGCTGACGCTGTACTATGAAAAAGGCGGTTTCAGTGCATTTGTTGCAAACAACTACCGGTCTACTTATGTCGGCAGCGTTGCCAACGATGCGATCGGTGGCTACCCGACCTTGCGTTACATCGAGGGCTCGACCTGGGTCTCAGCCCAGGTTGGCTATGAATTCCAGGAGGGCCAGTTCAAAGGCCTGGGCATGCGGCTGGAAGGCAACAACTTGAACGCGCCGGTTTATCGCCAGCTAAAGGCGGACGGCTCGGTTGATTCATCGAACGCCACGGGCAAGACCCTGATGTTCAAGCTGTCGTACAAGTACTAGACTTCAGTATAGAAATCTCCAAGGGCTTTACCCCTTGTCGGCTTCTGTCGGCAAGGGGTTTTTTCATATTACGGGCACGAAATGAGCAATAACAGTTTGCAGAGCATCGTCATTGTGGGCGGTGGCACGTCTGGCTGGATGAGTGCGGCGGCACTTTCAAAAGTGCTTAAGGGAAAATACAGCATCAAGTTGGTTGAATCGGATGAAATTGCCACGATTGGTGTGGGGGAGGCGACCATTCCCATGATCAATCTGTTCAACCGTCTTCTGGAACTCGATGAAGACCAATTCATGCGCGAAACCCAGGCTTCGTTCAAGCTGGGCATCGAATTCGTCAACTGGGGGCGTCTCGGTGACCGGTACATCCATGGTTTCGGCGTCATCGGACAAGACAATTGGACTGTCGATTTCCATCAGTATTGGCTCAAGCAATATCTGGCCGGCAAGGCGCAGGATCTGGATCATTACTCAATCAATACCGCCGCCTGTCTGCAGAACAAATTCATGCGGGCCCAGCCGGACATGCCCAATTCACCACTGGCCCAAATTGCACATGCATTCCACTTCGATGCCGGGCTCTATGCGAAATTTCTGCGCAAATTCAGCGAGGCGCGCGGTGTCGCAAGAATTGAAGGAAAGATCGTGAATGTCGTTGTGCGGGATGCCGACGGACATATTGAATCGGTCATTCTGGAGAGCGGCCAAAAGGTAGAGGGGGATCTCTTCATTGATTGCTCCGGTTTTCGGGCGCTGCTGATTGAAGGCGCTTTGAAGACGGGTTACCAGGATTGGTCGCACTGGTTGCCCTGTGACCGGGCGATCGCGATACCTTGTACATCGGTCAAAGACCTCACGCCGTATACAAGGTCGACGGCCCGCAGCGCGGGCTGGCAGTGGAGAATTCCCTTGCAGCACCGAATTGGCAACGGACACGTCTTTTCGAGCAAGTTCATCAGTGAGGATGAAGCAACAGCACAGTTGTTGAGCAACCTTGACGGCGAGCCCATGGCAGACCCTCGTACCGTTAAGTTCACAGCGGGCAAGCGAAAGAAGTCATGGAACAAGAACTGTGTATCGATCGGCTTGTCCAACGGATTCCTGGAACCGCTGGAATCAACAAGCATTCACCTTATTCAAATGGGTATTGCGCACTTGCTGACATTTTTCCCGGCAGCCGGGTTTGAACAAGAGGATATTGCGCAATACAACCGCGTTATGGATCAGGAGTACGACTGGGTGCGCGATTTCATCATTCTTCATTACAAGGCAACCGAGCGCAAGGACTCGCCATTCTGGAACTACTGCCGCGAGATGCCAGTGCCCGACACCCTGAAACAAAGAATCGAACTGTTCCGAACCAATGGCCGGGTTTACAGAGAGGGCAACGAATTGTTTACGAAGGTCAGTTGGCTCCAGGTGATGCATGGCCAACGCATCCATCCGAGGTCCTATCACCCCTTGACGGACTTGCTCAGCGAAGAAGAAATTCAAAGCTACCTTGACGAAGTCGCAGGCGTGATCAAGGCTTGTGTAGCCGTGATGCCGACCCACGCCGATTTCATTGCCGGCAATTGCGCAGCTTTGGCTCCGGTTTCGGTTTAGTAATGTCAATCAATCTACTTGCGATGCGCCCTCAAGCTGTTCTGCTCTCATTGCTTCTCGGTATTGCTACCGTTGCTCCGTCGCCATCCATTGCAGCCAACGAGTACACGAAGGCGGTCGTCAAGGCCATCGAAGGGCGTGACTGCATCGAGGCGGTTCGCCAACTCAACCTTGCGCTGTCCGGAGCCAGCCCGGAGGCCTTGATGCTCGGCGGTGCGATGTTTGAGCAGGGCCTTTGCCTGAAGCAAAACACGGAACGCGCGTCACGCCTCTACCTGCGGGCTGCTGATGCAGGGGCATCCGGCGCACGCTCACGTCTGGCAGCACTTTATGCCTCCCCGGAGGGTGGGTCGGACAAAGGGGTCGCCATCTGGTGGGGTTTGCAGGCCAACCTGGCTTTACCCGAGTCCTGTGTCATTGGCAATGACATTCGCAGCAACGCCGAGCTATTTGCCCAGACGCTAGGCCGCTGGCCCGCTGGCTTGCTCGAGGCCTGCGTCCATGTCACCGGGGTGCTCGCGACCCTGGACGCGGAGTTTGTGACCAGGCCGGGAGATGCTGGCCATGAAGGCGTGTCGTTGGATTTTCGTCCATCGACGGGCAGTCTGGAAGTTCGAGCCAGCCAACTCAATCAGGCCTTGATTGACAACAGTCCCCGCGTCGTGGCGACGAATAACGTGGTGGGCGTCAACAATGTGCAGCAAAGCGCGACACCAGATCAAATGCGCACACTGATGGCCCAGCAGGAAAAACAGGATCTTGTAAAACGTGTAGAGAGCATTGGCCGCGGCGCCCTTGCCCGCTTTGCGCGTCCAGCAGGCATTGACAGCAAGTGGCGAATTCAATTGTCCGTTGAGGCACCCCGAGACCGTTGAGCTGGCCCGGGCGCATCGGATCCAAATTCCCCAGCCATGAACAGCTTCGATCTGTCCGTCCTGTTTTTCTTGCAGCTGGCCTTCATTCTGGCGGTATGCCGAATTGTTGGCATGGTTTTCAAACGTCTGGGTCAGTCCCAGGTAGTCAGCGAAATGATTGCCGGGGTTCTCATGGGTCCGTCCCTGATGGGTTGGCTGCTGCCGGATTTCAGCGCCTATCTGTTTCCGTCGGCGTCCAAACCCATTCTGTTTGCAGTCTGCCAGGTCGGTCTGGTGCTCTACATGTTCCTGATCGGAGTCGAGTTTGATATCGATCTGATCCGGTCCCGTCTGCGCAGCGCGGCATCGATCTCGCTGGCCGGTATTCTGGCGCCCTTCGCACTGGGTGCCTTGCTGGCCTTCTACCTCGCCGCCGACGGCAGCTTTTTTTCCAGCAAGACGACGCCGCTTCAAGCGATGCTGTTCATGGGCGCGGCCATGTCGATTACGGCGTTCCCGATGCTGGCGCGCATCATTTTCGAGCAAGGCCTGTCCAGAACTTCCCTTGGCACGCTGGCGCTGGCTGCCGGGTCGATGGACGACGCGGCTGCCTGGTGCGTGCTGGCTGTTGTGCTGGCCAGTTTCCAGAACAACATGAATATTGCCGTGTATGCGATCGGCGGGGGCATTCTGTTTGCTGTCATGACCTTGGTCGTGATCAAGCGACTTCTGAAACCACTTGGGCGGATGGTTGAAGCCGCCGGCGAAATGAGCCCCGGAATTCTTAGCCTGGTGTTGATGCTGGCAATGATTGGTGCCTGGTTCACCGATTTCATACAAATCTACGCCGTTTTTGGCGCCTTCGTCATGGGCATTGCGATGCCACGGGGTAAATTTGCGCAGGAATTGCACCGCATCATTTACCCCCTGACGACAGCTTTCCTGCTACCCGTGTTCTTTGTCTACTCTGGCTTGAATACAAAGATTGGCCTGGTCAACACGCCCCACCTGTGGCTGATTGCCGCTCTGGTGCTGCTGGCCGCGATTATTGGGAAGGGCGTGGCCTGTTATCTTGCCGCGCGCTGGCATGGCGAAAGCCACAAGGAGGCCATGGCCATCGGCACCCTGATGAACGCCCGTGGCCTGATGGAGCTGATCATCCTGAACATTGGTTTGCAGCGGGGCATCATCGAGCCCGCTTTGTTCGCAATTCTGGTCATGATGGCTATCGTCACAACCTTGATGGCGACACCGATTTTTGAACGTGTCTATGGCAGCAAGGCAGCACGAGCCGATCAGATCAAACCGGCCCAGTGATCGTCATGCCGGGCAAAGCTCTCCAGCACATGCTGTTCTAGTCCAATGTCCAGAGGACCGAGCTTCAGAAACTCCAGATTCTCTTTGAAATGCCCGATCTTGCCAGTGCCGACAATGCAGCTGGTAACCCCTGGCAGGTACGCGCAAAAGCGCAGTGCCAGTTCGTTCCAACTCAGCCCTTGCGAGTCGATATTCATGGTCTTCCAGCGGTCCCAATAATGTGATTCGCAATAGCCTTCGGGACGCTGGTTGCTGTGCCAGACGGCACCGGCCAGTGGACGTTTGGCAATCACACCGATGCCTTTCGCCATCAATTGCTGGAGACGTTGCGGGATGGACTGCTGATCGCAGAGGTTGATCGAGGTTTGCACCACACCAAAGCGCCCACTGGCCATACTCCAGTCGAGCTCGGCGTTATCGCCTGAATAGGCAAGCACCCGCAGCTTGCCGGCGCGCTCGCAGTCTTCCAGTGCACTGATGACCTCGCCTTGCTCCAGAACAGGCAAGGGGCACGAGTGCAGGTGAACGATGTCCAGGACGTCGCAACGCATGCGCGTCAGTGCGGCTTCGACGCCCGCTACGATGCAGGCATAGGTCCAGTCCGGCACGCCAGCCATGCCGTAGCCGACCTTGGTTGACAAGACAAATTCATGGCGCCGTTTTGCCAGATGCCGGCCGATGCGCTCCTCCGAGAGCCCATAACCGCGCGCGGTGTCGATCAGGTTGACGCCGAGGTCCAGCACCTGATTGAGCAGGCGACCCGCCTCAGCCTCGCTGACGCGCTGGTCGTTCAGATGCATGGCGCCAAAGCCCAATGGCGTGACGTTCAGGCCAGTGTTGCCGAGAGCTCTTGCTTGCATCGCTGGATCAACCCGCTTCGTCGTTCAAGGACTCAGCAGCAGTGTCCCGGACAGTGCCGGAATGCTGAAAGTCAGAATGCCCTTGATCGCTTGAATGCTGGCACCGGTTGTGACATCGGTGAACGAGGCGACCTTGAAGTCTTGCGGCAACTCCAGCGTCACGGTTCTGGCTTGTTCTGCGTTGTTGCTGGCGCTGATTGCGACTTTTTCATCCAGTTGCCGGCCCAGCACGATGACATGGTCGTCAAGTAGCAGTGGCGCCCCGATCGAGCCGCGGCGCAGTACGGCGTGGTCCTTGCGCAGCTTGATGAGACGTTTGACTTCTGCCAGCAATTCCGTATCGGGCTGACCACCCAGGTCCGCCCAGGGGTAGGGCGCGCGGTTGTAGGGATCATCACCGCCGGTGACACCGACTTCGTCGCCATAGTACACAGCGGGTGAACCGGGGAAGGTCATCTGGAAGAACAGGGCCAGTTTGAAGCGTTGCTTGGCACGCGCGATGAGCGTCGGGTCGTCCTTGTCACTTTGCCAACCCAGGTAGTGCAGGCTGCGTGCCTGGTCGTGCGTGGACAGCAGATTCATCAACGCATAAAAAGCCTGCGGCGGATAAGCCTCGCGCATCCATTCGATATTCCGATACAGCTTGCTGGCCTTGCCGCCAGCGGCGTATTCCAGCACCGTGTTGCGAAAGATGTAGTTCATGGTCGAGTCAAACATGTCGCCCAGAAAATACTTGGAGGCGTCGAACCAGGTTTCTGCCACGGTCAGTGCGTCAGGGCGATGCTGCTTGATGGCATTGCGCCACTCGCGCCAGAAGTCGTCCGGCACCC
The DNA here is from genome assembly GCA_037133835.1 of Comamonadaceae bacterium. Taxonomy (GTDB): domain Bacteria; phylum Pseudomonadota; class Gammaproteobacteria; order Burkholderiales; family Burkholderiaceae_C; genus Rhodoferax. The sequence goes on along the minus strand of JBAXNI010000051.1, from coordinate 9,850 downwards.
AGGGCGCTACGTCCATGCGCCAGCCAGCGGCGCCGCGATCCAGCCAGAGTTTCATCACCGAGTCGGCAGCACCGTAAGCGTATTGGCGGAACGATGGCGAGGCTTTGTTCAGCTCGGGCAGGTCGGTCACACCGACCCAACCCTTGTACTGCTTGTCCGGCCGGGACCGCGTCGGGTCGAAGGTGTACCAGCTCGCGTACGGTGAATCGGCGCGAATTCGGCCGCCCTCAAAAGCGCCGCCAGACTTGTGGTTGCCAAAGCGGTCAAAGTAAACCGAGTCGCTGCCGCTATGGTTGAGGCTGGTGTCGAGTATCACGCGCAGGCCGCGTCGCGCCGCCTCGCTGGTGAGGCGCACCAGATCCTCGTTGCTGCCAAAGCCGGGGTCGATGTTCTTGTAGTCCGCCGTGTCGTATTTATGGTTGCTGGCAGCCTTGAAGATCGGTGTCATGTAAATCGTGTTGGCACCCAGGTCCTGGATGTAGTCGAGCTTGTCGATGATGCCCTGCAGGTCACCGCCGAAGAAGTCGTTGTTGTAGATGGCGTCCGAGCCGTCGCCGCTACCGGGCCTCCATGGCTTGTCGAGCCAGTTCCGATGCAGTTCAACCGTGCCCTCGTGGTACCTGGCCACGCCGGGTTGCGGGTCGTTGCGCTGCTCACCATTGCGGAATCGATCCGGAAAGATGTAGTAGTAGACGATGTCAGGTGCCCAGGCAGGCACCTGGAAATCATGGGCGTAGACAGTCTGGCGAAAACGCCGGACGACTCCGGCGGTGACCGGTTTGTCTACCACTTCTCCAGCACCGCCGGAGCCTTTTTCCCTTGTCCAGAATACCGGGTCAGCATTGTTCTGGTAAACGAAGGTCTGTTCACCGATTTCGGCTTCAAACCAGTAACCGTAGACGCTGACCTCGGTGAATTTGTGTCTGGCGCTCCAGCGCTCCAGCGTGCCTTGCGGGCTGCGCGTCATCGCCAGTCGTGCCACCTCCGTGTATTCCAGCAGTTCCTGATTGCCTTCCATGCGACGCTTCTCAACCACGAGGGTGAGCCTCTTGACGCCAGGCAGCGCGTTGACATGAAAATCCATCGTGCTGTCAACGGGCACGGCGCCGAACGGCGACTTGTCAGCCAGCACGCGCGAATCAAAACGAAGGCTCAAGGCTGTCGGGTCGGTGACCGCGCGTGCGCTGGGGTCGGCAAAAGTCCTGGCGCCAACGTCAAGCTGTGGCCGGCCACCCGGGAAAGCCAGTCGGATTGTGTGTTCGCCGCTGAAGTTGTGCGACAGGTTGCCACTGCCACCGGCCTGCAGATCGGCGCTGGTGCTGCTGCCGAAACTGGAGGCTTCCTGCCAGGCGGCGTCGGCGATCTTGAACTCGTGTCGCGTCGGCAGGTTGACGTTCAGGTAGTAGGCATCACAGCTGTACTTGAAGGCGTATTCGTCCAGTGCGGCCCAGTTGTTCATGCTGCCGCGCAGGAACAGGGTGATTTGGCCCAGCGGCGCGTCGGCCGGGCAGGCCTCAATGCGCAGGGCGGGTTTGGTGTTGGCTGTGTCCATGGTCATGGTGAAGCGATGTACGCCGGTAAAAAGCTGCTGTAGCTCAGGTCCCTTGAGCGCCAGTTGTTCCGAAGCAGGGTCACGGCCAAAGTCGGCATCTGGCGACCACGCTTCGTCGGCAATTTTGAACCTTTGCAGGCCACTGATCCGGGTCACAAGCTGATACCGGTTGCAGGCCCAGGTGAACTTCTGGCTGTCTGCCGCATTCCAGCTGTTGAACGTTCCGCGCAGGTAAAGCGTGCGACCGCCCAATGGTGGCGTCTGGCATTTTGCGTCGGCACCGACGGATGCCGCCTGCGCCGCGCCCTGAGCCAGCAGCAAGGCAACGCAGCAAGCGAAGTGCCACAGCAGCGCTCGCCGATGTGCTGGCACTTCCAGCCTCACCCTTTGACGCCACCTGCAGTCAGGCCCGACACAATCCAGCGCTGTGCCGCCAGGAAGACCAGGGTGATGGGCAGGCCGGAGAGCACGGCGGCGGCCGCAAAATCACCCCACAGGTACTTCTGCTCATAGAGATAGTATTTGGAGCCGACGGCCAGCGTGAGATTGGGCTCCTCGCGTAGCAGGATCGAGGCCACCGGGTATTCAATGATGGTGCCGATGAAAGCCAGAACAAAGACCACCATCAGGATCGGCACGGCCATGGGCAGGAGCACCAGGCGAAAAGCCTGCCAGAGTGTGGCGCCGTCAACCTTGGCGCATTCCTCGATCTCGGCCGGTATCGTTTCAAAGTAACCCTTGATGGTCCAGATATGCATGGCTACGCCACCCATATAGGCAACGATGAGGCCGGCGTGGGTCTCGATGCCGAGCCAGGGCAGCTTGGCTCCGATGCCCTCGAAGATGGCATAGATTGCCACCAGCGCTACGGCGACAGGGAACATCTGCAGCAGCATCATGCTGTTGAGAATCACCCCTTTGTGGGCGAATTTCAGGCGTGCAAAGGCGTAGGCCGCGGTGGTCGAGATGGCTACGATGAGGCTTGCCGAGATGGTGGCTATCTTGATCGAATTCCACAGCCACAGAAGCACCGGAAAGGGTGGCTGCGTCACGCTGCCGTCGCTCGCGGTGTAGGACATACCCAGTGCCAGCTGCCAGTGTTCCAGGCTGATGCTGCTGGGAATCAGGGAGCCGGTGGCGTAATTGCCAGGGCGCAGCGAGATGCTGAGTACCGCCAGCAGCGGGAACAGCGTCAGAGCCAGCAGCGCCCACAGTCCGACGTGGGCTGCAAAGACACGCCAGCGTTGTTTTTTGCCGGTGACGATGGCCATGGTCGACTACCTTTTCGGCTCGGTTTGCCGAGTGATTCTGAGTTGCAGCAGCGCCATCAGGGCGACCATCACGAAGATCAGGGTCGAGATGGCTGCGGCCAGGCCGAAGTTCTGGCCGCTGTCGGTGAAAGCAATGCGGTACGTGTAACTCACCAGGATGTCGGTGGTGCCGGCCGGCAGCTTGGTATTGAGGTAGTCGGGCCGGCCATCCGTGAGCAGGGAGATAAGCACGAAATTGTTGAAGTTGAAGGCAAAGGCGCTGATCAGCAGCGGTGTCAGCGGTCGTGCGATCAGTGGTGCGGTGATCTTGAAGAAGTTGGTCAGCGGCGTGGCACCGGCGATGGCCGAGGCTTCGTAGAGGTCGCCCGGGATGGACTTGATCAAGCCGCTGCACAAAATCATGATGTAAGGATAACCAAGCCAGGTGTTGACGATGAGGATCATGGTCTTGGCAAGCAGCGGGTCGGCGAACCAGGCCGGGCGCACACCGAGCAAGGCGTTCAGAATGGCATTGATCTCGCCAAAATTCTGGTTGAACAGTCCCTTGAAGACAAGTATGGAAATAAAGCCCGGTACGGCATAGGGCAGGAATAGCAGCGTGCGATAAAGCGTGCGGTACTTGAGCGTTGGCCATTCCAGCAGCACGGCCAGTGTCATGCCCAGAGCCGTTGAAAAAAGCACGGTCAGGCCGGCAAAAAGTACGGTCCAGACGAAGATACTGACAAAGGGGCCGCGGAAATCGGCGTCGAGCAGCATGCGGCTGTAGTTGGCCAGCCCGATGTTCACCTTGAAGCCCGGCTGCATGTGCTCACCAGCGTCCGTCTCGAAAAAGCCGCTGCTCCGGTTCGCACGGTAGACGCTGGCGCTGGCCACTTGGGTCAGTGAGCCATCGGCATTGGCGCGCCACAAGGGCTCAATCGGGCCGAATTCGCGCAGACCCGCGTATCTCAGCACCTGACCGTCGGGCAGGCGCAATTGCAGCGCGCTCAGTGCATCGCGATACTCCAGCAACTCGCGCAGGTTCAAAGGTGCCGGTAGCACGCTGTCGCCCAGCGCTTGCATTGGCAAGGGCTCCGACCCGGCGCTGCGGCTCAGGTCCAGTGGTGGCGAGATCAGGGCGGCATCGCTCTTGCCATCCTGGGCGCCGAGCTTGAGAAGCAGTTTGCCGCCATCGACGTGGAGTGTGTAGGGTCGGCTCAGTTCCTGATCCACCACCGACTGTTCGAGCAGGTAGGCGCGGGCATGCTCAAAGTCCAGCAGATGGCTCGATGAAAAATTGGTGAAACCGATCTGCACCGTGTACAACAGAGGAAAGGCGACAAACAGCAGCATGGCGGCGACACCCGGGAACAGGTACTTCCAGGCCACCGACTGTGCTCTGCTGTAAACCAGCAGGGCCGATCCGCCCAGAGCCAGGGCGCCAACCGCCGTCAATGCCTGCCCGGACCACCAAAGGCTGTAGCTCAGCCAAAGCAGGCACAGTGCAAGCACGGCAAGCGCCAGCCGCGACAGCTTGCGGACCAGGGTGTTGGGGCGCTGTGAACTTGAACTCATGTCATTGGGCCAGCATGCGAGCTGCCGCACCATCGAGCGCATCGCGGGCCGACTGGCGACCGTTCGTGATGGCCTCAAGTGCTGCATCAATGGCCGGGAAGAAGCGGCCCATTTCCGGGATGTTGGGAATGGGCTCACCGGCTCGGGCGTTGGCCATGGTGGCGACGATGTTCGGATCGCTGCTGAGTTCCTGGTAATAGGCTTTGTTGGCAGGCGTCCCCAGGGGTACATCGGCGCCTATCATCTTCAGACTCTCCAGCGTCAGCAGATGATGCTCGATGAACTCGCGCGCCACGTCCTTCTGTTTGCTCGGCGCCGTGATCATGCAGCCAAGCACGCCGACAAAGGGCTTGGCCGGTTTGCCAGCGATGCCGGGAATCGGCGCCACGCCGAAATTGATGCCGACCTTGCGTACGTTGTCCCAGGCCCACGGACCATTGATCATCATGGCGACCTGGCCCCGGGCAAAAGCGCCTTCCATCTCGGCATAGCGTGCGCCCCGTGGCATGTGTCCGTCGCGGATCAGACGCTCAAGCATCTCCGCCCCCTGATAGGCGCCCGCGTTGTTGACGCCGACTTTTCTTGGATCGAGCTCGCCTCGGCTGTTGCGTTCGAAGATGAAGCCACCAGGGCCGGCCAGCAAGGGCCAACTGAAAAAGGAGTTGTTATAGGCCCACAAAATAGCGTGCTTTCCCTGCACGGCGAGTTTGCGATCGAGCTCGATCACCTCGTCAAAGCTGCCCGGTGGCGTGGCCACCAAGGCCTTGTTGTAGATCAGGCCAATGGCTTCGATCGCCAGCGGATAGCCCCAGACCTGGCCGTGGTAGGTAAAGGCCTTCCAGGCACTCTCGTCGATCTGTTCGCGAATGTTCCGGGCCGGACGGATCGGTACCACCAGTCCGGACTTGGCCCATTCGCCGACGCGATCATGTGCCCAGCACATGATGTCGGGTCCTTTGCCGGCGGCCGCCGCCGCGGTGAACTTGTCGGGTGCTCCCTCGGGGTGCTGCACCACCACCTGAACGCCGCTGATTTGTGTGAAAGCGTCGCCCACCTTTTGCAGACCGTTGTAGCCTTTGTCGCCGTTGATCCATACCAGCAGGCGCAGAGATGGGCCGGCAAGAGCGCTGCCGCAAAGCAGCAGGGTTGCCGCCAGGGTGCTTGCCAGCAAAAGAAGGGGACGCCGGTTTGCGCGCTTACCTGGCACGGTTTTGCTCCGGCTGCACAGGACGGCGAAAGGCATGCCCCTGCGCATCAAACAGATAGGCTCGGGCGCTTGGGATGCCCAAGGCAAGCGCATCACCACTGCGCACTGCCATCTGGCGCTCCACCGCAGCGGTCAGCACTTCCTGACTGGCCGGGTTGCTGCAATAGGCATAGGTGATGCTGCCCAGCGATTCAACGAAGGTGACTTCGGTATGCAGCGCGTTGACTGTGTCGGCGATCCGAAAATCTTCCGGCCGTACACCCAGGGTCACGACGTCACCCGTGCGCGCCCTCGATGCGTCGACCCGGCATTCGATCAACTCGCCACCACGGAGACGCACGCTGGCGGCTTCAGCGCTCGCGGTCACGAGTTCACCCTCAATCAGGTTCATGCCCGGAGAGCCGATGAAACGTGCCACGAACAGGTTGTCCGGGTGCTCGTAAAGCGTCAGTGGCGATCCGACCTGTTCGATCCGGCCTGCGGACAGCACCACGATGCGATCAGCCAGTGTCATGGCTTCTACCTGATCGTGCGTCACATAAACCATGGTGGTCTTGAACTCTTCGTGCAGCTTGGCGAGTTCGTAGCGCATGCGCACGCGCAGCGCTGTGTCCAGATTGGACAGTGGCTCGTCAAACAGAAACACCTCGGGCTTGCGCACAATGGCGCGGCCAATCGCCACGCGCTGGCGCTGCCCGCCCGAGAGGTCTTTTGGCTTGCGCAGAAGCAGGTGCTCGATATTGAGAATCCTGGCAGCCTGGTGCACGGCCCTATCGATCTCGTCTTTGGGCAGTTTGGCGAGTTTGAGCCCGAACGCCATGTTGTCGTACAGGTTCATGTGCGGATACAGCGCGTAGGACTGAAACACCATGGCGATGCCACGTTCTGCCGGCGCGACATCATTGACGCGTTTGCCGCCAATGCTCAGCTCGCCATGCGTTATGTCTTCAAGACCGGCAATAATGCGCAACAGGGTGGATTTGCCGCAACCCGAGGGCCCGACGAACACCATGAACTCGCCGTCGTGAATTTCAAGATCGACCTGCTGCAGGATGAGGTTGTCGCCAAAGGACTTGCTGACACTCGAAAGCTTTACATCCGCCATGTAACACCTCAGCGCTCGCGCGCAGGAACCGCCCGGTGCGCCTATCCCGGCGACGGGCGCTGCAATGTTTTTAAGTATACATTGAATAAATGTAGTTATACAACGGGAAAATATTGATCAACCCGTACGGCAAAACAGTCGAAATTTATTGTTAGGATAGGGATGTTGATCTGCTTAATGTAATTTAACTACAGCTTTCAAGACGACTCTTCATGATTTCTGAACTCTCACTTGTGTCGGATCGAGACTCCTTGTTACGCGCGGTTGCTGCCGCGCCAGCCCTGCATGCACAGTTGGCACAACGCTGGGCCAGAACCCAGTCCAATGACAGCAATTCAGTCGGAAACGGCTCGGTACGCCGCGTCCACTATCTGTCCATGGAGTTCCTGATGGGTCGGGCGCTCGGCAACGCGCTGGCGGCACTCGGTCTGGAAAAGGATGTACGCCGGCAACTCGAAGCCAGCGGACTGCAGTTGTCCGATGCACTGGAGCTGGAGAATGATGCGGCGCTGGGCAATGGTGGTCTGGGCCGTCTGGCAGCCTGTTTTCTTGACGCTTTTGCCGAACTTGGCCTGCCGTCGTTCGGTTACGGCCTGCGCTACCAATATGGCATGTTTGCGCAGCAGATTCAGGATGGCCGGCAGATTGAAGTGCCAGACGACTGGATGCGCTGGGGTAACAACTGGGAGGTCTATCGTCCGGAAGTTCGTTATGCCGTCGGCTTCGGTGGTCACGTCGAAGCCCGAGGCACAGGGCGGCATTGGGTCGCGGCCGAGCGGGTCATTGCACAGGCCTACGATTTCATCGTTCCGGCGCATAGCAGCGATCGAGTCTCCACCCTGCGGCAGTGGCACGCCAGCGCAGAGCGGGCCATCGATTTTGCCGCTTTCTGTCGCGGCGAGTACTTGGCGGCAAGCAGTCACCGCGTGGCGGCGGATGTTCTGAACTGGGTGCTCTATCCTGACGACAGCACGCCCGCCGGGCGCGAACTGCGCTTGAAGCAGGAGGCCTTTCTGGTCAGCGCTTCTCTGCAGGACGTGCTGACACGACATTTGCGCGAAGGCCGTAGCCTGCTGCAGCTGGGCCGTGCCAATGCCATTCACCTCAACGACACCCATCCGGCGCTCGCGCCAGCCGAACTGATGCGCTTGTTGATGGACCAGCATGAGCTGAAGTGGGACGCTGCCTGGAGCATCACGCAGGAGGCAGTCTCCTACACCAACCACACCTTGATGCCCGAGGCACTGGAGACCTGGCCGGTGCGCATGTTCGAGTCCTTGTTGCCACGCCATCTCGAAATCATCCGCGAGATCAACCGCCGTTTCCTTGAACAGGTGCGTGAGCGCTTTCCGGGTGATGAGGCGATGGCCAAACGGGTTTCGATCGTGGATGACAACAGCGACGGGCGCATTCATATGGCTGCCCTGGCGATTGTCGCTTCACACAAGGTCAATGGCGTCTCGGCCCTGCATTCCGAGCTCATGGTGCAAACGATCTTTGCAGACTACGCCAGACTTTATCCGGACAAATTCCACAACGTCACCAACGGCGTCACACCGCGGCGCTGGCTGATGCAGGCCAACCCGGAACTCTCCAGCCTGATTGACCGCAGCATCGGTCACGGCTGGCGGCATGATCTGGGACAGCTCGCTGCCCTTAAACCGCTTGCCGCGGACCCCCAGCTGGGGCGCGACTTCATGCTTGTGAAACGGCACAACAAGCAGCGTCTGGCCAGTTTGATTGAGAAGCGATTGGGTATCACGGTAAATCCGGCCAGCCTGTTCGATGTGCAGGTGAAGCGGATCCACGAATACAAGCGCCAATTGCTCAATGTACTGCAGCTGATCGCGCGTTATCAGGCCATGATCGAGCGCCCGGACGCGCACTGGACGCCGCGCACGGTGGTGATTGCGGGCAAGGCAGCGTCGGCCTACCACATGGCCAAGCTGATCATCGAGTTGACCCATGGCGTCGCCTCGGTGATCAACGCCGATCCACGTGTCGGCGATCGTCTCAAACTTGTCTTCATTCCCAACTACGGCGTCAGTCTGGCGGAAATCATCATCCCTGCAGCTGATCTGAGCGAGCAGATCTCCACCGCCGGCACCGAAGCCTCGGGTACCGGCAATATGAAATTCGCCATGAACGGCGCGCTCACCATCGGCACCTGGGACGGCGCAAACATCGAGATGGCACAAGCCATGGGTGAGGAAAACATGTTCGTCTTTGGTCTGCGCACCGAAGAAGTACAAAGCATCAAGGCCCAGGGCTATCGTCCGCGCGACCGGCTCGAAGCCAGTCCCATGCTCAAACGGGTACTGGGCGCCATCATGGCGGGTGACTTTTCCCATGGCGACACGCAGCGCTACCACGCTCTGACCGACAACCTGCTGGAGCGTGACCCCTACCTGCTGCTGGCCGACTTCGATGCCTATGTGGCAGCACAGTCGCAGGTGGATGCACTGTTTGATGAGCCGGAGCTGTGGGCACGGCGTGCCTTGCACAATGTGGCGGCAATGGGCAGTTTTTCGGTTGACCGTACCATTCGCGAGTACATTGAGCGTGTCTGGTCGGCGCCGGGACGTTCCTGAGGGCAGTAACGTTCAAGGTCGCTGACAAGGCATTAATTCAAAGGACAAGGATGATTTCGGACCGCGATGTCCAGGCGCTGGTCGGCGCCTGCCATCCTGACCCGTTTGCGGTGCTTGGGATGCATGCCGATGCGGCGGGACGACTCTGGCTGCGCGCCATGCTGCCTGGCGCACAAGTGGTGCAGGTGCTGGATGCACGCACGCAAAAGACGCTTGCGACGTTGGCATTGCGTCATCCGGCGGGCCTGTTCGAAGCGGTGCTGCCGCGTCGGCGCAAACGCTTTGACTACTGCTTGCGGGTTGACTGGGGTGATGTGCCGCAGGGTGCCGGTGACGTGTGTGCGGACGCTTACGCTTTCGGTCCCCAACTCAGCGATGAACAGCTGTTGTTACTTTGCTCAGGTGAGCACCCTGAACCATACACTGTGATGGGCGCCCACCCGGTGCAGCAACAAGGCGTTGCGGGGGTTCGATTCGCTGTCTGGGCACCCAATGCGCGACGAGTCAGTGTCGTTGGAAGCTTCAACAACTGGGATGGCCGGCGTCATCCGATGCGACTGCGCCATCTGG